>MHSK01000024.1 GCA_001821295.1 Candidatus Taylorbacteria bacterium RIFCSPLOWO2_12_FULL_43_20
TTCTTCTAGCAAGCTATCAATACTATTAAAAGAACCTTTCTTTTTCATGCCTTTCTACTGTCAACTGTACACTAACCCAGTGCACCAGTTGTATTTTTTTACGGTTGCGTTATACTTAATTTACAATTTAATAATTATCAAGAGACAGTGAGAGTTCTGGCTCAATGACCTGTCAGCAACCCTGTTGTATTCAACAGAAGGTGCTCCAACCAGCCCCGATCGGGGAAGGATATAATATATATTATTCTCCCCCAAGGAGGATTTTTTTGTTATAAAATTTTGAATTACGAAACTCTTTTCTCGGCAGGGCTTTTTGAGGAAATTTCTCCTTCGAGTTTCTCAGGATGGTGAAGCAATTGAACTATAATTCCCAATTTCCAATTTCTAACAGAGGAAAAGAAAACACCCCATCGCCTCGGAAACCCTCCCCCTTCGCTCTAAGAAGAGCTTCGGCGGGACACGGTCGGCACTTCCTCTCTAACTCCCCTTCGCTCGAAGCGAGCTTCGGCGGAGCAAGAGAGGGGAAGAGGGGATGGAGGTCGCCCGTCGGCTTCGGCAATGTTCCGCAAAAGCCCTTGCTGCGACGAGTTTCGTGATTCACGATTATAAAAATATGAACTCATTAAAAACAGCGGAGTCGGTTTCATTAGCACACCCGGATAAAGTATGCGATCAAATATCAGACGCGATTTTGGATGCGTGCTTGAAGGATGATCCGAAAACTAGGTCGGCCATAGAAGTGCTGGGCGGGCACGGCATTATTACTGTTACGGGAGAATTGACGACGAAAACTTATGTGAACATAAGAAAAATCGCGAAAGAAATATATAAAGATTGCGGTTATGAAGAGGAGATTGGAGTAACTGTAAATGTCGTGGAACAAAGTCCGGAAATAAAAAAAGGCGTGGATGTCGATGGAGCCGGAGACCAGGGAATAATGGTTGGTTACGCGACTGTAGACACGCCCGAAATGCTGCCTCTTGAGGTCGTGCTTTCAAGAAAATTAACTAAAGCAATGGGCAGACATGACGGCAAAGCTCAGGTTACGGTGGAGGATGGCAAGATAAGGAAGATAGTCACTTCTCTTTGCGAGAGCGGTGACATGTCAGATGTTAAGTTGGATAAAGCCGTGAAAGAATTTGAAAAATACTTAGCTGACGATGTTAAAAATATAAAGGATATCTGGTTGAGAAACCCCAACGGCTCTTGGACGATCGGCGGTTTCCACGCGGATACTGGTCTTACCGGGAGAAAATTGGCGGTGGACAATTATGGTCCTCATATTCCTTTGGGCGGAGGTTGTTTCTCAGGCAAGGACGCGACCAAGGTTGATAGAAGCGCGGCTTATATGGCCAGAAAAGTGGCTGTCGATTATCTAAAAAAGAAGGGCGCGAAGGAGGTTTATGTTCACATCGCTTACGCTATCGGTCTGGCAGAGCCGCTTATGGCAACCGTTACATTGGACGGTCATCAGGAAAAAATAAAAGGGTACAATTTGAAGCCGCGCGCCATTATTGATTTTTTGAAGCTTCGTGTTCCGCAATATAGAGAGACAGCGAAATACGGACATTTTGGTAACGGATTTCGATGGGACAAAACCACCTCTAAAAAATAATATCCAACCCCGTTCCTTATTTTCTTGGAAATTATAAATTTTCTATCACTCTTCCTCCACTTTCGTTTTGCTGACGCGTGTTTTTCGCCTGTTGTTGGTGATATTGTTCAACGTGAAGATGAACTCGCTCACAAGCCATCCGAACAGAGCATAGATCAGTATGGCGAACAAGGTGGAGAATTCCAGTACAAGCCCGCGCTCAATCACGGGTGAAGGGAATAAACCTCTGAAGGGTTCTAAAAGCGGGGCGCTGGTGGCGTAAAGCCATGACGCGAAAGGTGCCGCCGGATTGGCGCCGAGGAGACGCAACAAAAAGCGCAATAGCAAAATCAGTTCTACCAATCCAACTATTATATTAACCAGCTGAAGCAAAATTCTTCTCATAGTACATAGTACGTTGTTTGTTATAACTTTTAACTCCTTATTACCTTATGCCAGACGCATTAAATGATAATTAACTAGGAGTCTTAGAGCCCATCCACGATCTACGGCAGTCAAGCCCCAGCTCGCTTTGCGAGATCACACCAATGAATATTGGTGTGGGGGTCTTGCTTTATATCTGGCGGTTAGATCGTGGATGGGCTCTTACATTTGCTATGCATATGTTTGTGTAAAGACGGGAATATGTATAAACTGAAGCAAAGGTTAATACACGATCTCAATGAAAATTATTATTGCAACCGGTATCTATCCACCCCAAATCGGGGGTCCGGCCCAATACGCAAAAAATCTAAAAGAGGCCTTTAGCGCGGAGGGTGTTAAAGTTGATGTATTAAAATATGGAATTGAAAACGCGCTTCCGACGGGAGTAAGGCACGTTGTTTTTTTTGTAAAAGCATTTATCAAGTTGATGAAGGCTGATTTGTATATTGCCCTCGATCAGTTTAGCGTCGGCTTTCCGTCCGTGTCCGCGGCGAAAATTCTAGGTAAGAAGATTATCATTCGCACCGGCGGTGATTTCCTCTGGGAATCCTACGTCGAAAGAACAGGCGATCTTGTACTGTTTAGGAATTTTTATAGTGGTAGTAAAAATAATTTTTCAAGAAAAGAAAAAATTATTTACAGTTGTTCCAGATGGACAATGCGTAACGCGTCAGCGGTCATATTTAGTACTGAGTGGCAGAGGAATATTTTTATAGAAGCATATGGACTAGACTCAAAAAAGTGTTTTGTTGTCGAGAATTACTATGGAGATAAAACAGAGTCAAAGGAACCAATGTCAAAGACTTTCATCGCCGGTACGAGAGCTCTGAAGTGGAAAAATCATGAACGTCTTATTCGCGCTTTCGGTGAAGCTAGACAATTGTGCCCGGATATCAGTTTAGATATCTCAAACGCGCCTTATGAGAAATTTACGGATAAAATAAAAAGCGCGTACGCCATAATCCTCGTGTCGCTTGGAGATATAAGTCCCAATATGATTCTTGACGCGCTCCGAGCCGGTAAGCCTTTTATTCTGACTAAAGAAACCGGCCTTTATGATCGGCTTAAAGACGTTGCGGTATTTGTCGATCCGGAAGATGAAAAAGATATAGTCGAAAAAATTACATTCCTCAGTGACAAGCTGAATTACAGTAAGTTTAAAACAAAAGTAGAGAGATTCACTTTTTTCCATTCTTGGAAAAACATAAGGAATGAATTTATGGATATATATGATGCAATCAAATAAAAAAACAAAAAACGCAAGCGATGCTCTTAAAATCATTTCCTTGAGTTTAGATCCTAAAATGGGTGAGGAAGGATCCGCGGTGAGGGAACGAGTCAGAGGATACGCGGAAAATGTGGATCGGTTTGATACCATCTATCCGTCGGCTGTTGATATTGACGAAGAAGAGAATACCCGAGCTTCTTTTTTCGGCGTAGCTGGCGGTAATAAATTTACGAAGGCTTTAAAAATCTACCTAAAAGCGTCCCACCTGATGAAAAAAAAGGAATATACCGTAATTACGGTGCAGGATATACATTTTTTGGCTTTCATTGCTTTTGTGCTTTCCAGGAGTTTTGGTGTGGGACTGGAAGTCCAGGTTCACGGAATTGAAAAAAAAAATTATTTTAGAAATATTCTTGCGGCGTTTTTATTTAAGCATTGCAACATTATCAGGATAGTGAGCAAAAGAACGCGAGATGAGCTCATAGACCGATTCAAGATAGAACAGGAAAAATTTATCGTTGTTCCTATTGATCCGGCTTTTATCCCCAAGAACTCGTCGCAAAATGGTCCGGAATTCGGATCGGATATTCAGAAAAATATTCCGAGCAAAAAAAATTCCGAAAAAATATGCTTCCTGACTGCTGGTCGGCTCGTTCCTGTCAAGAATATATCTATGCAGATAAAAGCTTTTGCCAAAGTTTCCTCGGATTACAAGGAGAGCAGTCTTCTGATCGCAGGTGATGGTAAAGAGATGAAAAAATTACAAAAACTTGCAAAGTCTCTTTCGTTAGAAAAAAGCGTTGTTTTTTTAGGATGGAGAAAAGACATGACGGAGTTTTACGAAAAAGCGGATATTTTTCTATTTTCATCCAATTCCGAAGGATGGGGGATGGCGGTTGTTGAAGCGTGCCTTTTCGGATTGCCGGTTATTATGACACGAGTCGGATGTGCTGATGAATTTATAATACATGAATACAACGGCTTGATTGTTCCCGTCGGTGATCAAGAGAAGATGGAAGAAGCAATGAAACGGCTTATCGAAAATTTCGCTCTAAGGAATACATTGGCTCGCAACGCCCGCGATTCAAAACAACTCTTAATATCCAAAGAGGAGACCATCCGTTTGTATAAACTATCTTGGCTCAAAGCAGCAAACTCATGTAATTTGTCAAAGGAAGGAAATATATTAGAATAAATAACTATGAAAAAATCCAAGTTGAGAATTGGTTTTATTGGTCAGGGATGGGTCGGCAAGCATTACGCGGATGATTTTGAAAGAAGGGGTTTTGATGTAGTACGATATTCAAAAGAAGAGCCGTACGCGGGAGCACGGGATAAAATTAAAAAATGCGATGTCGTTTTCGTCGCCGTACCAACTCCCACTACGCCGGACGGTTTTGACAGTTCAATTGTGTCAAATGTGCTTAAACATGTGGGAAATGGAAAGATAGCGGTTATAAAATCAAGTCTAATTCCGGGGACCACAGAAAAGCTTCAGCGCAAATACCCGGGAATCTATATTGTCCACTCACCTGAATTTCTAAGAGAAAGATCCGCGGCCGAAGACGCCGCCAGTCCACAGAGAAATATTATCGGTATTCCTCGGGTGTCAAAGAAATATTTTGATGTGGCAAATAAGGTTATGTCAGTATTGCCCAAAGCGCCGTTTGAAATCGTTTGCGGCTCAAGCGAGGCCGAGCTAATTAAATACGCTGGAAATTGTTTTTTGTATACGAAAGTAGTGTACGCGAATATCTTATATAACCTCGTCAACGTTCTAGACCTGTCTTGGGAAAAGGTCCGTGACGCGGTTGCCGCCGATTCGCGGATCGGCCACAGCCATTTAGAACCCCTTCACGGGACAGGTAGAGGCGCGGGAGGTAATTGTTTTATCAAAGACTTCGCGGCTTTTACCGATTTCTACCACAAAACAGCGGGTGACAAGACGGGACATGAAGCGTTGCTAAAATTGGAAAAAAAGAACATAGAGTTATTGAATGAGAGCGGTAAGGACAGTCATCTTTTGCAATTGGTATATGGTCAAAAAAAATCAAAAAAAAAATAAAACTGGCAAGATGACTATTTTGGTGACGGGCTCGGCTGGTTTTATTGGGAGCTATGTCTTTGATCTGCTCGTCTCAGAAGGCCACAATGTGTATGGGGTTGATGACTTGTCAGGCGGTTTTATGAGAAATGTGGGGGATAAAAAAAGATTTATCAAGCTTGATTTGCGCGACAGGAGAGCAACTGCGAGACTGATAAGCAAGCTAAAACCCAAAATTATTTTTCATCTTGCGGCGGATGCCCACGAAGGGCGGAGCCAATTTACTCCGCTTAGCGCGTCAGATAGAAATTACTCCGCTTACATCAATCTTCTCGTGCCGGCTATAAAAAACAATTTGGAAAAGATGGTGCTTGTGAGCACAATGAGCGTGTATGGCGCGGGTCAAGTCCCTTTTAAAGAAAGATCAATGCCGATGCCCGAGTCCGTCTATGGCATATCAAAACATGCCATGGAGCGGGTTACCGTGTCTTTGGCCAAGGTATACGGCTTTAAACACGTTATAATACGGCCGCACAACGTTTATGGCCCTAGGCAAAACCTTACGGATCCTTACAGAAACGTCATAGGCATTTTTATCAACCAGCTTCTTAAGGGCAAACCATTTTACATTTATGGAGGAAAACAAAAAAGAGCGTATTCTCACATTGATGATGTTGTTCCGCATTTAGTTAAGGCGGCATATTTACACTCGTGCGAAGGCGGAGTTTTCAATTTAGGAAGCGACGAAGCTGTTACGTTGGATTTTTTGAGTGAAGAAATAATCAGGCAATTTTTTTACGATGAGAAAGTGCCAAGCAATCTTTTGCCCAGACATATCCCGGCAAGACCATTTGAAGTCAAGTATGCTTATTGTGATCATAGGGAAGCAAAAAAATATATAGGTTTTGAACCCAAGATCTCATTGTCATCTGGCATAAAGGATACAATAGACTGGGCTCGGCGGATCGGCCCGCAGAAGTTCACTTACTTGGAAGATTTGGAGCTTGACCATCATCTTCTGCCCGAAACGTGGAAGAAGAAATTGTATTGATAGCAGTAGATACCGCTTGACGAAAAGCGTGAAAACCGCTTAACAAATAGCGCACACGAATGGGGACACGATGCCAATATCCCCCTTCGCTAAGAAGCTACGGCGGGACACAGTACGAATGGTACTACCCCGACCGCTTCGGTCAGAGCCCCGACCGATGCGGTCGGGGATGGATACGAATAAGAGAAGAATACACCCCATCACCTCAAGGACTCGGCACTTCCCCTCTAAAGATGGGAAGAGGAGGAACGCCCTGCGGTACCTCGTCAAAATTTACTAAGGTTAATATAATCATAATGATCAGAATGAATAATAATCGGATGAACAGAAGCGCCATGAATAAAAAGAAAATAAAAGTTGGATTCATAGGGCAAGGATATATAGGTAAAAATTATGCCGACGATTTTGAGCGTAGAGGTTATAAGGTAACGCGATACGGTTTAGAGCCTGAATATATCCGAAACAAAAACGAATTGAAAGGATGCGGAGTTATTTTCGTGGCCGTTCCAACACCGACCACGCCGGAGGGTTTTAACGGCGATATTGTTGAAGAGTCGGTCAAGTTGGCCGGCCCCGGGTCTGTTGTCGTGATCAAATCAACGGTGTTACCGGGAATGACTGAAAGGATAAATAAAAAGATGAAGCATATTTTTGTGTTGCACTCGCCCGAATTTCTGTCATCAGCAACGGCGAAAAAAGACGCTGCCAATCCGACAAAAAATATTATAGGCATTCCAATCAGATCGGCAAAATATCAAGAAAAAGCAAGGTTGGTACTATCTATGCTTCCGCGAGCAAAGTATTCCTCAGTTGTTTCTTCTAGAGAATCCGAGTTCATTAAATATGCCACAAATACCTTTTATTATTCTAAAATAGTATATATGAATATACTTTACGAATTGTCCACTCGGCTTGGTTTGGACTGGCACTCAGTCAAGAGAGCGCTAGCCGCCGAGCCGTGGATCGGCCAGATGCACATAGAAGTGGAGCATAAAAATGGTAGAGGCGCGGGGGGTCATTGTTTTATCAAAGATTTTGCCGCCTTTTCAGCTTTTCTAAGAAAACATTTCAGAAAAGGAAACAATATTGGGGTCATAGATGCTATTGAACGAAAAAATATAGAACTTTTACTTGAAAGCGGGAAGGATCTTGATCAGTTATACTCAGTATATGGCAAAAATAAAAAATAATCTTCTTCTAATCACTCAAAAGATTCACAGTAAGGATGATGATCTTGCGTTTGTTATTCTGTGGATTGATGAGTTTGTAAAACAAGGCTTCAACGTAACAGTGATTTGCCTGGAGAAAGGAGATTTTAGCGATTCGTTCCCGGTATACTCTCTGGGGAAGGAAAGAGGCAATGGAAGAATTCTTAGGGCATTAATCTTTTTGAAGCATATATTCACTCTTAGATATGACAAAGTGTTCATTCATATGAATCCAGAATACTTCACTCTGGGAGGCTGGTATTGGAAACTCCGGAATATACCGAGTTATCTTTGGTATACTCACTACAAAAATCATATCCATCTGAAAATCGCTTTTTTGATGGCCAGACGAATTTTCGCCGCCACTGATCAAAGTCTGCCTCAGTACAAGACCAGCCAAAAAAGAATTATAACAGGGCACGGAATAGATATATCGTTCTGGAGAAATGCCGCAACCGAAGTTGGTCCGTCTCGCGACGAGTTCCAGTTATTGGTGGTAAGCAGAGTATGCAGGTCAAAAAGAATAGATATTTGCTTAAAAGCGCTTTTGTGTCTTGATACTCGTTATCGGTTAACTGTATACGGCAGACCGGTGGAAAAAGATTATTACGAGGAACTTATTGATTTTGTAAAGAAAGAAGGACTCCAACACAGGGTTAGATTCGCCGGACCGGTGCCAATGTCCGAGTTGAAAAACATCTATGGAAATTATGGTCTTTTTTTAAACATGGCTTATGAAACCATAGATAAAACTATGCTTGAGGCGATGATCTTCGGCCTTTATCCCGTCACCACTAAAGCAAATTCTATAGCCATAGGGCTTCCAATATATCCGGAAGATGATAAACCGGAAACACTCGCCGAATTTATAAGACAAAAAAAATGGAAGAGTCTCAGCAAAGATTCACTATGTTCAATAGTTGAGGAGAAACACAGTCTAAGCGCTTTGATAAGTAAAATGCGAGAATATATCATTACGGGAAAATAATGAAAAAACCTGTCAAAACAAAAATACTTTTAGTGTGTGGCGCGAGACCGAATTTTATGAAAATATCTCCTCTTTACCACATCCTGAAAAAAGAGAAGGTGGACGTAATGCTCGTAAATACCGGCCAGCATTATGACGCCAATATGTCTCGGAGTTTTCTTGATGAATTCGGTTTAAAGGAAGATTATAGTTTAAAACCGAGCCGTAAAACGCCTATAAGTCAAATGACCGACATCATGAAGGGGCTTGAATCGGTGTATAAAAAAGAAAACCCCGATCTTGTAGTGGTTGTGGGAGACATAAATTCGACGCTTTACGCGGCGCTTGTGGCAAAAAAGCTGTTAATACCGATAGCGCACGTTGAGGCGGGTTTGCGGTCGTTCAATAAAAAAATGCCAGAAGAAACAAATAGAATAATCACTGACCGGTTGTCTGATTTGCTGTTTGTCACGGAAGAAAGTGGCGTAAGAAATCTGATGAAAGAAGGAATACATAAAAATGTCTACAATGTCGGAAATATAATGATTGATACGTTAAAAAAGTATCTTCCCCGCGTTAGAACCAGCGACGAGAGGTTTTATTTTGCCACTTTGCATAGGGCTGAAAACATTGACGATAAAAAAATTTTCGGAGAAATTCTTAACGCGCTTGAAATCATCGCAAAAGACAGGAAAATCTATATGCCTCTACATCCGCGAGCGCTAAAGATGGCGCGTAGGTTCGGATATATGAAAAAACTGCGTAAAATTTGCCATCTCCTTCCGCCGCTCTCGTACAGCGAGACTATTTATTATGAAAAAAACGCTGTTTTAATTTTAACTGACTCCGGGGGTATTCAAGAGGAATCAACTTATCTGGGTGTGCAATGCATTACTCTTCGAGCTGAAACGGAACGACCTATCACTGTAAGCCGAGGTACAAATATGATTGGCGGAGTCACAAAGCGATCAATTTTACATGCTTACGCGCGCTTCAAGAAACGTAAGACGCAAAAAAAAAGACCCCCCATTCCATTTTGGGATGGAAAAACGTCTGGAAGGATTGCGCGTGTGTTAAAAAAAGCGCGACTCTAATAAGTGCGCTCTAAATTTTACCTTGGAAAAGCCAAACAAGTCGGCAGACGAGCTCTCGGGGGTAATTTAACCATGGACTCCTCATCCATTTTTGGACGCATCTTTTGTCGTATACGACTTGTGATACATCTGCCATGAGTACGTCGACTCCTATTTTCTTGAGAACTTTGCCCGCTCTCCAAATATGGGGTTGATAACTGACCAATATTGGATGTTTCCATCCTTGTGCTTCAAGAACCGCTTTCTGCATTTGTGCCACATCCACGGTGTTCAGATATTTTACATACTCTTTTTGCGTGGGTATGTAGCCATATAGTGGCAGACCATGTAGGCATGGAACTATTTCTCCTTGCGCTATTATCGGTAGCCTAGTTTCAGTATGAAGTTGTCTGACCACTAAGGCCAAAAAACGGTTGATTTCCCCGGGTGAACCATCTGTCGCGTTGCCGCCAGCGTGCACGAGTATGGCATCGGCCCTGCCATCGTTAGGCATAAATGTTCCTTTTGCTCGCCAGACGACGAAGCATTCAATGAAAGTTTTTAAAAAACTCATTCAAACACCCTTCTTTTTTTCTGTTTTGTTTATGTTTTCAAACTAAATAAAGTATAAAACATATTTACAAAATGTCAAAGGGGCGTAACCGTGCTCACGCCCTGATGAGGGTTGTTATTCCCGCTGAGACGGGAATCCAGGCCATATTTATACGCCAACCCCTCCCTTTGGAAATGCCGTTGTTCCGATGCTCAGCTTTTCGTATACTTTTGATTAATCATTTGCTAGTCTAGTTTGTATGGCGCATAAATACCCTGTTCGTAAATTTTTTGCCAGTAACTATTCTATTCTCCATGGCCAGGTGATCAAACACAAGCGCGTTGCAAAGTATGTAATTTCCGGCACTATTGCGGCGGCGGCGAATATCGCCTTGCTTTTTTTGCTGACAGATATAATGAGATTTTGGTATCTTTCGTCCGCCGTTATCAGTTTTATGTTCGGAGTGATCGTAAGTTTTGTTCTGCAAAAATATTGGACATTTGAAGATAATCGCGCGAGCAGAATAAAAAGTCAGTTTGCCGTTTATGTCGCAATAGCAATAGGCGGAGCGATAATCAACACGGCCCTTGTTTATTCTTTTGTAGAAATCGCGGGGTTATGGTATCTTTTAGCTCAAATTTTTTCCGGAGTGGTCATAGCAGTTGTTAATTTTTTTTGTTATTGTTACCTTGTCTTCAATAAATAAATATGAGACCAGACATATCAGTTGTGATACCGCTTTTGAATGAAGAAAAAACCCTTCCGGCTCTTTGTGACCGCCTGGTTGGCGTGTTAAAAAATCTAAACAGACATGAAGTCATATTTGTGGATGACGGAAGTACTGATAAAACGACGGGGATTATTGAGGAAATCATTCAAAAAAATCTTTTACAGACAAAGCTAATAACTTTTTCTCGCAATTTCGGCCATCAATCCGCGGTCTCAGCGGGATTAGAGCATTCCTCGGGAGAAGTTGTGGTGATAATGGACGGTGATTTACAAGACCCTCCGGAGATTATTCCCAGTCTCATTCAAAAATGGAAAGAAGGATACAATATAGTCTACGCGATTAGAACAAAGCGGAAAGAAAATATGATCAAGAGACTTCTGTATTCAGGTTTTTACAGAGTTCTTCAAAAAATGGCTGATGTGGACATACCGCTTGATGCGGGCGATTTTTCATTGATGGACAGAAGTGTCGTAGACGCTATTGTCCGGCTGCCTGAAAAAAACCGTTTTATTAGGGGATTGCGCTCATGGACCGGCTTTTCTTCAATTGGTGTCGTTTATGAAAGGGATGAGAGAGTCGCGGGAAAAACAAAGTATACATTACGCAAGCTCTTTCATCTCGCTTTTGACGGTATAACGGGTTTTTCAACATTTCCTTTAAAGCTCTCGGAATATATTGGATTTTCGATGACAATATTAAGTTTTTTCTCCGGGATATCCATCATCATTCTTTGGTTGACTGTCGGAATCGCGGTTCCCGGCTGGACATCGCTAGTGCTCGTTTTATTTTTTCTTGGCGGAATACAGCTTTTCGTTCTCGGAGTGATGGGCGAGTATGTAGGCAGAATTTATATAGAGGTTCAGAATCGTCCAGTTTACATTATTAAAAAGAAAATTGGTTTTAAAGAATAATCTCATGGATTCCACTTTATACGACATCCATAGGAATTGGCATGATACTCATTGGTGGTTTCAAGGACGCAAGAAAATTGTCGGCTTTCTTTTAGCCAGAGCTTGGAGAAAGCGTAAAAAATTAAAAAGTATAATTGATATAGGCAGTGGAGGCGGGTCTATGATTGCCATGTTGAAAAAACACGCAAGTGAAGTGGATATACTGGAACCCAACAATCGGTTGGCCTATCTTATCAAAAAAAGCGGGGATTCAAACAATGTCTACGATGTCCCGTTGGAGCTGTTTCGGGGTACGCGTGAATATTCTGCCGCGTCATTGTTTGACGTCCTTGAGCATATTCAAGATGATATGAAAGCGCTCAATAAAATCCACTCCATGCTGGAGACCGGCGGTTTTATCGCTATCACAGTGCCGGCATACGACTTTCTGTGGAGTTCTCATGATGTAAAAGCGGGACATTTTCGCAGGTATACAAGATCAGAGATTGTAAAAAAACTTGAGGCATGCGGGTTTAGCGTAAAGAGAGCGACCTATTTCAACACTATTCTCTTTCCTGTCGTATGGGCGGTTCGCGTCTTCCGCAAAAAGGATGCTAAATTTAGCGGCAGCAAGAGCGATTTTAGCTTCGGCGCAACCGGAGCTGTTAATTGGTTATTGGGCATGATGTTTTCTTTCGAAAAAATATGCCTTTTTTTCGGTAATTTTCCTTTCGGTGTTTCCATATTTTGTCTTGCTGAAAAGAAATAACAAATTGTATGAGCCTGTTCGTTAATTTCGGTTAGATTATGAACAGGCTCTAAGACATCTCGCCATAATAGTAAAAAAATGGATACGAAAATTTTAAATCCAAAGAAAGAAACATATAACCGACGGAAAAGGCGTATGTTTTTGGCGGCGCTCATTTTTGCCGTGCTGGTCGGTGTTTTTACCGCTGCCCCTTCTTTCGTTTTTTTGAAGCAAGTAGGCAGTGATTACAAGGAAGTTTGGCCGGCTTTTGATGGAGACTCTTTGTATTATTTTGCCAGAATCGGTGAAATTTTGGATGGACAAAAAAGTATTAATCATCCGTATTTCGCTGAACACAAAGAAGAGCCGTATCCTCAGGCGTCAGCCGGAGAATATTTCGTCGCTTATGTTTCAAAACTTTTAAATACCATACCGCCCATCGCCCAAATATGGTTTGATCTTTTCGGGTCAATGTTGATTTTTTTGCTTCTGTTTTATTTCTTTAGGATATTCAATCCTTATCATCCTATCTTGGCTGTAGTTTTACCCTTCCTTTTCGTTACAGTCATCACTGGCGGGTTTTTCAAGCCGATTCATTCGCAAATATCGTTCCCGCTTTTAATTTTGTTTCTTATTTTGTGGGCGCATGCTGTACTTCATCGCAAAAGAGGCGCGGCAAAAATCATCTGTGCCGGAATTATTCTCGGTTTTTTGTTTCTTACATATTTTTATCACTGGTCCTTTGTCGTCGTAATATTGGGTGTCTATGCCATTTTGGAAATTTTTAGAAGAAATTACCGAGAGGTTTTTCGCTCTGGCTGGATACTGCTTATCGGTATCATTGTTGGTTTGCCTTATTTTTATTCGGTTTGGGCGGGCCTGTCCGCGCCTAATCACGCCGAGACAATGGTCAGGGTTGGGGTTTATTTTTCACACTTGCCTGAAACTTTGCCTAGACTCGCTGTGGCTATTGTCTGGCTAGCTTCTTTTGTCAGTGTCAGTTGGAGATATCGACTACTCGGAGCAAAAGATAACCAAATACTGCTTACGTTTCTCATCGCCAATATAATATATCCCAACCATCAGATTATAAGCGGTATGATCATTCAAAACGCTAATCATTGGTCATGGATGCCCGTTTTCATTTATCTACTAACAGGAAGCTACCTTATCGGTAAAATTTTGGCGTCAAATGAAAGGAAATCCGGTAAAATCTTGATAACGTCAATCGTTTGTATGCTTATGATCATTCCTTCCGCTCGTTTGTCATCATTTCATTTCTCTTGGAAAAGACACCTAAGCGGTTCACAAGATTATTATTTGAACATTCAAAGATACGGGGGACTTTTTTCTTGGATTAATAACAACACAAAAAAAGGTTCGGTTTTTTTGTCAGATTTTGACTTAATGGGTTTTATTCCTGCATATACGCACGCGAACGTTTATTATCATACGTATGCTTTCAATCTGCCCGGAAGCGATTTGGAAATCGTGGAGCGCGCGTTAATTAGCCGTATCTTTGAACCAGAATTTTATGATGATCCGCATTTTGGCATGACTGTGGATAACAGAATACTTTGGACTCAGCCGGCCCAGACCGAGAGAAACACCCACAAAATATATGATATTCTCGGCTTAGAATACGAGAAGAAGTATGACTTGAGGACTGAGGTAGCTTATGTGAATTCTGTATTGACTGGCCTTGGTTCTGACAGATATAGCATTAATTTGTTGGGCAAATACAGGTTGGATTATATTGTTTGGGACAAAAAAACCAAACAGAACTGGAATCTTGATGTTTATCCCGAGCTGGAACTGGTCTTTGAGGAAGACGGCATAGCGGCGTATAAATTAAAAAAATAAAATGTGCGGGATTAACGGTTTCAATTTTAGAGACGAGCTTCTCATACAAAAAATGAATGAGGAAACGAGCCATCGTGGGCCGGATGACGGTGGCTTCGCTTTTTCAAATGAGTGGTCTTTAGGACATAACCGCCTATCTATAATAGATCTTTCAGAGGCAGGACATCAGCCTATGGAATCGCGAGAGGGTGACTTAGCCATTGTTTTCAACGGAGAGATATATAATTTCATTGAAATAAGACGGGAGCTTGAGGAGGAGTTTCGTTTTGTGTCAAAGACTGATACGGAAGTTCTGCTCTATGCTTACAGGAAATGGGGAAGTCAGTGTCTCGGCAAACTGAACGGGATGTTTGCTTTTGCTATTTTAGACCGCAAGCGGGAAGAAGTTTTTATAGCCAGAGATCGGATAGGTATAAAACCTCTTTATTATTATTGGAAAAATGGAAAATTTATTTTCTCTTCCGAGATTAAAGCTATCCTAGCACACGATATTCCAAGAGAACTTGATTATAAAGCCCTCAATATAAATTGCCGGATGCTCTATGTTCCGGCCCCCTATACCGTATTTAAGGATATTTATAAACTTGAACCGGGTTACTGCGGAACAGTCAGAAAAGGAGAATTCATAAAAACTCAGTATTGGAAATATCCCGACGTTTCGCTTTTAGAAAATAAAGACGAAATAATTAAAGAAACAAGGAGGATTATCAAAGATTCTGTTCGGCTTGAGCTTGTGTCTGATAGGCCGGTTGGAATATTTTTATCAGGTGGAATCGACTCGACGATTATTGCCGGAGTCGCCTCAGAATATTCTAGGCAGATTCAAACGTTTTCTGCGGGTTTTGAAAAAACGGAAGAGGAAGAGAAATACAATAATGATATGAAAGTAGCGAGAGAGACCTCAAAATATTTTGGTACGAAACACCACGAGTTTATTTTCAGCGCTAAGGATGTGATAGACGCAATACCGGAGTCTATATATCACATGGATGAGCCGATTTCCAATCATGTCCAGGCGGTAAATATGCTCCTGGCCCGACATGTTTCCAAAGAGGCGACAGTGGTTTTAGGTGGAGATGGAGGGGACGAGCTTTTCGGGGGATATGAAAGATATTATTATAACTATCTTTTGGATCGTATTGGGAAAGTTCCTTTTGACCTCGGACGGGTTTTAGGAAAATTTCTGAGAAATGAGCTTAATAAGAAATTGTCTCTTCAAGATGGCGCCGAAAGATATCTCTCTTTTTTTGCTCAAAAAGAAAATATAATATCGGAGTTTTTTTCTCCAGCTTTAAATCAACCCGATGCAACGTTTGAAATATTCAATAATTTATATTTCCAAGAAATTATGCCGGACTTTACCAGACAGTTCATGAGGACGGATGTTCTTTCCTGGCTTCCGTCGGAATCTCTTGTCAGATCGGATAAGATGTCTATGGCGGCCGGAATTGAACAGAGAGTGCCTCTGCTTGATCACAGATTGGTTGAGCTTGCCGACAGGATACCTTTCTCCATGAAGCTTGGTGGAAAAGGTCTTAATATTTTATCTCGGGGCAGGCATTATCGCGGGAAAAGAATATTAACGGAAGCCATGCGTGAATATCTGCCGGACTTTGTGATCGATCAGCCTAAATGGGGATGGTTTTCTCCGGCCGCCAAATGGATTCGTGGGCCGCTTTTGCCGCTTATGAGAGAAGTTCTATCCCCGGATTATAATAAGGAGACAAAACACATGTTTGATTTTAAAGTTTTGAACAGAATTCTTGATGATCATGTTTCAAAAAAACAGTATGCCCTCAATACTCTTTGGTCTGTCATGACTTTTCAGATTTGGTATCGGAAATTTATAAAGTAAACGCACGCAATATTTTTTTAACATAAATGACGCAGAAAGAAGCATTAAAAAAATCCTACGAAATATTATCTCCTTTTTCTGATAATCAAAAGTGGGAATTTGATAATAATCTTGTCCATCTAAGACACATTACTCGATTTATCGGCAAGGATGCCGAGATTTTAGACGTGGGTTGTGGAATTGGAATACTTGCTCTTGCGCTCATATTACTGGGGTATAAAGTAAAAGGGCTGGATAAATATGTCTTTATCCCTTCCAATTACTATCATGTAAGAGACGTTGAACGTTTAAAAAAAATTTGGGCGAGTTACGCTCTGGAGGTTTTCAACACAGATCTTTTGGATGAGGAATCAAAAAAAACTTACGGCATGGTTGTCAGTGTCGCCACAATAGAACATCAGCCGTACCCTAAAAGGTTTCTTACTAAGCTTTTGGAGAAAACAAAAAACGGGGGGCTTATATACATCGCTACGCCAAATATAACCAACTTGATGAACAGACTGCGATTTCTCTTAGGACGATCACCTGTAACCAATATCAAAACATTTTTTAACGAGGGTAATGATTTTAACGGCCACTGGAGAGAATATATTTTGTCAGAATTAAAGCTAATGTTTACGGAATTGTCGATTGAGATTGTTTGTGCCAGAAACACTCAAAGCATGAGGCCGGACTTTAGCTTAAAAAAAATGTTCAAGGTCCATCGATCTATCTGCCGATTTCTGGCTTACTTTGTGCCAGGAACTGGAGACACGAATATAATTATTGGACGGAAAGAATAGCTCTGCGAATGAATAACGCCCCGCGGCGCTGGGTTTAGAATCTACTTTCATATTTGGCAAGTGTAGACGGTGATATATGGTTATTTATATGGTATATTCGTATCTATTATGAAGATATTGGTAATAACGCCAAAATTTCCTCTGCCCGATTCAGGAGCTTGTGAGAAAGACAGGATGTCGGGCATCTTGACTTTAAAGCGATTGGGTTTTGAAGTGCGGGTCTTGGCAAAATATTTTGCCTTTCAAGACAAGAATCAAATTGATGAATGGGGGAGGAAACACGGCATAGCTGTTACTCTTGTTGAGTATCGGTTCAAAAAGAAGGCGGCGGATCAGTCTTTTATTAAACATACGAATCCGTTTCATTGGGATGGGGCAGCTAACGAATATAGCGACTCTGTCATTCAAAATGCGGCGGAAGAGCTGGCGGAAGTATGGAAACCGGAGCTTGTATGGTTTGACTATACTTATCTTTGGCCTCTATATAAAATTTTCAAAAGTAGAAATATCCGAATAGTGACAAGATCCATTAATTTTGAGCCGGTACATTTTTTACAAGAGGATGGAATTTCATTGCGTAATTTGGCCAAATTTTTTCCAAAGGTTCTAAGCGAGATAATAACTGTGATCAAAAGTGAAGCGGTACTCGCCATAACTCCAAACGAAGAGAAAATTTATCGTATTTTGGGATCGCGCCACACTTCCACTCTGCCGCTTCGAGGTCTAGCGTCCGTTGTGGAAAGCGAGTGGATACCGCGAGACTCAAGACCGCTCCACGTCTTTTTCATGGGGGCATCTTACAATGTTCATCATAACAGAAAAGCGGCGGAGCTAATACTGAAGAAAATCGCGCCCGAAGTGGAAAGACGGGCGCCGGGAGATTTCATTTTTCATATCATGGGATCTAAACTTCCGGAAGAATTCGCGTCATATGTAGTCGGAAATGTGCGCTATGACGGGTATGTGCCTGATCTCCATGCTCATTTAAGGACCATGGATGTCGCGCTTGTTCCGTCGCTATTGGGGGCCGGCATGCAGCAGAAGATTTTTGAGCCGATCACTTTGGGAATTCCAACTATTGTTTCCGAAAGAGGGCTGGCTGGCTATCCGTTTTTTAACGGAAAACAGGTTTTGACTTGCCACTCTACGACTGATTTCGTGGAGAATGTTTTACGTATGAAAGATTATGATTTGAGAAAGAAGTTATCTATTGAAGCGAAAGAGACGAGCGCGGCACTTTTTTCCACGCAAAAAATTGATTCAATTATATTAGACGCGTTGAAATGAAACAGAGTTAAAGAGGTTCAGTATTGAATTTTAAATGACATGAAGTAGATTTTTGTTGAAAATTTTTCAGGAAGAGGTTATAGTTTGACTCTAATGAAATTAAAGAGAAAATCGGCATTAATTACAGGCATCACAGGCCAGGACGGATCATATCTGGCTGAGTTTCTCGTGGCGAAGGGCTATAAAGTCTACGGATTAGTTAGGCGTACGAGCACTGATCCGTTGGCGCGACTGGAATCATTATATTTTTCTCATAAAGTCACTTTTATAAACGGCAATATGCGCGACTCAGCGGCGCTTCAGCGTGCGGTTGAGATCGCAAAACCAGATGAGATTTACAACCTGGCGGCACAGTCTGACGTCGGGATTTCTTTTACTTGCCCCGAAGAGACTATGGAGGTGAATTATCATGGGCTCGGGCGTTTACTGTATGAAGCAATGAAAGTGAATCCCAAAGTGCGAATCTATCAGGCATCAACAAGTGAAATGTTTGGTCGGTCTAAACCTCCTCAGAGCGAAAAGACCGATTTTCATCCCGTAAGTCCCTATGGCGAAGCCAAACTTCGAGCGCATCTGGACTACGTGGTGGGTTATAGGGAGAAACACGGATTGTATATTTGTTCCGGCATTCTCTTCAATCACGAGTCTCCAAGAAGAGGCAAACATTTCGTAACTCGTAAGATAACTCACTCTTTGGCAAAAATAAAGCTCGGCCTGCAAGACAAATTCGAGCTTGGAAATCTTGAGGCCAAAAGGGACTGGGGATTTGCCGGAGACTATATAGAAGCGATGTGGATGATGCTCCAAAAGCCAATGCCGGAAGACTTTGTGGTGGCGACAGGCGAGAGCCACACCGTAAGGGATTTCGTGGAAGAGGCTGCGGGCGCGCTGAATATTAAAATTTCGTGGCACGGGAAAGGACTGAGGGAACTGGCCAAAGATGAGGGTGGAAAAGTGATTCTATCTATAAACAAAAGTTTTTTTCGTCCGGAAGAGGTGGTTTATCTTTTGGGAAATAGTTCCAAGGCAAGAAAAGTTTTGGGGTGGAAGCCGAAAGTCAAATTCAAAGAATTGGTTAAACTTATGATTGAGCACGATTTGAAAAATCTTGCTCATTAAAAAAATACTAGGCAACATAAGCATTTTTTGTGCCAAACCCTCCCTTTGGATGAAACGGAGCAGTTTCTTTGCTCCACGTGGCAATTTGTTGTAGGATATCTTTACTTTCCAATGGTGAAAAAAATAACAGTAGGGGTAATAGGAGCGGGATATTGGGGGCCAAACTTGGTTAGAAATTTTTTGTTGGTTGATGATTGCTCGGTAAAGCACGTTTGTGACCTTGATATGGAAAAATTAAGGAAGCTTGAACGTCTCTATCCCCATATCAACTTTACCACGAGAGCTAGTGACATTTTTTCAGATAAGGAGGTGGATGCGGTGGCTATCGCTACACCCGTCGCTACTCATTTTGGACTTGCAAAAAAAGCTCTAGAAAACGGCAAGCATGTCTTTGTTGAGAAGCCGATTACGAAAACATCAGGCGAGGCCAAGGAACTGATAGCGTTGGCTAAGAAAAAAAGGCGGATTCTTCATGTTGATCACACCTTCATATATTATGGTCCGGTTATAAAGATAAAAGAAATAATTGACTCAGGCGCGCTTGGTGATTTGTATTATTTTGATTCACAAAGAATAAATCTCGGGCTTATCCAGAAAGACGTGAATGTTTTTTGGGACTTAGCGGCTCACGATCTCTCCATATTGCAATACATATATAAATTTAAAGCAGATACAGTTTCCGCGAGCGCTACGCGACACGCGGGCAAAAATAAAGAAGAACTGGCTCATTTATCAGTTGAATATAGTAACGGTTTTGTCGCGCATCTTCACGTAAGCTGGCTTTCTCCCGTCAAAATGAGACAGATTCTCATTGCTGGCAGTAAAAAGATGATTTATTTTGACGATATTGAGCCATCCGAGAAAATCAAGGTATATTCAAAAAACATAGACTTCGTAAAAAAAACCCCCGAAGACCCGGCTAACCCCGTTTATAGGAGCGGCGATGTTCTTATGCCCATTTATGACGATGAAGAAGCTTTACTTAAAGAGTGCGCGCATTTCGTAGCAAGCGTGCGCGACGGAAAGAATACCATAACAGATGGAACCAGCGGTCTAAAAGTCGTTGAAATTTTAGAGGCGGCGGACAGGTCAGTATTAAAACGAGGCGCCAAGGTGAAAATATAAATCAATGCCCGGAAAAAGAGACGTGTTTCAAAAAAAATATATAGGCAAAGATTATGTCGCGTATGGCAGTGATCTTGTTTTGGACAAAGAAAAAGCGTGGAAGCAAATCTCTAGACGCGCTCGGAGATCAATAGAAGAGGCAAAAAACATACCAAATTTGAGGATAGAAAAAAGGGAGGGCAATGAAGAGGATATGAAATTATTCAGAAGCGTCTGGTATGATTCCGAGGATAAAGATCTTGATATGAATAACTTTGGCAAAAACACTCACCATACGTACTTTGCTTACTTGGATGGGAGGTTTGTAGCCGGGATTATCGCCGCGGAGGTAAAACATCATTTATTTTTGCAGTTTTTAGGTTCAAATGATGAAGCGAAGAAACTCAATATCCCCAGCTTCCTTATATGGCATATTGTCCACGAATTTCATGGCTCAAAACACAAATTTTTGGACATCGGTTGTTCCTTTCGATCGACACTGCAGGAATTTTTCAAAAATTGGGCGACTTATGAGTATCCGATAATTTACCATTCTCCCGATCTGACCCCGAAGATAGACGCAACGCCTTTTGGTTCTGAGAGTATGAATGTTTTGCCCGATGACTCGGTGAATGTGGACGTGGAATTGGAGAAAAAGTTTGGTCCAAGGGAGTTTACGTATTTTCCCAGGGGAAAATACGCGATATATTCCATACTGAAGCATCTTGATTTAAAAAAAGACGAAGAAGTTTTTATAACCACAACCACAGGATCCCCCTATCTTTCAATAGGCGTTTCTACGACCATTGAGGATGTGTGTCTGTGGTCGCGCAAGATAGGCAAAAAAACCAAAGCTATTTTTCTAATACATGAGTTTGGTTTTGTACACCCTAAACTGAAGGAAATGCGCGAACTGGCCGATAGGTTGAAAATTCCCTTGATAGAAGACTGTGCCTATGCCTGGCAATCAGGAGAGGCGGGTAAATATGGAGACTTCGTTATTTATTCTTTTCCTAAGTTTTTTCCCGTTCAATATGGAGGGTTATTGGTCGGTAAACATTTTGCAGACAGGGATATCTGGGACAGGTTTTCTTGTCTTGATGTTGGAAAAACAGAGGTTATAAAAAGGCAGCTTTCATCTTATATTAAAGACATACAAGATATTGTACGGAAAAGAAGAGAAAATTATGCGTATGTTGAGAAGCTGTGCAGGAATGAAGATTTTGAACCTTTTTTTGATATTAAGGATAATGAGACGCCGGGAATGTTTGTTTTAAAAGTGGAAAATCACGATAAAATAATAGAAATATGTTCCAGACTTAAACTATTCGGAATAGAATGCGGAGGGTATTATCATAATGATGCCGTGTTTCTGCCTATTCATCAGAACCTCGGCAAAGCCCATCTGGATTATATTTTTGGAGCTTTGAGATCGCGATATCGGCTTGAGAATGGAATATATCCACCTGAATATTTTGACAAAATTTATGAGAGTAAAAGAGATAGAAACGATAGGGCAGAAGAGGGATGGGGGAAACAGTAAGTAGGTGTAAAAATAGGTGAGTAGATACACAATGAAAATAAAAGAGATAAAAAAAAGGGAAAAATATGCGAGGGAGTATGATACTCGAAAAGATTTTGATAGACATTTTACAGATTTTCGATTTCGATGCCTGAAAGAACATTTTCCTATGCTTAAATCGGTTCTTGAGGTCGGCTGTGCCAATGGAATAATGACTGAAAAGCTTATAAAAATTTCGAAGGCGCTTCACGTTGTCGAGCCGTCAGAGCATTATATTAGAGAAACTGAGAAAAATTTGGGATCAAGGGCGAATAAGATCGTTTTTTTCCAAAGTTTTATTGAAGATTGGAAAACGAACAATAAGTATGACACGGTTGTCTTGTCCAGTATTTTACATGAGGCAAAAGACCCAGTCTCTATGCTTAAGACAGCGAAAAATCTATTAAGTAAGAATGGGATTATTTTTATAAATGTGCCGAACGCGCTATCTTTACATAGGCGGATAGGAGTATCGATGGGTATGCTTAAAAACGAGTATGAGTTCAACGAGAGAGATAAAAAATTTTTACACAAAAGAAACTATGACATGGTTCATTTGACGCGAGACGCGAAAAATGCCGGACTTAAAATTGTAGAAAAAGGAGGATATTTTTTAAAACCGTTTTCAAACAACCAGATGGAAAAGTTTGACCTAAGGTTCGTAGAAGCGCTGTATGAAATCAGTAAGGAAGCCCCCGCGGATTTATGCGCGGAAATATATTTATTCGCGAAGAATAATGAATACAATTGACAATTAACGCATAACAATTGACTTTTAATTTTTTCTTATATTAACAGGGCATGTTTATTATGACTCGCACTATTTATGAAAATACCATTTCTAGACTTGAAAGCTCAATATAAGTCGGTGAAAAAAGAAGTAGAAACAGCCATTGCGAAGGTGTTTGAAAGCGGTGTTTTTGTGATGGGACCGAAAGTGGAGGAATTTGAAAAAAGTTTTTCAATATTTTTAAAAGCTGAAGAAACCGTGGCGGTTTCTTCAGGCACTGACGCTATACACATAGCGCTCAGAACTTTAAATATCGGCGCCGGAGATGAGGTCATTACCACCGCGCACACCTTCTTTGCGACAGTCGGAGCAATATTGCTAGTGGGGGCGAAACCGGTCTTTGTTGACATTGAAGAGAATACTCATCAGATCAATGTTGCTGATATTTCTAAAAAAATCACACCCAAGACAAAGGCGATAATTCCGGTTCATCTCTATGGACAAGCATGCGATATGGATGCCGTCGTGGAAATCGCCAAAAAAAATGGATTGTTTGTAATAGAGGATGCTTGTCAAGCCCATGGATCAGAGTATAAAAGAAGAAAATGCGGCACAATCGGTGACATTGGATGTTTCAGTTTTTATCCTGGAAAAAATTTGGGAACTTATGGCGAAGGAGGCGCATTAGTCACCGATAATCCAAATTACGCTCACAAGGCACGGATGATTAGAAACCATGGGTCAAAAGAAAAATACCGCCATGATATTTTAGGCGGGAATTTTCGCATGAGCGCGATAGAGGGAGCAGTGCTTGGGGCTAAGATGAAGCATCTTCCAAAATGGAACAAAGAACGCATAAAAAAAGCCGGTTTGTATAATAAACATTTGTCTGGCGTCAAAGATATTTTTCTGACAGTTGAGCCAAATTTCAGCAAAGGTAACTACCACCTTTATGTCATCAGGACGAAATATAGAGACAAGCTTGCGAAATTTCTCAAGGAAAAGGGCGTAGAGACGGGCATCCATTATCCGGTTCCCGCGCATCTTCATAAATCGGTGGAATTTATTGGCATGAGAAGAGGCGATTTTCCAATAGCCGAGAAAGTTACAGATGAAATCATATCATTGCCGATGTATCCAGAGCTTAAAGAAAGCGAGATCAGGTATATTTCTGAGTGTGTTAAAAAATTTTTTAAGCGTGGGAAATTATAGCCGAAATATAAACAAAAAACCCATTTATATGGATAAAATGCCTTGTTCAGTTCCGATACTTACCTTAAATTCCGAGAAATATCTGGAGAAGTGTCTTCAGAGTCTCAAGGATTTTCAGGACGTCTATTTAGTGGACGGAAACAGCACGGACAAGACGCTTGAAATAGCAAAGAAATTCGGTATCCCAGTGTATAAACAAGTAGAAACTGAAGAAAAAAACATCAGGATTGAAGACTTCTCGGCCATGAGAAATAAGTCAATATCTTTCGCGAGATGCGATTGGATTTTTGATATTGATTCGGATGAATTTCTAAGCCGTGGCTTGCTCCAGGAAATCAAAGAAGTGTTCGCCGAATTCGGGAATGAGGTGAATATAGGTTTTGAAATAGAGCATCAGAGTATTTTTGGCGAAAAAATAATAAAACATGCTTTCAATTACCCTAGCGTCTATTTGCGATTATATAACAAAAAAAGCGGCATAAGATTCCAAGAAGAAAAGACGGTTCACGAGCAGCTGAGTGTTCCTTTGAGTGTCCAGAAAAAGACTCTTAAATTTCCCGTATATAGTTATGCGCCGGATACGCATGAAGAACTGATAAAAAAGGACAATGCGTACTTGACGATTGCGAGAAATAAATTTTTTACATGTAATCTTGAAGAGTTTAGTCTAAAAAAAAGGATCAGGTACATTTTTTTGGCGCTTAACGCTTTTGCCTTGAATATGGCTCGGGCTTTGTTAATACTGTCAAAGTCTGCTGTCATCTATCTCGCGTATGGATTTTCAGAATCTCTTCCGCCGCTTCAGGTTTGGAGGCACGTGAGGTATCATGTGATAATCAGCTTTTATAGACTGGAACAGTTAATCAGATTATTGATTCCAGGCGGCCTATCATCAAAAAAATGAAATGACTCATATATGGGACATATTCTTCAGAGAAAGAATAAGAAAAATCTTCAGTGAGAAAAAAAACGTGTTGGATATTGGTGGCGGACTGCGCGTAGTCAAGGAAAAAAACAATCGCTATGACAAAAAGCGAGAATGGATACGGCCTCTTATTGAAAATGTTGACTACAAAATAATGGATCCGGTTTCCACATACAACCCTGACGTGGTGGGCGATATACACGATATCCCTTTCCCCGATCAGTCTCTGGACGCTGTTATATGCATTGCCGTTCTGGAGCATGTGAAAAATCCAATTAAGGCCTGTGAAGAAATGCACAGAGTGCTAAAGCGCGGCGGTTACTGCTTCATTTATGTTCCTTTTCTTTTTTATTATCACGCGGAAGAGGGTTATTATGGAGACTATTGGCGTTTTACTCCCGATTCAATAAACTACATGTGCCGAAGTTTTTCAGCAATTCAAATTCAAAGCGTCAGAGGAGCCATTCAAACATGGCTGCACTTGAGCCCTTTTGGCCGCTTGCCGTTTGTTCCAAGTGTCGCTTATTGGCTGGACAAAATAACAGGCAAGATCAAGAGCAAACAAACAAGCGGGTACAATATTTTTCTTGTCAAATAAGATTATGCGAATACTTTATATAGCCAATTCGCGTTTGCCCACGGAAAAAGCCCACGGGTTGCAAATAGTAAAAACCGTTGAAGCGTTTATTGAAGAGGAGGCGTATGTAAAATTGATTATTCCGAGAAGAAACAATCCCATTCAATCTACAATAAGTGATTATTATAATATTGTCAGAATTCCCGATATAGTCTACGTAAAAAATTATTTTGGATTTCTGGAGCGATATTTTCACCATCCGTATTTTATTGTTCAGCGGTTTTCTTTTACGCTTGCCGCTTTGTTTCTCGGATTGCTTAGCAGGGAAGATATAGTATATTCTCGCGAGATAACCCTTTGTTTTTTGCTCGCGTTATTTGGTAAAAAAGTCGTCTTTGAAGATCATGAGCCGAAAAAGAAAATGAGACGGCTGTATTTTTTGTTCATAAAAGTTATAGGTAAGAAAGTTATTGTTCCACCAATGCTCGGTGACTTGTACGCGAAAAATAATGTTGATAAAGAAAGTTACATAATTGCTCCGAACGGAGTAGACGTTAAGGAAATAAAAAATATTTCAGGTCTGGAAAATGACAAAATTCCGCAAACGGAAAAAATAGTGATGTACGTGGGACATTTCTACAGATGGAAAGGCGTCTATACGCTTATTGACGCGGCGCCAAGCATTAACGCCCGGATAATGCTTGTCGGCGGCAATGACGCCGATCGTATGGACGTAGAGGAATATATACGCTCTAAAGGGGTTACCAATGCATCAATACTTCCTTTTTTGCCCCACAGGGAAGTATTGCGGCTCATGAAGACCGCTGATGTTCTCGTACTGCCAAATACCGCCGATGAGGAAAGATCCGCAAAGTACACGACGCCTATAAAACTTTTTGAATATATGGCTTCCGGCAGACCGATCGTCTCATCCGATATTCCGAGTGTATCGCATTTTTTAAAAGATGGTGAGAACGCTATTCTTGCCGTTCCGGATGATCATGTTGACTTCGCGGAAAAAATATCTCTGCTTCTCAAAGATCCGGAGAAATCCAAAATAATCGCTGAAAGAGCAATGACTGACGCTCTGAATTATACATGGACCGCTCGGGCAAAAAAAATTCTTTCTTTTGTACAGTATTAATAGCTGTGATAGATTGCATATATGGCGACATTGACCAGAAAAATAATTGAAGGAACAGTAGCCACGTCTTTGGGAAACATTTTGCTAAAATTTACGGCTTTTGTTTCTTTTATCATAATTACAAGCCAATTATCACTTCAGGACTACGGTATATTAAACCTGTTTTTTACCGTGGCCGGTCCGGCGGCTGCTTTTTCCATGATAAGTCTGGAACGCGTGGTGGTTGCTGATGCAGCTTCTTATCGAGGGTTGGGCAAATATGGATACGCGCGGAAATTGATTTCTGATTACTTTAAAATCACCTTAGTTTTACTTACATCGCTTTTGATAATCTCATGGTTTCTCAAAGTATTGCTCACCTCTTATTTTTCATTGAACATATCAGCTTATTTTTGGCCACTTGCTTTTTTTGTGATCGGGCAGATAAGTATGAATTTCATTTCCGTTATTTTTGAAGCGTACGAAAGATTCAAATCGAGCGCGCTTTTTCAGTTTGGTGAAGCCTTCATCCGTTTCGTAGTGGTTCTTTCGCTTTTTCATTTCGGTTTTACATTGCTCTCCGTGTTCATGGCTTATATTATTTCCAAAATTCTGGTTGTGGTGCTTAGCGTGCCGTTTGCTATGCGCGCTATTAACAATGACAGTGAAATGCGTTTCTCTCGTGAGCCCGACGTTCCCAAGAAAAATTTGGTATGGGATATCATAAAAAAACACGGTAAATGGGAAATGGTGAGAGATTTCCCTTCCAAAATTACGGGAATCGCTGCGCCTTGGTTATTGCGTATAACAATCAGTAATGAAGCTGTCGGGCTTTTTTCGTTCGCGCAAAAAATCTATTCATTCATATCATCAGCGTTTCCTCTAACCTCCATTATCTTTCCGATTATATCCAGAAGCATTTCTGAAAATGTTGAAAAAACAAAACTTATCATCGTGAAAGCCCAGAAATATTTGCTGTATTTATATTTACCGATGTATATTGCAGCCTATGTAATGATTGGACCGATTATCAAAACTTTTATTCCTCATTATATTGCCGCGGTATTGCTCATAAAAATTGTTCTTTTTGATCTGTTCATAGACGCTTTTTCTGTCGGCCAGTCGGCAGTGCTTTACGGTTTAAAACAGCAGAAATTAAGTTTGTTAATAAATATGATAATGCAGGTAATAATACTTGCGTCTCAGATCGTACTTATCACTTCTCTAGGCGTGGTAGGTGCTTCCATATCTGTATTGGTTACCGGTTTTTCTTCTTATTTACTAAGACGCTATATTCTTGAGAAAAAGCTGAATTTCTCGCCCGCAAGCGGCTGGAGAGTTTTTTTTACATACGACGAATATGACAAACTTATTGTGGATAAGATAAAAAATAATTTATTTCGATACGCGTGTCCTTGGAAAAAGACATAGAGGTGCTTTGTAATATTCCTAGTCTTATATATAATTGATTGCACCAATATGTTTCTTTCTGAGTCTATAAAGAGAAAATTAAGAAGAAGCCGCTTAGCCAGAGCGTTCTATCAAACTTGCCTTAAAAAAATTGTAACATTTCCACTGCGCTTTACTAAACTTAGAGTCCTACAGCTTAGAAATTTTCCACTTAAGGACCTATTCAATCCCGATAAGACCTCTCTGTTGGTTACTGTCGCTCCTTACACGCAGGCAGGGTATCCGCGAATGACGAATATATATGATTTATCAAAGGACGTAGAGCAAAGACAATTAGCCGGAGCTTTTGTGGAATGCGGGACTTGGAAGGGCGGATGCGCGGCGGTTATGGGGGCGATTGCGAAGCGTTATGGAAGCAGAAGAAAAACGTACTATCTTGATTCTTTTGAAGGCATGCCGCCCGCAACAAAAGAAGACGGTCCGGGATCAGCAAGACTCGCTGGAGACAAACTTAAAGCATCAATGGAGGATGTGAAGGAGCTTGTTTTCGGAAAGCTTCATCTTTCTCCCGATAAAAATATTTTGGTTAAGGGATGGTTTGAAGATACATTGCCGAAAGTAAAAAAAGAAATAGGGCAGATAGCCATACTTCGCTTGGACGCTGATTGGTACTCCTCAACAATGACTATTCTTAACGAACTCTATGACCAAGTTGTGTCCGGAGGATTCGTGATTTTTGACGACTATGGCACATGGCCGGGGTGTAGGCAGGCAGTCCATGAGTTTATAGAAAAAAGAAAGTTAAAAGTTAAATTCCAATATATAGGCACGAACGACCCGACCGCTTTCGGCAAACTTCCGCCTATGTATTTTGTGAAGCCATAGGGTTTGTATACCGTATGTTGCCCAACTATTAATACGGAGATCCTGGATATTGTCTATTTATGCTTTTCAACTCTTTCCATTTTCTTATCTTTTTCCCAACGGTAGTCGCTTTATACTTTTTATTTCCCGCAAAATGGAGGAATGCGCTTCTTCTGGCGGCCAGCGCTTATTTCTACATGGCGCTTATTCCGAAATACATTTTGGTTCTTGTTTATCTGGTTATTATTGATTATATTGCGGGAATACTTCTTGAACGGTCGTCTGGCCGAAGAAAAAAAGTTTTTTTATACGCGAGTATTGTCTCCAACATCGGAGTTTTGTTCATTTTCAAATATTTTAATTTTTTTATTGATAATATCGCGACCGTCGCCGATATGCTTAATTTAAATTACAGCGCTCCGGTTCTTTATTTTATTTTACCGGTAGGTCTTTCTTTCCATACTTTTCAAAGTTTGAGTTATGTCATAGAGGTATATCGCGGCAACCAGAGGGCCGAGAGGAACTTTATCACCTATGCCGTATATGTAATGTTTTTTCCTCAACTTGTAGCCGGTCCGATAGAGCGCCCGGGACATCTTCTTCCCCAGTTCAAAGTATTTCATCGGTTTGATTGGGAACGGATTAAAAGCGGTTTGAGTCTCATGCTCTGGGGTTTTTTCAAAAAAATGGTCATAGCCGATAACGCGGCGCGCGTGGTCAACACCGTTTACGCCGATCCTCACTCATTTGGCGGTGCGCATTTTATCATAGCGACCGTGCTGTTTTCATTCCAGATATATTGTGATTTTTCCGGTTATTCCGACATAGCCATCGGAGGCGCCAGAGTTATAGGTTTTGATCTGACAACGAATTTCAACAGACCTTACTTGTCAAGATCAATATCGGAATTTTGGCGCAGGTGGCACATGACTTTAATGTCATGGTTCAGAGATTACGTCTATATCCCGCTCGGAGGAAGTCGCGTGGGGTCTGCGCGGGCTCTATTCAACATATTAATTGTTTTTTTAATCAGCGGGCTTTGGCACGGAGCGGCTTGGACGTTTGTCGTCTGGGGACTATTGAACGCCGCCTATGTAATTTTGGGGAAATTTACGCTGAACATTCGCCGGAGAGCGATGGCTCTTTCCGGTTTGGCCCGCGGATCAAAGACAAGCGATTTTTTAAGCATCTTCGCAACCTTTTCGCTCGTCACATTCTCTTGGATTTTTTTCAGGGCGGAAAGTATTGACGACGCTCTTTACATGGTTTCAAATCTTCTAAGCGGGATGGGAGAATTTCTCTCGGGCGTCTTTGCGGTTGAAACATTACGGCGGACCGCGAGCCCTCTCGGGGTCAGCGCGCCGTTCGTGGTTATGCTGACTTTATCTATCTGCGCCTTGATTTATGCTGAATATAAGTCTGGTTCCTCTGGCGTCTCGGAAATGATTGACGCCAAAAGCCGAAAAATCAGATATTCATTATATTACGCCTTAATACTCGCCTTAATGTTTTTCGCTTTTCAGGGAGATAGTCCGTTTATATATTTTCAATTTTGAACATGAAAACCGCGACTAAAGAAATCTTTTTGTTTACTCTTCCGATTGCCATAGTTGTCTTGTTTCCTTTAATGGTTTTTTTTATATCAGGCGAGTTTTATTCATTGGAGAAAATTCAAAGCAGGATGCTTGAAGGAGAGCCGATTTTATATGGCAAAGCGTATATGGTAGATTCCGATCGTGATTTCAAGATACCTATGATGCAGAGAATTACACCCGACATTATGACCCTGGGCAATTCACGGGTGCTGACATTCAGGCGGGAGTTTTTTGAAGAGGGAACGCGATTTTTTAATGGCGGCAGTCTTGTCGGCAATTTTAGTGATTTAGAGAAGGTTATAAATTTAGTGCCGAAAGATAGCCGGCCTAAAGTGGTTATTATAGGTCTTGATCTGCATTTATTTCATCCGATCAATGACGACCTGTATAAAGGCGACGTAAAAATGGCAAATATTAATACAAAGCGGTCACTTCTAATAAGCGGACTTAGAAACAGCTATAGAGATTTGCTTTTGGGAAAATACAGTGTTTTTAAGATACTGAACGCCGGAGGGGATGGCGCTGTATCACCGGTCGGTTTGAAAGCCGTAATAAACAATGACGGGTTTAGAAGTGACGGCAGTTATTATTACGGATATATCATGTCGGATCCCCAAAATCCCGAAAATGAGGATCATGAATTTAAAGACACATTTGCCAGGATGAAAAAAGGGGATCAGCTTTTTTATCAAGGAAAAGAGATTTCCGAGCTTACGATTTCGGCGCTTGTTGATTTTCTTGATTTCGCGATGGAAAACAAGATTCACGTTATTGGTTTTCATCCACCTTACGCGCCGACCATATACGACGCGCTCGCGGCTCGGAAAAATGATTTTGAGTACATGTTTAGAGTAAATGAAATTCTGGCACCGATTTTCCAGGGGTATGGTTTCTCTCTTTTTGATTACTCGGATATTCGATTTCTTGGCTCGTCTGACGAAGAGTTCGTAGACGGGTTCCATGGAGGAGAGAAAGCGTATGCACGAATTATCATGGATATGGCTGAAAAAGACAACTTGCTCAACCAGTACGTTGACATTGATGCTTTACGAAAAAAATTGGACGTTTCAAAGACCGCATTAGAAATTTTTCCAAACTGATCCAAAGGAAGATTCGGATCGCAAATTTGACGGCTTCTATAATGTAATTATACTTTTTATTTCATGATTTGTCAATATGCTTAAAAGGTCATGAGAGGGTATATTTAAACCTATTATGGCTAATGAGAAGATTGCAGAATTTCTAAACAAATTGGGAATTCAAAAAATAAAGCAAATCAAGGCCTTCCCCAAAGGGAATATCAATGAATCTTATTTTGTGGATTCCGAACTTGGATCTTATGTTTTTCGAATTTATTTTCACAAGCAAAAAAAAGAGATTGAAGACGACCTTAAACTCTTACGCCGCTTGAAAGGAATACCTGTCCCTCGCCCCGAGGTTTTTAAAGGCGGAGAAATACATAAATTAGGAGACAAGTGGGTTGTGCTGTTCAGTTTTTTACCCGGCGCGCATGCTAAAGATTTTGACATTAACTTGCTAAGCGAAGTCGGTAAATTTTTAGGAGTTTTTCATAAATTATCTAAGAAATCAAAATGGAGAGGCCCTAAAACAAAATTTTATGGCTTGACGAGATCCAAAATACATGAGATTAAACTGGTAATTGAAAAAACCGACATTCCTCATAAAAAATTTTTTCCAGAGATACTGGGAGAGCTTGAGATGAATTTGATAAGAAGGCGTCTGCCCGAGGGGCCCATACATACAGATGTTAAACCCGAAAATGTTCTCTTTAAAGACGGTAAGTTATCCGGCGTTTTGGATTTTGACAACGCCTATGTCGGTCCGCTCATTTTAGATGTCTCCAAGTCAATGGCTTGGTTCGGATCTAAAAATAGAATGTTTGATATGAATAAGGCAATCCACATATATCACGGCTATCAGCATACTCGGCGCTTAACAGCGATTGAAAAAGAGGAATTTTACAAAATGCTCCGTTTCGCATTTGTAAGCCATGTCTTTATGGATTATTATATGTATGCCACGGGTAAAATCTCCAGAAAATATTTTGATTTTATAGTTAAAAATTTCTACGCGAGCTATAAACATTTCAAACAAACGCCTAAGGAGAGTTTTATGAAATTGCTGACCAGTATTTTACCGCCCACTACCCACCGGGTTCCATTGAAACGGCGGAAAGGAAACTAGATACTTAATCCTTTCTGTTTTTCGCATATTATCATTTATGGTTTCTCTATCAATAAAAGAACTTCGTCATAAATTGCAAAGAACGGCTCCCGAAGGCGCGTCAGAAACCTATGTGGGAAAGAGCGTGCGTTTTTTTTCCATATATCTTACGAAGGCGGTTTCCGCCACACGCGCAACTCCCAATCAGATCACCTTTTTGGGCGTGCTCATATTTCTTTCGGGTGTATCGGTCTTTTTATTCCGATCCTACGCATTAAATTTTCTTGGGGTTGCCCTGATTTACGTTTCTATTATTTTTGATGCCGCAGACGGAGAGGTTGCCCGTCTAAAAGGCAATCAAAGCGGCATAGGCGGCAGTTATGTTGAACCGCTGAGTCATGACTTCCAGTACGCGCTCATGTTTATTCCGCTCACTTTGTCAGTTTATATTTCCACGAGCGAGGTCGTGATTGTTTATGTCGGTTTCGCGGCAACCGTCTTCAAGCTATTGCATAGATTTCTGACTATAAGATTTGAGCACGTATTTATGATGAAAAACGGCACAAGCAGGGATGCAATTGGCAGCGATGAAAAATATATTTCACTGCCGCACAAAATTTATAAATTTTTTAACAGAAATATATTCAGCTCCGTAGGGCTTCCCATACCGCTTCTGGTTTTTGTCATACTAGACAGGGTTGATTTGTTCATATGGTTTTTCGCTATTGGTTTTTTTGTCATATTCGCCGCTAATTTTGCTTATCAAATGAAATATATTATTAAGCATTAGAAAGAGAATGTGCATATTTTAAATGGATAACTTAAATTGATGAAAAAAGGAATTATCGTCATAGAACCAAAAACTCCGCGTCTCAATTATTTAAGGACAGAACTGCCTTTCATATTGATCTATGGGAAGCCGCTAATCCATCATCACATAGAGAATCTTATTGACGCCGAGGTGTTTGACATTGTAATTGTAATTCCCAATACGCTGGAAAAAGATCTGCGCGGCCAACTCGGTGAATTTTTTCAGGAAAGAGCCAAAATAAAAGTAAGCATCTACTTGGGCGAGAATTATTTTCTGGCTTTAAAAAATATTCTAGCGAACACGGAAGCCGATGATCACCATATTATTTTTACGGGGCTTATATCGGAAAAAAACCCGCACAAGTTTTTTCTGAAGAAAAAAAAGCTGGAATTACTTATTGACAAAAATTTATTGCATAACAAATTTTCAGGAGCGCGAAACAAAGTCAAGACCGGCCTATTCGGCATAAAAGAAATAGGACCCGACATCACCGGTTATAACGCTGAATTGCAAAGGGCGTATTACATGAACAAAGAAGGCGCTCAAGAAATAGCGCGGATAATGGATGGGAATCCCGATTCAACGCTTGAGAAAGCCATAATGGAATGGGGTTTGTCCAATAAGATTGGTATTTTGAATCACGGCAAGTATTTGTGGTATGAAATCAACTCCCCGGAAACAGCTATCCGAGCCGAAATGCTTTTCAGGCGCAAGAAAGAAAACGCGCGCCCGACCGAAGTCAAAACAGACAGATTTATTTACCCAGACACTTCGCTTCATTTCAGGTATGAAAAATCCAGAGAGACACCCGTAATTATTGAACAAGGTATTCTTGACAGAATTGACACACTACGTCTTATGGACCGGGATAGGACAGCATCTCACCACATTATGATCACGGATACGGTTGTGGACAGACTTGTGGGGAAAAAAGTGGAAGAAAAGTTAACAAAAGCAGGGTATTCCCTTACGAAAATCATAGCTCCGTCTGGTGAAGCCGCGAAAACAATGAATGTCTATCATGAGTTGTCAGAAAAAATCACCAGTATCGGAATAGACGAGCAGTCCGTCATATTTTCTTTGGGTGGAGGAGCTATAGCTAACCTTGCCGGTTTTCTCGCCGCCACTCTGTACAGGGGAATAGGGCTTATTCATATTCCCACATCACTGATGTGCATGAATGATGTGGCCATAAGCTTAAAGCAAGGCATAAACAATCAAAAAGGCAAAAATCTGGTAGGCAGCTACTATCAGCCGTTGCTTGTTGTAATAGATCCTTCCGTTCCCATGAATGAAACCATCATCAGGCACGGAATGTCAGAGACGATAAAGCATGCTTTAGCAGAGGATGTCGCCTTTTTTGATTATTTGCTATCATACAACGGTGATTTGAAGGATGTAAATTTTCTTGAAAAAATCATAAGGCACACGATTGAACTCAAAATAGGGCTTATGAATGACGATATGTTTGAAAACGCGAGGGCTATCATACTTCAATACGGGCATGAGGTGGGGCACGCTATAGAATATCTTTCACATTTTGGCTTGACTCACGGAGAAGCAATTTCAATCGGAATGAGAGTGTCGGCGGAAATTTCGCATCTTATGGGTGTCACTTCCGAGGATACTGTTTACGCACATAAAAAAATATTGGAACATTACAAACTGCCTTATATTATTCCTCAAACCATTGAAAAAAGAGCGATATTGGACGCTTTGCGATTCAATAAAAAAACAAGAGGTAATGACATTCGTTTTGCTTTACTGGAACATGTGGGTAAGATATGGAAGATAAAAGGTGAATACGGCATTCCTTGCCCCGTTGAAATTATAGAAGAGGCGATCAGAAGAAGTTATGAATAAATTTACGGCGGTAATTTTAGCGGCGGGGATGGGGTCTCGGTTAAAACATCTCACAAAAGACCTGCCTAAGCCCCTTGTTGAAGTAGGAGGAAAATCTTTGATCTGGTACGCCATAAGTTGGGCTAAATCCTTAGGTGTGTCAAAAATCGTGGTGGTGGGAGGGTATAAATTTGAGCTTCTAAAAGAGGCGGTAAATTTAATTGATTCATCCGTAGTGATGGTTGAAAATGAAGAATACGCTACGACGCAGAGAATGGTCAGTCTTCTTAAGGCCAGAGGAGAAGTTGAGGGCGGACTATATGTGCGCGACGCCGATTATATTTTTGACACCTCTCTTGCGAATAAATTCAAAAAATATTTTGATGGTACGGTTATTTTCGGCACGGGAAAGGACTCGGTTGGTGTCGGGCTGGACATGAAAGTCAAATTGGATGACGACGGGAACCTCCTGGACATGTCAAAAGAGCTCACGGATTATGATTATTTTTTCTGCACGCAAGTTTTTTCAGAAGAAAAAAAAGTTTCTATCCTGCTTCAAGCCGGAGAAGATCTCATAAAGGAAAAAGGGGACGGCATGGTGCATGTTGAGGACGCTCTTCTTAAAATGGTAAAGGACGGCGAAACGGTGAGATTTATTGACGTGGGAGCTCCTAAGTGGGTTGAAATTGATACTATAGAGGAATATGAGCGAGCAAACGAGCTGGTAAGCAACAAAGGAGAAAATGTGGCTGTGGAACTATTGCAGTAAATCGTTCGTCATTCCAATCTTTGGTAACGTCATCGTTGTGAGACTTTCCGAAATTTAGTATAGTAGCGTTTTATGAATAGATTAATAAACCACAAGATTGGTCAAATTTTTCGCAGTTTAAAAGATGGCAGACCGGCATGGCTATGGATTATAGGCATATTTGCCGCCATTAACTTTTTCCTGACTATTTTTCTTGGTTATCTATTCTTAAATAATTATAATATCTGGTGGGTTATCAGCGCGGTTCCTCAAGCTCCGCGGCGGACGGTGCAGGCTGTAATTGATTGGGTTAAAGAAATACCCTACATTCCGTATCAGTTCATAGATGACGGTCTTCCTCGCTACGACATTGTGCTGACAAAAGCTGATTATGAAGAGCTTTTGGAGAATCTGCCGCGCGACATCAGTCAGTTTTTGACTGATGAAAATAAAATAAAGAAAAGAGCTGTTTTTAGACATGGTAAAAAAGTCTACGAAGCGAAGGTGGGTTTCCGCGGCGATGGCTCTGGACACTGGTTTTGGCCGAAAAAATCTTGGAAGGTTAAGTTGGCTGACGGGAATTACATTGACGATATGAGGGAAATTAATTTTATTTTACCCGATGAGCGTCAGTATATTGTTGAGGCTTTTAATAATTATCGCACGCGTAAATTAGGATTACCGTATCTCAAAGACGGATGGGGTGTGCTTTATGTAAATGGTGTCAAGCAAGGGGTATATTATATCTCTGAATCATGGGGAAGCGAATTTCTAGCCAGAAACTCTCTTAATGACAACGGAACTTTGTATGGAGACAAGTATCCGCCATCGCCCAAAGATCATTATTCCATTTATGGAAAGTTTGATGATATAGCTGATTTTTGGAAAACATACACATCACAGCCAAAAGAACGTGAGGTTGGCGACGATGAGAATTTATCAGTTTCATCAAGCAATATACCTGACGTCAGCATAACTGCGTTATCTCAATTTTTTAAAGTCGTCAACTCTGAAGACGAGTATTTCAAAAAAAATATTTGGAATGTTGTAGACAAAGAAGATTTCTATAATTGGTATATGCAATCTAAATTGTCCGGCAGTTATCATCAATACTGGATGAACAACGCTCGTATGTATTTTGATCCGGAGATTGGGAAAATGCGCGTCATTCCCGTGGATGTGGGTATTTACACTGATGCTATTCCTTATTTTTTTCTTGGCACAAACTCGCTTGTTGACCGGTTGATTAAAAATCCGGATTTTATTACAGAAGTTGAGAGGCGGCTTTATAAATATGTCAGTGATGAGAAAAATCTTGAAGAAGATCTTGCTTATTATGATTCCTTGTACAAAAAAGTGAGAATTGCATTTTATCAGGATCATTTGGATGAGAACACCGGCAAATCATTTGATAAGACGGTGGCGAGCGGCAGGGACGCAATTATTGCCAATTTTCACGCAATTTCAAAACATATAGAAAGTGCGGAAGTAGAAAACATCGTGACGCTGAATGCAGGGACGAATGGCAATTTATTTGAGGGCAAGAGAATCTTGGCTGAATTGCATGTTAAGGAAAAAAGCGCGGCGCCTATTGTCTTGCGTTCTTTATCTGTTCCGGCATTTTCTTCCGAGAACTCCCCGGAGCTTTATGAAGATGTTAATCTTAATGGATTTCTTGACTCCACAGACCGAAAAGTGGGAGTTTTCTCGTTTTCAGCCGAAAAAAAAGAATGGGTTATTGGCAGTCTTAAAGAAGTTTTTAACCCATCTTTATCTTTGTTGAATAGCGATGAAATTAATAATATCGGCAATCTAGAATTCGCCAAAAAAGTTTACGAAATATCCGCAACTGAAAAAAAATATTTTATTGCCGCTGAAAATATTGCCGGCGAGCGATTCAAAATAAAGACATTTTTTGAAAACCTTATATCAAGTAAAGAAATTCAACCATTACGCGAAGTGTACGTGGATCAGTCTATATTCGCGGATTTTGACGCGGTTTCGTATTCGCAGGACGAGTTTTTGGCGATGAACCCCATATTTTATAAGATAGATGACAATACTCTGGGCGTTGGTCCGGGAGTTTTTGATCTCGCTAATACGGTCGTAATTCCAAAGGGCCAGATCTTATCTGTCAGTTCGGGCACTACGTTGCGCTTTTCTCCAGGCGTGTCCTTTTTCTCTTATGGAAAAATCCTGGCGCGATCGTCATCAGGTAATTCAATACGATTTGTAAAATCCGGTAAAGACCCGTGGGGAGTTTTCGCTCTTATTGAGGCGCCTGGCACGAGCGTTTTTGACGGTGTTGTGTTTGAAGATGGGGGAACCGGGCTCATAAACGGCGCATATTTTTCTGGAATGCTAGCCGCTCACCACTCGGATATAATAGTGCGAAATTCCTTTTTTAAGGGGGCGACCGGTGATGATGCGCTTAACGTCAAGCACGCGAGTTCTTCCATTGTTTCCAATCAATTCACGGCCAATCAATTTGACGCTATAGATCTGGATTGGGGTAATTTTTCGTTTGTCAAAGACAACGTGTTTGAGCAAAATGGTGATGACGCGATTGATCTCGGAGGAGCGCAAGGTGTCGTCATAATGGATAATTTTATAAAAAAATCAGGTGATAAATGCATTAGTATTGGTGAAAAATCAGTCAGACCGTTGATTATTAATAATATTCTATCGGGCTGTAAGATCGGAGTACAGGTTAAGGACGGGTCCGATCCGATTATAGCCAACAACATAATATATGGAAATGATATTGGCATAGATGCTTATGAAAAAAAGGGTATTTATGGAGGGGGTTATGCCGAGGTTTATAATTCTATTATTTGGGGAAATAAAGTATCGTTGTCAATGGATGAGTTTTCCACTATTAAAGTCGTATCCAGTAATGTTGAGGGGGGGTGGCGGGGCGACGGTAATATCGCGGTTCCCCCTTCTTTTAAGGATGCTGACGGCGGTAACTTTACTATAGGAAAAGGAAGTGATAGTATCTTATTGTTATTTCAAGAGGGAGGAGAGAGGTCTGTTTTGACAGACTATTTTGGATTAAATCTTGAAAAGATTCCTATAGGCCTTTTGAACCAATGAATTTACAACCAGAATTTCACTTCAGGCGTTTTGAGATCAAGTATTTAACGGATGAAGATACGGCTGAAAACATAAAAAAAGATTTAATGCCCTATCTGAAACACGATCCTTTTGCAGATCAGGAAGCAAAAGAGTATGAAGTAAGGAGTGTTTATTATGACAGCCCGGGATATTTTTACTATCAAGAAACTCTTGATGGCTATAATTCAAGGAAAAAAATCAGAGTAAGATGCTATCGGACTGGCGGCCAGATTAAAGACAATGCTTTTCTTGAGATCAAACGTAAAGAAGGAGTAATTGTTGTAAAAGACCGCATACGGCTTAATCTGGAAGAATTGCGTCAATTTCAAAAAACGGATACGTTACTGGATAGCGGACGGTCTTTTTCTTCCAAAGAAGAAAATTTCATAAAAGAATATGAGTTTGAAAGGGTTATCAGGGCGCTTTCTCCTAAAATTTTGGTAACTTACACGAGGGAGCCATACGCGGGAGTGTATGACGAAGGCCTCCGAGTGACTTTTGACAGAAATATTAAAGCGGCTCAGAATGACAATCTTTTCTATGATGGAGGCGACATGGAAAGAATTCATCCGGGTGAGGTTGTGGTGGAGATCAAGTTCAGAAGGGGCCTTCCTGTATACATGGGGGAAACTATAAAAAAATTCAGCATGATAAGAGTTCCTTTTTCCAAATATCGGAAGGGGGTGGAAGAAACACGCGCCATACCCGGGAGTTTTCCAGGCATCACGCGGGGTTTTGAAACAGTTTCGTATATTTAATTATAATTAGAGATAATCACCATGAATGATTCCATGAATGAATTGTTAAATCTGGGTACGAGCCAACTGCAAAACCCGACGCTTATTATAACCGGCATACTGACCTCTTTTGTTATCGCGCTCATTATCGTATATATTTATCGCAAGACGCACAGAGGGCTTTCTTATTCTCAGTCATTTGTCGTAACTCTTATTTTTGTCACTATGGTGGCGGCCGTTGCGATGATGGTCATAGGTAATAATGTAGCAAGAGCCTTCGGTCTCTTGGGAGCTTTTTCTATCATTCGCTTCAGAACTGTTGTGAAAGAACCCAAGGACATAAGTTATATATTTTTTGCTCTTATAGAGGGAATGGCTGTTGGAACCGGTAGTTATTTGATTGCGATCATTTCAACCATACTTTTTTCAATAATTTTAATTACACTGCATAGGTTTAATTTCGGATCTTATCAACCGAAGAGATACCTGCTCTCTTTTCTAGTGGGTTCGGAAGTCAGACATGAGGAAAATATTTCTGCGATATTCAACAAATATTTAAAAAACAGTTTATTGCTAAACGTAAATTCTAAAGATGACGGAAAAATGAGAGAAATGATTTACGATATTGATTTTTTTGAAAAAGGCAAAAGCGGTCCGTTTGTTTCTGAGCTGGCTTCAGTCCAAGGGGTTGAAAAGGCCCGCATAATCACATCCACAACGGACATTGAGTATTAGACTGAAAAAATGCGTCAGCATATAGCTTTTTGACTAAACGAATGAGAAAAATATTGCTAACAATTTCTCGCGGCTGGATTGCGCGTAATCTATTGCATAATGAATTTTACAAAATCTTAAGAGAAAATTGCGAGCTTATCATCATAACGACGGCGGCCGACAGCGATCGTTTTATAGGTGAATTTTCTCATCCGAACGTCAGATTTATCGCGATGGATGAGAAGGGCCACAATTCTCTAGATGCCCTGATCTTTTTTTTTCACAAAAATCTTATATATAACTCCACGGTTGATCAAAAGAATCGATGGGGAATCATAGGCGATCCTAAAAGTAGAAAGCCCATCTTTTTTTTCTATCTTATAAAAAAAATAATTTTTATCCCTCTAAGTAAAATGAAATTTTTGCGCGAGCTATTTCGTCTCGTGGATTACTTTTTTTTACAAAAAAATGAAGTGAACAAATATTTGAAAGTTTTGGATAGGGAAAAACCTGATTTGGTTCTGTCAACAAACGTTTACAGTGACAGCGAAGCCGCGCTTATAAAGGCGGCTAGAAAAAGAAAAATATTTACGCTCGGAATTCCAAAAAGCTGGGATAATTCCAATAAAAACGGACTACGGGCCAAAACTGACGTAATGTTCGTGTGGAGCGAGTTTATGGCGGATGAAGTCATAAAATACCAGAATTATAAGGATAAAAAAGTAAAAATTTTGGGAATTCCGCAGTTTGATGATTACACAGATAAGAATTTGATAATGAATAGAAAGGAATTTTGCGAAATATACGAACTTGATCCCGGCAGGCGGATTATTTTTTTTGGATCGGAGGGAAAACTGCTGCCAACTGACGCGGAAATTGCCGATATTATTTATGAAGATATTTTGACGAACAAGTTTAATGAACCGTCGCAACTATTGGTACGCCCCCACTTTGGCTATAAAGATGACGATCTTAAATTTAAGAGTCTCTTCGGCAGGGATCGTGTCGTGGTTGACCGCTTGAACAACCCCTCAGATTGTTTTCGCGACTCATGGGATTATTCTTCAGAGTTTACCAAGCGTTTTGTAAATTGCCTTTATCACAGTGATGTCATAGTCAGCACTTATTCCACGCTCACGCTTGACGGAGCCGCTTTTGACAAACCGCTTATTAACATAGCTTTTGATGGAAGGAAATTCGTGCCGTATGATCGATCTGTCGCCAGGTGGGAAATGGCAACTTATTTTAAAAAAGTGTTGAATACCGGCGCGGTGTGGAATGTAAATAATGTTTCCGAACTTAGGAACGCAATCAATTCGTATTTTGACAACCCTTCAAAATTATCAAAAGAAAGAGAATTGCTAAGGGCAAGGTTTTGTTTTAAGATTGATGGACAAAGCGGAAAACGCTTCGCTAATGAGGTTCTGAATTTGCTTAGAGCCAGTTCATAATCTAACCGCGAATTTAATGAATAAAAACAACGCTTGCATGCCACATTTCCCAAATTTCGGCTGCAAATCACTCATTCCTCCTCGACATAGCTCGCTATGACTCGGCGGACTTCGTGGTTTTCGCTCGAAATTTGGGAAATGTGCCTTGCAATTAGATTATGAACAGGCTCTTAAACATGATGGATAATAAACAATTTGACGACAAGTGGAAAGAAGCAAGTGGGGGTGCTCCGTTTGAGGAGCGCTCGGTTTTTGTCCCTTTTGGGGATAGACCGAAGACGCAGAGACAGTTTATTTTACACAGTGAGTTTGAATATATCTCTTCTTTAGCAAAGAAACACCGTGTTAAAGAAGCGATAGAAATCGGATGCGGAAGAGGGACTATTGCTCTTTATCTGAATAAATATCTCGGTGTAAGTGTGGTCGCCGCCGATATTTCCGATGAAGCTGTGAACTTGGCAAGGGAAAATTTTTCTCTTCATAAAGGTGAAGGAAAGGTGATAATGGCAGATGCTGGTCACTTGCCTTTTCCAGAAGCTACTTTTGACATGACGGTATCAATAGGTCTGCTTGAGCATTTAGAAGATTACACTTCTCTTATTCAAGAGCAGTATCGAGTATTGAAGAGCGGCGGTATTATGGTCTCTCTAAACATTCCTAAGAAAAATTCCATACAGGTCCTGAATAATATTTACAGATTTTTTTTGAATTTGCTTGGTTTTTCTACGTTTCTTAAAAAAGATTATTTTAGAAACTCCGACACTCCGGAAATGTATTCCAAAATTGCAAAAGAAGCAGGTTTCATAGAAGTGGAGACTTTTTATTGTAATCCCTTTCCTCTCTTTACCCCAATTCCTAAATTTTGCGAGAGGATTCTCGTTGTTTTATATAGATTAATATATGGTACTAGAAGGCTGTTCATGAAGTACCCTTTCAAAGGATCACAATTATTATCTCAGGAGCATTTTTTGGTTGGAATTAAAAAATAATATAATCAAGTCTAATTTTTGAATTATAGATTCTGTGTTTAGATTCACAATGTTTATGAAAAATTTTCCTTCACAAGAAGCGATTGACATATATAACTATTTTAAAACGTTGCCTGGTTCGGAACATATCGGCAAGCCTGTAAGCATAGATGCTCTGATTCAAATATGCGGCGAAATTAAACCACAAAGAGTTTTGGAAATGGGGGGAGGAATAGGGGCGTTAAGTTATACCCTTCTAAAATATTCAAACGCGTTTCTTGATATTTATGAGGATAATGAATTTTGTATAGGTGAGTTGCGAAAAAATCTCGCAGAATATAAAGAAAGATTTCAAATAATATCCGCCTACAATGTTCTTCCTCCTTCAAAAAATTACGACTTGGTTGTTATTGACGGGGGAACCGGAACTGAAGGCGACGGCGGCTATTCCTTAGCAGCCCGGCTTTTTCTCTTATACATTGATTCAGTAAAAGTGGTATATCTGGAAGGGTACAGAGGCATGCAGAGAAGGTTGGCAAGATTAGCTCTGCGAGAGAAGTATGTCTGCCGTTACACGCCTTACAAGGAGATCTATGTGGAAGGAAAAAAATGGCATGGCGGACTGAAGATTGTTTGCCGCTTGGTCAGATCAGGTTTTGTAAGGTGGACAGACTTTTGTTTTTGGGAACTATCGTCTGAACTCAGGAGATGGTATTTCAGAATTAAGAATATAGGCAAATCCGCCAAGTCAAAAAAATGATTGTGCCAAAAAAAATAAGAGTTATACCCCGTTTGGACATAAAGGGCGCGAATGTTATTAAAGGGGTTCATCTGGAATGCTTGCATATTGTCGGAAACCCAGAAGAAATGGCGACTCGCTATTATAGCCAGGGAGCCGATGAGCTTATATACATGGATGTTGTGGCAAGTCTCTACGGACGAAATAATCTGTTGGATATTGTGGAAAAAACCGCCAAGAATGTTTTTATTCCCCTCACTGTTGGCGGAGGCATAAGATCCATTGATGATATAAAAAGCGTATTGAGGGCCGGAGCTGATAAAGTGGCCATCAATACTCATGCGACGCTAAATCCCCAGTTTATTACGGCGGCGGCGAGGACTTTCGGCTCACAGTGCATTGTTGGATCCATCGAGGCAAAAAAAATCAATGAAGACAGGTGGGAGGTTTTCACGGACAACGGCCGGGTTGAAACCGGTTTAGACGCCGTGAATTGGGCGATAAATCTTGAACAACTTGGAGCGGGCGAGCTTCTTATTACTTCCATAGATCAGGAAGGAACGGCAAAAGGGTATGATACCGAACTTATCAAGAAAATAGCTCCCAATATATCAATACCCGTGATTGCCTGCGGCGGAGCCGGAAAGCCAGAGGATATGGTCCTTGCGGTAAAAGAAGGGTTCGCGGATGCTGTAGCTGCGGGAAACATATTCCACTATAATAAATATTCCATCGCGGAGGTAAAAAAATTTCTCAGAGAAAGAGGTATTGATACAAGGAGTTAAGATTATGCGCAAGACAATAGTCATAGATTATGGATTTGGCAATTTGTTCAGCTTGACGAAAGCGTTGGCATTTTTAGGCGCGAATTACTCTGTCTCAGATAATCCTGAGGAGGTAGAAAAGGCCGAGGCCATAATATTACCCGGTGTTGGAGCGTTTGGTGATGGGATCGCAGAACTCAATAAAAGAGGCCTGAACGAAGCGGTAATTGAGGGAGCGAAGAGGGGGATACCACTACTTGGAATTTGCCTAGGGATGCAATTTCTTTTTGAAAAAAGTCATGAGTTTGGCGAACATAAAGGATTGGGTTTAATCAAGGGGGAAGTTAAAAGAATTACGCTTACAGAAAAGCCATTTTTCAAAATTCCTCATACGGGATGGAGTCCTTTGTTGCCTCCGGATGGAACAGAGGGATTTAACAATCCTCTTTTTTCAGGAATTAAGCCCGGGTCAGAGGCGTATTTTGTGCATTCTTATGCCGGAAAAAGTCAAACAGATGATATAATAGCAAATACGATTTATTGTGAGACGAAAATTCTTGCCGCGGTTGGCAAAGGCAACGTGTTTGGAACTCAATTTCATCCGGAAAAAAGCGGAGAAATCGGAATTCAAATTCTTAACAATTTTCTTTCCTTGTAGGAGCTTGATTTCCACGGTATTTATAAAATGATTAACAAAGAACAAACAAAAATGGGCGGTAAAAGTTTTTCTCCCGGGTATGGCTTGCCGGGCGATGTAAAATTCTGCAAAAAGTGTGTTATTCCGAATACTCGGCCGACAGCTTCAAATGAATACACGCATATGAAAAGACGACCCCATGACTACATTAGCTTTGACGACGAGGGGGTCTGTTCAGCATGCAGATTTTGTGAAGCTAAATTTGACGGGACTATTGATTGGAAAAAACGAGAGGAGGAGCTTCTGGAGCTTCTGGATAAATACAGAAGCAAAGACGGATCGTATGACTGTCTCGTGCCAGGATCCGGAGGAAAAGACAGCGTTTACGCGTCCCATATTTTGAAGACAAAATACGGTATGCATCCTCTGACGGTCACTTGGGCGCCGCATTTGTATACTGATATCGGCTGGAAAAATTTTCAGAATTGGAGTCATGTCGCAGGACATGATAATTATTTGTTTACACCGAATGGAAAAGTTCATCGCATGCTTACTCGCAATGCTTTTTTGAACTTATTGCATCCTTTTCAGCCCTTTATCCTAGGTCAAAAAACCTTTGCCGTCAAAATGGCGGCGCGTTTTGGGATACCTCTTGTATTTTACGGTCCATGTCCCGGAGAAAATGGCGGGAATACGCCAATAACGCAGAACAAGTATATATTCAAAGACTCGGAGTCTGAGACAGATAACAAGAACGGATTCAGAATGGATTACGTAAATTCTTCAGCTAATTTTGATGAAATTTATTTGGGGGGTAAAAAAGTATCGGATTACTTTCGAGAGGGCTTGACACAGGGCGATTTGGCGCCGTATTTACCATTGGACACTCGTGTGATAAAGGAAAAAAACATTGGATTTTATTTTTTGGGATATTACCTCAAGTGGGTGCCTCAAGAATGCTACTATTATGCTGTTCAAAATGCAGGTTTTGAGGCCAATCCCGCTCGTTCCGAGGGCACATACTCCAAATATTCTAGCCTGGACGATAAGACAGACGGATTTTTTTACTACACCACTTATATTAAATTCGGGTACGGAAGAGCTACGCAAGATGCCGCGCAGGAGATAAGGCACGGACATATTACGCGGGAAGAGGGAGTGGCTCTGGTTAACAGGTTTGACGGAGAATTTCCAAAAAAATATTTTAAGGAATTTTTGGATTATATTGATTTATCAGAGTCGGAATTTTGGGTAAAAATTGATGAATTTCGCGATTCTCTTTTGTGGGAAAAGACGGGGCAAGACTGGAAATTAAAATATAAAATTACTTAAAAAAAATGGGATTACCATATTTACCACCGGAGGATATATTAAGTCAGAACACAAATATTAGGTCAAATTTGGCTCAAGGACGGCCGACTTGGTGTGTTCGTTCGGGCCTTGCGCAGTCGCTTATTTACAAGAGAACGAACGCGAACTCCGCGATTTTAGAAGTGGGTTGCGGGGCGGGCGCTTTGGCTTCGGAGCTGATTGAAAAAGGGTATAAAAAAATTGCTTTAGTTGATATTGACGACTATCTCATGGAAGATGTCCGTCAAAAAGTGGACATTAAACTTTTAGACGTCTGCTTTAATCCTTTGCCTTTCAATGATAACACCTTGGATTCGGTTTTGGCGTTCGCCATAGTCGAACATTTGGAAAATCCGTATTTTTTCGCGCGGGAAGTTTCTAGAATATTAAAAAAAGGAGGTGTTTTCTTTTTTTCAGTGCCCAATATCTTTTCATTAAGAGCTAAGCTCGGTTTCATGTTCCGTGGTGATATCAAGGGATATTCAGAAACTAATAATCACATAACTCTTTTTACCAAAGCGGTTTTCAATAAAGTTTTTTGTAAGCATTTTGTCATTAGCGAGATTTATTTTGATCAAGGTTACATTTCCTTATTAGGAAAGAAAATCAGGTTTCCTAAAATGAATTTTTTCGGCAAATGGTTCGGGGCAAAGGTTCTTTATGTTCTGGAAAAAAAATAAATCACCAACATAGCGGGCTTTTACACGATGAAAATCATATTTATTATAATAACGCGAGGATTTATAATCCGGAATGTTTTACGGTCCGGCGGACTTGTTCAATTTAGAAATAAAGGTTATAAAATCGTCATAATACTTGATTGTAAAGAAGTTCCAGAATATTTAAGGGAAGAGCTTGCGTCAGAGAATGTAACGGTCGTGGCGGAAAAGGGCCGCGGTTTAGGACGAATCCACCGCCTTTTTCACAATATTCAGACTTTCCTCATATTTACAGACAGTACCGTGAGATATTTAAAATATGGCAATAATCGTTTAATTGCCAGGCCAAGAGTTTTCACTTATTTGCATATCGCTTTTGTCTGGCTAATCAGCCGCATGCCCTTGCTTAAATCGTTGTCGCGTTTCGTTGAGGTCCATTTATTTCCTCAGTATCATGTTTCGATCGCCCGATTGTTTGATGAACATAAGCCGGATGTGGTTTTTTCAACCTCCGTTATTTCCGGTTTAGATATATTGTTTATGAAAGAAGCCAAGCGAAGGGGAATAACAACCGTGTCTATGCCCAAAGGGTGGGATAATGTAACTAGGAATTATTATAGATTTGTTCCAGATTATTTTATTGTTCAGACAAAAGTTCTTCGTGATGAATTGGTTCGTCTCCAAAAATTTCCCGCCAAACGTGTTTACATAACGGGCTTTCCGCAATTTGACTGGTATCGGAAATCGGACGTGATAATTTCTCGCGAGGAATTTTGCAAAAAATACGGCCTCAATCCCAGCCTTTCTATCATCCTTTTCGGCTCGGAAGGAGGCTGGGCTGATCACGATTTTGATGTCGCGGAAAATATCAGAGTCATGATAGAAAAAAATGAATTGGTCAAAGAGTGCCAACTATTGGTAAGACCGCATTTTTCTAACTTCAGAAATGAGCTATTCAAGAAATTGTTAGGCAGAGAACGCGTCAAGGTGGACACGTCATATAATATCTCAGATGCATTTGTGGATAATTGGGATCCTTTGGACGATGAGACGAAAAATCTTGCCAATAGTCTTTATCACGCCGATCTTCTTGTCACCACGGCGTCAACGTTGAATCTTGATATGGCGTGTTTTAATCATCCTATAATCAATCTAGCATTTGGCGGACGATTCAGAGGCGCAAGAGATATTACACCCTGGCTCTATAAGTCCAACCATATGCAATGGGTTATAAACACGGGAGGAATCAGATTGGTATCAAACAACAATGAACTTAAGAACATGATCAATGTTTATCTGAACAATCCGCATTTGGATAATGAGGGTAGGGTAAGACTCGCGAATGAATTATGTTATAAAGTTGACGGTAAGTCTTCAGAGAGAATGGTGGATGCGATTGATGATATTATGAAAAAGAGTTGAACTTCAGCCGTTTTATGGCATTATATGTCAACATGGGTATTAATATTTTTGAGCGCAAGTTGAATTCAGGCAATAGTGAAGGTACGGACAGTGTTTTCGTGGTGGCCGAAATAGGCAAGAATTTCATTCAAACCGAAAGAGAGAGACCTCATGAAGAGTATATAGATAACGCCAAACGGCTTATAGACGCGGCAAAAGAAGCCGGAGTGGATGCTGTTAAATTCCAAACTCACGAAGTTGAAGATGAGCAGGCAGATGTTGATTGTTTTTACCCGCATTTTGGAGGAATGGATCGTTTCAGATGGGTCAGCAAAAATACGGATATCGCTTCTCTTAAATTTTGGATAGAAGTTAAAAAGCACGCTGAATTAAAAGGGGTGGTTTTTTTCTCCACTCCGATGAGCAGAAAAGCGGCCATCAAACTGGAAAGCATAGGTGTTCCTTTTTGGAAAATAGGATCGGGAGACATTGAAGATTACGTGCTTCTTGATTATGTGTCTTCCACGGGGAAGCCGATAGTCATTTCAACCGGGATGGTTAGTAAGAACGAGCTTGATGCGGTCGTCGGGTTTTTAAAAAGCAAAAATGTTTCGTTCTCAATATTATATTGCGTAAGCAAGTATCCTTGTCCTAAAGACAAGTTTAATCTTTCTTCCATTGAATACTTGAGAAATAAATATCCTGATGTGACCATTGGTTTTTCCAATCACAATTATGAAGATAGTGAGCTCGATTTGGCGGCAATAAAACTGGGCGCGAGAATAATAGAAAAGCATTTTTCTTTTGATAGAAATATGTGGGGGTCGGATCACAGGGTGTCTGTTACGCCGGAGGAGATGAAAAACCTTGTTGAGTTGATCAAAAAGAGGAAATATGCGAGCGTAGACGTCGAACCTTACTATGGCAATATTGAGGCGGAGTTTGATGGGGCGAATAACGAATTTCGCTCATATTTTAAAAAGACCCTAGTTGCCGGGAGGGACATTAAGGAAGGAGAAACCATAAATAAGGAAATGGTTTATGCCATGAGGCCGGCTTCTTATCTTAAAGGTTTGTCTTCCAATTATTTCATTAGTGTTTTGGGTAAAAGGGCGGCAAAGCATATAAAAAAATTTACTCCCCTAAACGACGCGCTTTTTAAATAACATGTCCAAAAAACAAAAGAAGAGAAAAATATGTTTTGTTATAACTTCCGGGATACACTATTCCAGAAGCAAGCTTATACTTTTTGAGCTGAAGAAAAGAAAGAATGTAGATCTTCAGATTGTCGTCGCAGCCTCGGCTATTTTGTCAATGTATAGTGATGTCCTAGCTTTGATGAAGAAGGATGGATTTAAATGTAATGCCAAAATAACCATGGTGTTGGAAGGCGGCAGTCCTGTGGCCATGGCTAAGACAACGGGAATTGGTATTACGGAGTTTACCACGGTGTTTGAGAATCTTTCGCCGGACATAGTTGTTGTGAGGGGAGATAGATACGAAGTCTTAGCTCCGGTGATAGCCGCGGCTTATTTAAATATAACCATTGCGCATATTGAGGGCGGAGACGTGACAGGAAATATAGATGAGAGCGTTCGTCATGCTATTACAAAATTGTCTCATATTCATTTTACGACTAACGAGGAGTCAAAAAAAAGAGTAATGAGGATGGGTGAACTGCCCGGATTTGTTTATGACGTAGGCGCGCCCGAATTGGAGTTTGTGGCGAAAAATAATTATCGGGTATCTAATGAATTTATCAATTATTTAGGTGTGGGGGACGCGGTTGATATTAACCGGCCTTATATTGTGGTTATGCAGCATCCGGTCACTTCAGAACACGGAAAAAACAAGGATCACATTGAAGAGACGCTCCACGCAATATACGATCTGAAGATACCGAGTATCTGGTTCTGGCCCAATGTTGACGCGGGTACTGACGAGGTTTCCAAAGGTATCCGCAGCTTCAGGGAAGAGAAAAATCCTTCGCACATGCGCTTCATTAAACATATTCCGCCGGAGGAATTTATCGGTCTGTTGAAAAAAACTGCTTGCCTTGTCGGAAATTCATCTTCAGGCATAAAAGAATGTTCGTATCTCGGCATACCCGCGGTAAACATAGGTTCCAGGCAAAATGGCCGCATGAGGGCGAGCAATGTCATTGATGTCGGATACGATATGAAAAAAATAAAAAAAGCGATCAAAGCGCAAATCAAACACGGAGTTTATCAGCCAAGCCATATGTATTATAAAAAAAACACATGTAAAAAAATATGCGATATTCTGGTGTCAGTTGATACATATACGCAGAAGTTTTTTTATGACGGAAACTAAATAATAACCCCGTCTTTTTAGTGTTTTCAATATAATGTATTTTGATATGAGCCAAACAAATATTTTGGGAGTGATAACCGCTCGCGGAGGATCAAAGGGCATACCCGGAAAAAACATAAAACCGCTAGGTGGAAAACCATTGATAAGCTATACCATTCGGTCGGCGCAAAGTAGCAAGCTAATTACGGATCTTATTGTTTCAACCGATGATAAAGAAATAGCTCGCGTGTCTGAAGAAAATGGAGCGCGTGTCCCTTTTATCCGTCCCGGAGAACTTGCTTTGGACGATGTAAAACATCTGCCGGTTATGAAGCACGCTTTAGTGTTTATGGAAAAGCTAATGAAAAAAAGATATGACTATATAGTCATTCTTCAGCCGACATCTCCCTTTCGTCTACCGGAGGATATTGATGAGACTCTTGCCAAGCTTATCCAATGTGGCGCGGACAGCGCGGTATCTTTAGTGGAGATAGAAGAAAATCATCCTATGAAAATAAAAAAAATGGAGGGTGACAGAGTATTGCCGTATTTCGAAGAAGAAACAGAAGGCCTTCCGAGACAAGAATTGCCCGTAGCTTATAAGCGCAGTGGAGCTGTATACGCTATGAAGAGAGAAACGTTGATGGAAAAAAATTCTTTGTTTGGCGAAATTGTGGTGGGGTATATAGTTTCAAAAGAACGTTCAATAGATATAGACAATCCTCTGGATTTCATAAAGGCGGAATACATGTTGGCAGAGTTGGAAAAAAAGGGATGGAATTTTAATCTACCTCTGGATAATTAAATGGGCGCAAAATGAAAATTCATTGCAAATACACAGGGATTAATTTCGTGTTCAAGCTATGGAACATAGTTGACAGTTAATTAGTTGTAATTTCGACCTT
>MHSK01000025.1 GCA_001821295.1 Candidatus Taylorbacteria bacterium RIFCSPLOWO2_12_FULL_43_20
GGGGTTGGGGGGAAGGACACTTTTTGCTTGCTCGCCCAAATTCTAATGTGTTGGCGGAAGTGATTTCAATTCTTCTCTAACAACTTGCCTATCGTCCCAAAATGACCTCTTGCCACCGATCACAATAGATTGTTCTGCCCCCTTGCCAGTTATCAAAACAATATCATCTGCTTTAGCCGACAATAAAGCTTTTTGAATACCAGATTTTCGGTCTTCAATAACAAACAAATTTTGACCTCTGACTTTTCCAAATTTTTCAGATGAGACAGCAATGTCTTCTAAAATTTGTTTCGGGTCGTCCTCGTACGGATCGACATTGCTTACAATTACATAATCAGCCATTTTTGCGGCAAGTTCGCCCATAATTGGTCTTTTGGCTTTATCTCGTCCGCCACCTTCAGCACCGAGTAAAATAATTGTTTTTGCCCCAACTTTTTTCATATTGTTTGCCGTCTGTAAAATATTTGTGATACTTTCTTTTTCGTGAGCATAATCAACCAACACCGTGAAATTTTGTCCCTCGTTTATTTTTTCCATTCTGCCCGGAATTGTTTCTAATTCCATTAGCCCTTTTGATATTAGATAATTATTTACGCCGACAAGACGGCAAACAATGATGGCGGGCAAGGCATTATAAACATTAAACTTGCCCAAAATGCCGATTTTGAAAATTACTTTTGCAACTTCAAAACTTACACCAGTATTTGTTTCTTGTATATTATCTGCAACATAGTCTGCTTTATTGTCTATGGCAAAAGTAATTTTCTTGTCGGCTTGGAAATTCAAAAAATGATCGGCGTACTCGCTATCTTTATTTGCAATGATAATTTTTTCAATTCTTTTTCCGTCTATAACTTTTTTGTGAGAGGAAAGCACAGCAAACATTTTTGCTTTCATCTGTTTATATTTCTCAAAACTCCCGCCATGAGCTTCAAGATGTTCTGGCGACAAGTTGGTAAAAACGGCTATATCGTAATACACCCCGATATGACGATATTGTTTTATACCTTCAGAAGTTGTCTCAACAATACAAAACTTACAGCCGTTTTTTACCATTTGGGCCAAAAGTTTTTGGATTGTAAAACGACCGGGCATTGTCATGTGGTATTTGTTCAAAAATTCCTTTTCGCCAATACGAATGTTTGCGATGCTTATGATTCCAGTTTTATATCCGCCAGCTTGCAAACACGACCAAATAAAATTTATTGTTGATGTTTTTCCTTTCGTCCCCGTTACACCGATAACTATCATCTTTTTTGACGGAAAACCACAATACAAAGTCGCAAAAATCACCACGAGATAGTGATACATCAAGACAAATTTTTCGGGTAACAATTTTTTTAAAAGTTTTTTCATAAGCTGATTTTTTTGATACGTTTCCTAAAGTTATAGAGGTGATACCAAAATGGATTTACAACGACATCAAAAAAATCAGAGCGTGCTATCTCCTTACCGCCAAATTTCTTTTTGAAAATTGTTAGGCCGTCCCAGCCCTTGTATATTTTGTTTTCGGTGGCTATGCCACCGAAATTGTAATAAGCGCAGTTAAGTTGTTTGGCATAACAAATTGCTTTCCACTGCGCCAAATAAGTTGGCATGCGATTTCTTTCTTCATCACTTGAACCACCGAAAACATAGTTAGCAGTTTTGCTAAAAATAATAATCAGATCAATCGCCAAAATTTTTTGACCATATCTCGCTATCGATAAATAGGAATTAATTTTATGGAGATTTTGAAAAATATTTTCATAGTAGCTTTTTTGATGAAGGCTAAATCCATTTCTTTTTGCCGTTCCAGCCATTAGTTCGTAAAAAATCTCAAAATATTTTCCAAAATCTCCAGTGATTATTTCTGCCGTTATTTCCTTTCTCTCCGCTAATCGTATTGAGTAGCGAGTTTTTTCGTGCATTGCCATAAGTAGCTCATTTTCTGATTTTTCCAAACTCAAAAACCACTCCACGCGTGGCTGAAAATATGCCGAATGATAGGTATAAAACGGAGCTTTAGTAAAAAATTTTGAAAGAGTATTGCTCGTTGCTGGTGGAGTAAAATCAAGTCGGACGAAAACAGAATTTTCAACTTTAGCAATCCGTTTTAATTCTTGTTTGAGATTGACAAAAAAATCTTCCGAAAAATCTTTTGTCACTGGTCCGTAAGGTATGTATAAATAACTTTTGCTGAGCAAAAGAGGATATTTTATCAATAGAAAATAAGCGACAACTTCTTTGTCGGCATACACCAAAAATCTTTTTACTGGTCTACCTAAAGATTTTTGCCAATCTCCATAAAAGCTCGCTTGCGTGAATGGAACATTCTCGCAGAGATTGCTTGGATCATAATTTTCATCATTTCCGATTTCTCGGAACTCAAAATTTTTCATTGTCTTGGTCGGGTTTTATCTCTCCGGGCAGAATTTCTACAACAGAAAACTCCTCACCAGAGAGAACGACAGCTCTTTCGAACTGCCCGTAGTCCTTTCGGAGCTACGACCCGACCAAGAGCGTCCTCCTGATGAGGAGGTTACTATCTTGGTCGGGAATTTATTGCCATGCCTCACAACAAAAGTTGTTGAGGTTTAGGCAATCAATTTTAATTTTCTAACTTGTATTCATAACTACGATTTTATCATTTTTTTGAGTTTCCGCCAACACATTAGAATTTGGGCGAGCAAGCAAAAAGTGTCCTTCCCCCCAACCCCCCAGCCACTTTTTGCTTGCGAGCCGAAGCCCCGCCTCTTGCCCGAATACTTGGAGGGCAGAACACCAAATAAAAAAACACCCTTTCCTTTTTCAAAAAGAATCGGGCGCGCGCAAATCCGAAAAGCAAGGAGTGTTTTTTATTTGGTGTCCGCCGAGGCTCTGCGAGGCGGGAGGCGGGGCGAAATCCGAGCGTACGATTTAGTTTCAAGCCACCACGCGCTCCGCGCGTGCGACATTATTTATTTTGAAAGTAGGTTCGAGCTTGGTATAATAAATGCATAACGAACGTGTTCAACCCCGACGTTACAGTCGGGGCTCCGACCGAAGCATCAAATTTGTATTATTCGTATCCATTCATATATTCGTATCAATTTGTATATTTGTATTTTTTGCACTATTTATTAAGCGTACCCACACCACCAAGCTCATTAAAGCGCTCGCGTTTTATATCAAAATCATCCTCTATCCAGAGTATTGACTCTTTATCCAGTAAATTCAACGACTCTTTACCGCCCGCCTCTTCAGAAAAAAACCTATCCTTTGCAATTCCTAAGAAAAAATAATAACTGGCACCCAATATAGACAAATTCAAAACTCCGAAAAAAATCATCATCCTCATCCAGTCCCTTCCCGGATAACGTTCATCCTTTGTGCAATATATTTCAGAACTCTTTTTTTTTGGAAATCTTATTCTCATATTTTTTTGGTCTTAGCGATATTGACCACAAAATAACCTTCCCAGTATCCCGCCGCGTCGGAATCTTCTCTTATGGCGACATTCTCTATATTCGCGCCATATGGGAGATTTTCAATCAAAGAAATAAAGCGAGACACATTTTCTCTACGTCCCCCGACTTCTATTTCCAGCATCAGTTTCTCAACCGTTTTGTATTCTTCTGATATAGGCAATACCTTGAGCGACACTATCGTCGTAGTCGCTCCGCTAGAATCTCCCAATCTCTCAACAAATTCAATAAAATCCACAACTTGATCGTCCTTAATAAAATGCGAATTCAGACCGTTTACCGTGTCAGGCGATCCGCCGGAAATATCAGACAACATTTTGTATTGTTCCATTTTCAGCGACTCCTCCCTCAAATCACGGGTAATTTTTGCCACGTTCAACACTGACGCCTTAATACTTCTGAAGAACAGATAGTCACCGAGAGCGACAAAGGCCAATAGGAGCGCGGAAACCAACAGCATGATTTTGATGTGAAAAGACTGTTTCATGTTATCTGTTTTTGACCTCTAGTTTAATATTAAAATTTATATCCGTCTGTTTGGCCAAGTTGGATACCGGTAGAGAAACGGCGCCAAAGATCGGCTGTTTCTCCAGATTACTTTTGAACAAAACTAGCGCATCCCGCGAAGAAGCGACCCCCTCCACGACGATATCCGCTTTTTCCTCATTTTGCCGGCCGACGAAAGTAAAACCGGTGATATTTATTCCGGGGTTCTCAATATCAAATACGGTGTCGACATAATTTGACACAGTAGCGCCAAGCGCGAACGATTTCAATGAGAGGATTTTCTCATTGGTTTCCTCCGAAATTCTGGCCAAATCCTCTTCATCCATGGCGGAAGTGGAATTCTTTGCCATTAAGTATTCCTCCACTACGGCTTCTTCTCGTGACTGCATGGATATGTAAGATGGAAGCATGGCCGCGGCAAGAACAATACCCGACAATGCGGAACCGAAAAAAAACAGGACAGTGAGACGGAGGCGGTACTCGCTTTTTATTCTCCTTTTATTTTTTTCAGGTAAAAGATTGTGCATCGCTCTACAGTGATAGACCTATGGCAGTCGGATAATTCAACGAGTCTTCGTACTCGATCTTGGGAATATAGTCGTCAAATGAAAATATATTTTCCCATACGTTGGCGACACTACACTCAGTCTTCAAAGTTAACGCGAGATATTCATCCAAACCGCTGAGATTGGCATCCAAACCGCAAAGTAGTATTTTATCTATCTCGGCTGATTGATCTTTATTGGCTCCTTCTCCGCTTGCCGCCATGTGACTATTCCAGTACGCGTAGAGACGGCTGATCTCATCTTTGAGCGCGGAGATCGGATTTACCAGAGAAAGGAACAGTTCCATATTTTGTTTTCTTTTCATAATATTTTTTTCCCGTTTCATCCTTACCGCCTCCTCCTTTGACACGCCAAAAAGTTTTTCTATGGCGGATGTCATTTCCTCGCCTCCGAAATTAAGCGTGGTGGTGAAATGCACTATGCCCGAGCGCACTATGTATATTCCTGTTTTCTTTTCGCCCATGTTTACGATCATGACAGTGAGCTTGTCGCCTTTTTTTACCACCGATCTGGCTACTGCTTCCGCGGCAAGCTGGAAAGAAAGAGGAAACAGGCCGGTGCCGTCGAGAAGCGTGGCGAAACTTTCAGCTATAGCTCTGGGCAAGACCGACACGGACACATTTGTTTTCCCGTCGTTTTTCACCTTATCAATGACCGTGAAGTCAAACATCGCCTCAGCGCCTGAAAGCGGAACATTTTCTTCAAGCCCCAGCTCAATGGCATCCCGCAATTCTTTTGCCTCCACTTTCGGGAAAGAAGTTTGAAAGATGTACGCCTTTTCTTCCGGCAGAGATACATTTACGAATTTTAGATCGTATTCGCTGGCCAATTCTTTAAGTGTTTTTTTTAAAGACTTATTATTATGGACATCCTCGGAATACCCCACGCCTTCAGGAATGCTTTTCTCGCCATACCTTCCCGGCCGTAAACCGGAAGAGGTGCGCAACATTTCCATAAACCTTATGGAGTTGCTGGAAATGTCCAAACCGACCGCCGGCATGGAAATCAATCTCGGTGGCGGAAAATGTTTGCAAATAAATTTTTCGCAGTTGTTTTGTTTGGACATTAGTTATTATGAAAAATTTTTACCCTAGCTGCTCTCGCGTCACTTTTCATTATATAATTTTCCAAGCTAAACAAAAAGCGTCCGGAAATTTTCTCCCCTCTTCCTCTTCCCCTCTAAAGAGGGGAAGTCCTCGTTCTTACTGTGTGCCGCCGAAGCTCGCTTCAAGCGAAAGGACAAAGGAGGTGGCCTTTGACCGGAGAATTTCTCTTATTCCCTTGAAATTAGAAATTTCTCCCTAATCTTTGCTTTGGTCAATTGTTAATTGTCCATGTCAAATGTTCTTCAATTGGAAATTAGAAATTTCTGTTACTGTGCTTCTTTCCATGTTTTCTGTACTCAAACAAAATCGGCAATATTGAAATCAAAATAATGACGGCGATAATGGGCAAAAGATATTTGTCCACGTCGGGAATGGTCTTTCCCAGATAGTATCCGAGAAAAGGAAGGCCGGTAGCCCAGACAACTCCTCCAATGATGTTATATCTAAGAAATTGCCAATATCTCATCTCCCCTACTCCGGCCAATATCGGGGCAAACGTCCTCACAATAGGCACGAACCTCGCGAGTACTATGGACTTACTCCCATGCTTTTCATAAAACATTTTAGTCTTTATTAAATGATCTTTATGAAAAAAGAGCGAGTCTTCTTTAACAAATATCCTCGGACCAACATGCCTGCCGAAAGCATACCCTACGCTATCACCCAATATCGCGGCAACAACACAGCCGATTACCAGATAGTAAATAGAGAAATACCCCTGCGATGCCAGAAAACCGGCCGTAAAAAGCAACGAATCGCCGGGAAGAAAAAAACCGAAAAACAATCCCGACTCGGCAAAGACAATGGCAATGACGCCGATAAGCCCAAGAGTCTGTATTAAAAATAATGGATCAAGATATTGAAACATAATTAAACAATTAACATTTGACTTCACTTTTTTTCCTCCTTTCATACCGCGTGCCTCCGTAGCTTTAGCGAAGGGGCAAAGGAGGTGGCCTTTGGCCGGAGGATTTCTCCCCTCTTCCTCTTCCCCTCTTTAGAGGGGAAGTCCTCGTTATTACGAGGGATGGGGTGATTCGTATTCATTCGTATTCATCCCCGACGCTTTGGTCGGGGCTCCGACCGAAGCGTCGGAGCAGTACCATTCGTATATTGGCATCGTTTACTTTACCAAAACTCCTTCCAGCACTTGCTCCCCAACTTCAAGCAAAGAAAACGCCCCCTCATCATTTGACACTGCCAGAATCATCCCCTGGCTTTCGTATCCTCTGATCACTCTCGGCTCCAAGTTGGCAACGAAAGCGCATTTCTTATTCACAAGTACTTCGGGGTCGGGAAAATATCCCGCAATGCCGGAAACAATCTGCCTCGGTTTTTCTTCATTGAAAGATACGGACAGCTTCAGCAGTTTATCCGTGTCCGGAATCTTCTCGGCAGACAATATCTTCCCTATTTTAATCTCCATTTTTTTAAAATCCTCGTATGAAATCATAAATTTATTCATCTCCCCTCTTCCCCTCTTTAGAGGGGAAGTCCTCGTTCTTATTGTGTGCCGCCGAAGCTCGCTTCGAGCGTAGGGGTACGAGGGATGGGGTGTCTTCTCTCTTCTTCCTTTTCTCCTTTTTGAATTTACAATTTTTTGTAATTTGTTATTTGGTGCTTGGTGCTTTTCATATGTGCACTTTTCGTTAAACGGTATCTATGTGTTCTTCTCTTCTTCCTCCTTTCATAAAGGAGGTGGCCCTTGGCCGGAGGATTTCCCCTCCCCTTCCTCCTTTCATAAAGGAGGTGGTCGTAGACCGGAGGATTTCCCCTCTCTTCCTCTTGTTTCTATAATTATGCAAAGTATAGCACACCACTAACCTCGTTTAGGATATTTAAAACAAACAGCGGTCTACGACCATAAAATAAAGGTTCCTCGGGGCAAGCCGCGAGGTATTGAACCTTGTTTCATCTTCGCTCGGACGTTGTGAATGATAAGAAGCATTTTCGGGAAGGTATTTCCAATTCTCCGGCTTAGAGTAGAAGTCGAATGCGCAGGCGTTCATTGAATCGAGTTTTGTGCTCGGGCGACGAATTCCGCGCCACCAAGATATTCTTCTCCTCCCTCAAAAACGCTTGCTGTCTGCAGTCGCACAGGATCAATGATCCCCGCATGGTTTGTGTTCCGCAATTGGTTTTTCCCTGTCGGCCCAGTCTGTGATTTCCGGTTGAACATTGCAGTTCACGAAGCTCTTCACGAACTCCAAAGCCTGTTGGAGCAGGAGAAGAACGCCGTTCACATTCAGGAGTCCTTTGAGGAATCTCTGGCGCAGTTCACTTTCACGGCGCGTATAGGTATCCACTTGCTCCACCGTGGGTTTCTGATTTTTCCGATCGTCCGCAACAAATGTTCCGTGTTTTTACTTACCGCATAATATCACGCAAGATGTCAAATGTCAATCTTGTCGAGCCCTTTGTTTGTATTATAATACCATTATAATACTTAAAAATTTAAACCATGGCGCAAAAAATTATAAAAATAGGGACTTCTATCGGAGCTACGTTTCCGCGGCATATGCGTGAAGCAGTCGGACTCAAAGAGGGAGACATTATAGAGGTTACTCCGACAAAAGAAAAAGATGCTCTCATAGTGAGAAAACTCCGTACCAAAAAGCGGACGGTAAAAAAGGAGCTTATAGACTGGTCTGACAGATTCATCAGTAAATACCATGAAGCATTGGAGGAACTAGCTGATAAATAATGCACTACATCACCGAAGAGGATATCTTAGTCATTCATGCACGAATAATTGACCAAACGGGCGGGAGTCATGGTGTTCGAGATGTTGGTCTATTGAAATCAATAACGCACAAACCTAAAACAATGTTTGGAAATAAAGAGCTATACGTCGGCTTGTTTACAAAAACAGCAGTGCTATTTGAAGCTATAGTGAACTACCATGTTTTCGTTGACGGCAATAAGCGCACGGCTATCGCGGCTGCGTCTCGTTTTTTGTATATAAATGGATACGAACTCAGCACGAGCAATAAAAAGATGGTTGATTTTGTTCTAGACACCGCGACAAAAAAAATTCTAGTGGAACAAATAGCAAAATGGTTCAAATCCAATTCTGTCCCTTCCTCCTCTTCCCCTCTTTAGAGGGGAAGTGCCTCGCTTCGAGGCGATGGGGTGTCTTCTTTTCTTTCCCATTCGTATTCATCCCCGACGCTTCGGTCGGGGCTCCGACCGAAGCGTCGGAGTCGTACCATTCGTATATTGGTATCTGTTATTACTAACAACTATTGACTATTAACTAACAACTCCTCCAGCAGTCAATTGTCAATTGTTCCTGTTAATTGTGCTTTACTTATTTTTAGCCATATAACTTTTCAATATAATCGCCGCCGCCGAAGCGTCATGCATTTTATTTTTACCCTGCACCCTCTCCGCCTCGGCGCTCGTCAGAAACTCCGGTTCAAACACCACATTCACACCGGTAACCCCGCTGATCTTCTTAGCAAAATCTTTTGCCTCCTCCATAATCGCATTCTCTTCATTCTTATAATTCAGCGACTCCCCAACAACTATTAAAGAGACATCATTTTCTTTGCAAAATTCTGCAATTTTTTTTACAAGCATCCTATCATTCGGCAAAACAACTTTCGGCAAAGCAAAACTAAGCCCTTCGTCCGAAAGAGCCACCCCTACCCTTTTTTTTCCATAATCAATCCCCGCGTACCTCATGATGCCTAGTTTATCAAAAAACTGGAATATTGCTCATATTTTGATATTATCCTTATAATCGCTGGGAGGCGTGCGTGAGCGGTTTAAACGAGCGGTCTTGAAAACCGCCATGGTGAAAGCCATCGTGAGTTCGAATCTCACCGCCTCCGCAATTTCCAAGTTTGAACTTAATTTATGCTAGTACAAAAATTCGATAAATTTTTACAGTCAGTTGACCTTAAATCCTATCGTGATCAGTATAGGTCTATTAAAATTGTAGAAATGGATATGCCTAAAGAGGTTCAGGCTATCAATATGCTTTACAAAGTATACTGGGACCAAAAGAAATTTTTGTCTTTTGAAGATTTTTATAAAGAGTATTTAAATTCGCAAAAAACAGAAATTGAATCTTTTAGACAAAAAATAACAATGTGCAAGGATTGTTTTTATCGCGGACTTCCTGCAAGAATTTATCGCACATGGGCAAGCATTATTACTCAAATACACGCCGGCTATGTGGCGGAATCGGTTTTTGGCGAAGGTACAGTTGCAATGTCTGGGGAGCTTGACCATCAAGGAGCCGATTTTCAAGTTAAATATAAAGGAAAGATTTTAAACTATCAAGTTAAAAAGAAATCGTTTAGCGGAGAAGTGAGGCGTGGTAAGGGTGGAGTTAAGAACAAAATCGATGGAGAATTTATCGATATTAACTATGAAATTCCAAGTGGTGATTATTTCGAAAATTCAAAGAGAAAAGATGGCACGGATAAATTACCATACGCTAGGTTCATGGCGAATAAAGAATTAAAAAGATTTCTGAATGGTTTTGTTGTTTTCGCTCCTTATGCTTTTGAACAAAAGAAGAAAGAAATAGACGAGGATCTAAAATAATTTCGCAACCAGTTTTTTATCATCTACCATTTTTTCTGCCAATCTTACATAATCGGGATTAATCTCAAAGCCAATATATGATTGCCCCAATTCTTTTGCAGCTGCACACTCTGAACCAGTACCGACAAAAGGTACTAATACAACGCCATCCTTTTTTGGCATAGAAGATTTTATCAATTTTTTGGATAGTTCGAATGGTTTTTGTGTTGGATGCTTCATTATTTCATGCCCATCATGATTTTTTAATTGTCGTGGTTCGCAAACAGAATCACAAGTTTTACACAAAAACCATCTCTCAATCATTCCTGCTCCACCAGCAAGAGCAGGGATTTTGATAACATCTCTCGGTAAAGCTCCGCCATCGTGGGCTTTATAAACGGTTTCTAAACCGCTACTACTAAATCTCCCTAGTGTTCCCTTTCTTATCTTTCCAGCGGCTCCATTCAGAAAGCCTTCTGTGTATGGCTCTCTAACCTCATCTCTATTGAAAACCGGCTTATCTTTCCACGCGCAAATTATAGCTTCGTGGCTTCTTTGCCAGAAATTGAGGGAAGCAACATTTTTGTTTGTATAGTGCCAAATCAACCACCGTTTTTGTATAGAAATTTCGATTGAAAGATACGCCAAAATTTCACTAAAACCATAAATAAACATTGTTCCATTCGGTTTTAGAATTCTTATACTTTCGTTTATCCAACTTTTACACCATTCTACATATTCCCCGAGTTCTCGTTTGTCTATATTGTTGCCAAAATCTTTTCCGATATTATAGGGCGGATCAAT
>MHSK01000026.1 GCA_001821295.1 Candidatus Taylorbacteria bacterium RIFCSPLOWO2_12_FULL_43_20
CCCGACGATCTAATCGGATTAGATGTCGGGGAGCCGACCTGTCGGACAGCGTCGGCTTTGGTAGGTCATATGGTAGCTATGCGCGAAATTGATATAAAATTTAATATGCGCGCATAGCTCAGTTGGTAGAGCACATCACTGATACTGATGGGGTCCTAGGTTCGAATCCTAGTGCGCGCACAACTTAAGCAAATCGCATGATGAACAAAAAAGTTTTTATAATTCATGGTTTGGAGACAAGTCCCAACGGCGGATGGAGGCCGTGGCTTATGGCCGAACTTGAAAAGCGGGATGTTTATGCTTGTGCTCTGCCAATGCCCGAACCGGACAATCCAGTGTGCAAAGAGTGGATAGATGAAATATCCAGGAATGTAAACAGAAATACCAATGACGAAATATATTTGGTCGGGCATTCTCTCGGTGTACCGGCGGTGTTGAGGTATTTAGAAAAAGATCCGGGTGGGGTAATGATTCGCGCTTCTGTTTTGGTCGCTGGACCGTATGCAAATACTGGAAACAAAAAACTGGACAGTTTTTTTGAAAAAGAATTTGATTTTGAGAAAATTAAATCGCGATGCGAGCACTTTGCCGTGATCCATGGTAGCAATGATCCTCTGGTTCCACCAGAGGACGCGAAATCATTGTCCAAATGTTTAAATGCCGAACTTACAATAATTAAAAACGGCGGGCATTTGAACGGTTCAGCGGGAATTTATTCACTGCCTGAATGTCTTCATGTTTTAGAAAAAACAATGCACTTATTCACAGGGTAGACAGACATGGATATATAATGTGTTACAATATAAAAATTAACAGTCACATTCTCAATAACTAACTTAAATGAAAGAATTCATAAAGAAAAATTTTGCCATTATTTTGGCTTTTGTATTGCCGGTGGCACTCATAGTCGTGATCGCTCTAAGCTCATATCTTCCGTCGCTTTTTCTTTCTACCGATTACAATTTTGTGTATGCTTCTTGTTCAGACAATAATTATTCATATCGATGCAGCAATTATCTACAAAGCCGTTACTCGGTGGTAAATGGCAAATTGGTTATAAACTCAATAGATCCGGTGCAGGATACAGACAGGGATGGCGTACCGGACATAAATGAAAACTACACCGTACGTTTTTTTATTCATGACACAGCAAATAACGAAAGCAGGGAAATTACTTCGGAGGAAGTACAATCCTTAAATCTCAGCGGTCTTCTAACTTCTCCCGATGGGGTCACTGTTTCCAGCGATTATGACAGAGGGGGAGATTTTTTTCCTTTTTTCGATGGTAATTCTTCATATGGTTATTATTTAACGAAAGGCAGAAGTAGGACGAAGCTCAATCTCATAAACACCGATAAAAACGGATATTATTATCAAGGGAATTTTCGTTTCATGGGATGGATAATACCGGGGAGGAATTAGTATATAAATTCTAAAATATGAACAAAGAAGAATTATTGCAAGAACTTTCGGTGAAGCTAAATAATGGAGAGATAAGCCGAGACGAAATAGCAAATCGTTTCAATTTACAAGGAGCGAGTTCGGTAGAAAGGGTTGAAACGGTCAAAAAGCCCTGGCAATTTTCAACGACCAAGGCGCTTTATGCTTTAGGGGCGGCGATTGTCATTATCGGTGTAGTCATTTTCGTTGGTCAAATTTGGGACGATGTAGGTTCTTTTGGACGCATATCGGTTACACTCGGGTTGGGTATTCTAATGGCGGCAATCGGTTCTATTCTTCTAAAACAAAAACCTCATGATCTCATAGGCTCGATATTCCATCTTATTGGAGGGGTATTGATTCCGAGTGGAGTTGCTGTTGCTCTTTTTGAATTCCGGGTTGATGGCGATTGGACTATCGCTTTAGTCTTCGGCCTAGTTTCTGTTTTTTACTTATTACTTACCATTGCGCACAAGCAAGCCATTTTGACTTTTTTTGCTATAGCCAATGGTACGGCAACCATTTACCTTGTACTTAATGCTATTGTCGGCAGTCCGTTCAGAGCGAATGGCATCAGGGAAATATATCAGTACATAACCATGGTGATAGGAGTAAGTTATCTCTTGTTGGGCTACTCATTTCACGGCAGTTGGAACAAACATCTTACTGGTATTCTTTACTTTCTTGGCAGTCTGGCTTTTCTTGGTTCAGCGTTTTCCCAAGTGTTTGATTCTTCGGCTTGGCGCTTGTCCTACGTTCTGCTAGTTATTGGAGGAGTACTATTATCAGTGTACTTGAGAAGCCGCGGTATCTTGGCTGTGAGTACGATTTTCCTTATAGCTTATGTTTCTTATATCACCAGCAAATATTTTGCCAATTCTCTTGGCTGGCCCATATCGCTCGTCATACTCGGATTTGTTTTCATCGGACTTGGGTATATATCAATAGCCATTAATAAAAAATACATTAAAAATGTCTAATTAATAAAACGCATGGAAAATGATCAAGAAGGTATTCCTTCCACAAATACTGATTACTTAAAAAAAGAAGGATTGAAAGAAGCTCACAGAAATACTGAGATGTACGATTTTTTTGTGAAGAATAATGTTGCAGATACTTTTGATACTTTGTTCGCCGTCGGTTGTTTAGATACGGGCGAGGAATATTTTTTCGGAGCTCCAAAATCAGTATGGGAGGGCATGGTGGAAGAATTAAATAAATTGAAAAGCAACCCTCAGGCAGATAAAAGCCAGAAGAAAGCTGTGGCGGACAAGCTCATGGAGCTCCGCGATGCGGAATAGACCGGGAATCACTAATGGTTTAGAATGGTCACCTTTCTACAGCGTGAATTTTAGCCATTGTTATGATAGTCAGACTATCACATACTCACACGAACGTGTGAGTCTTTTGTTGACAAGAGTGAATGCAACTCTTATTGAATCAAACTCACGTATAATATTTTCGTCCGACATTGTTAACCAGTTTTTTTGCTATAATTGAATTATCAATGGCGTTTTTGTTCGGATTATCTTTTTTTGAATTTTAAATTTTTCGAATTTCGCCCGCCTGCTCTTCTTCGGAAGGGTCAGCCTCCTCCGGACCAACGGGAGGGCTGGCAGGCGAGCAGGTGCTCTCCTAAAAAGCCATAAGCTTCCCTTTAGAAATTAGTAATTAGATATTAGAAATTTCTTAACATATGAAGTGGTTCCAAAAAAGCGTCGTATATGAAATCTATCCGCGAAGTTTCAAAGATACCAATCATGATGGAGTGGGAGATCTGCGGGGCGTGATTCAAAAACTTGATTATTTTAAAGAGCTTGGAATTGGAGCGCTTTGGCTTGCACCAGTATATACGTCGCCGATGGCTGATTTTGGTTATGATGTGGCAGATTATTGCGGTGTTGATCCTATCTTCGGCACAATACGCGAACTTGACGATCTCATAAACAAAGCACACGAGAAAGAGATTAAAGTAATAATGGACTTTGTGCCCAACCACACCTCAGACAAGCATCCATGGTTTGAGGCGTCTAGGTCGTCAGAAGACGACCCGAAACGCTCGTGGTACATTTGGAAAAAAGGAAAAAAGGATGGGTCCCCGAATAACTGGCTTTCCACTTTCGGCGGATCTGGCTGGGAATACGACGATAAAACTCAAAGTTATTATTACCACAGTTTTCTCAAGGAACAGCCGGATTTAAACTGGAGAAATCCCGAGGTGAAAGAAGCCATGAAGAACGTCCTTCGATTTTGGCTTGATAGGGGAGTTGATGGCTTTCGGGTTGACGTCGTCTACTATATTTTCAAAGACGCGGAGTTTAAAGATAACCCGCTGAATCCTCAGTTTGTGCCAGGAACGGACAATCCATATATGGAACAAATACATGTATATGACAAAGGTTTGCCGGAGACGTTGGGCGTTGTTAAAGAGTTTTGTCATGTTTTGGAGGAGTATAAAGACAAATGTTTGATAAGTGAAATATACGCGCCGTTTGAAAAATTAAAACCTTATTACGCCGCGTGCGACACCAAGATACACTTTCCGTTTAATATGAATCTTATAGGTTTAAACTGGAGCGCGGAAGATTATCGTTCTCTTGTGGAAGAAGTGGAGAGTAATCTGAGAGAAGACGACGTGCCTAACTATATTCTCGGCAATCATGATAAGTCCCGTGTGGTATCAAGGGTTGGTAAGCCAAGAGCCCGCTTGTTGGCAATGTTGCAGATGACGCTTCGCAGTACCCCATTCATTTATTATGGAGAGGAGCTCGGCATGGAAAATGGCGATATACATGAGGACGAAATAAGGGACAATTTTGAAAAGCATGTGCCGGGAATGGGTCTGGGCAGGGATCCTATGAGGACACCGATGCAGTGGACGGCTGAGCAGTATAGCGGATTCAGCGAAGCGAGGCCGTGGCTCCCCGTCGCTTCTGGTTACGCTGAGTGCAATGTGGTATCGGAGCGCGGCGACCCGGCTTCCTTTTTGAATTTATACAAAAAATTGATACACACGCGAAATACTTCAGACGCTTTGCTTAAAGGGAAATACGAAACGGTGGATGTGGATAATGAGGAGGTTTATGCTTATAGTCGCGCGTATGAAAAAGAAAAGTTTATCGTATTACTCAATTTTTCCGATCAGGAGCAAAAAATTCTTTTGCGAGGTAGATATGTTCTTGTTTGCAGCAGCTTTATGGACAAGGCAAAAGAGGGAAACGTTGACTCAAGAAGGGTGACTTTGAGGCCGAACGAAGGGCAGCTTTTGAGAGTTGAGGTATGACCTTACCCCCCCCTTTTTTTTCAGGGTTTGTGGGAATGCGGCCATATTGAGCCGTATTTTTGCTTGACAATTGTACCAGACGTGATATAATTAAAAAAGAATCATTTAGGGCTTGTTCATAAATAACTCCCCCGTCTTGAATCCACTGCATCACCGGCTATGGCCGCTACTCAATCACAAAATCTCTCATCGTACTTATAGTACGCCTTGAGATTTTGTTCAATCGTAGCGACCATATCCGGCGCGCATTGAACGCAATCTGACCGTGTCCCGCCGAAGCTTCTTAGCGAAGGAGGAGGAAGTTATTTATGAACGAGCCCTTAGTACGTTGAAAATGATTATTACCGGCTCTTGGGGCGGATTCTTTTATTTATTTTCCCCAACAGTCGGTAATAATCTCAAAAACAAAAAAAGGAAAGGCAGTATGCAAATAAAAATCAACGGCGCGCCGGTTGAAATCTCGGTTTTTACAGACCGTGATACGCGGTTTGAGGTTCCTGTTACTCGTCTCAACGGGGAGCATGGGGCAATCGAAAATGTCCCGGATGGCACGCGAGAGCTCACCATTCAGGTGAAGCTGTCACCGGAGGTGAGCATGGTAGCGTATATCATGCAATATGGAAAGAACCAGATCCTCACACGACTCGAGGATCTGGACTCATATAAACAGGGCAGTCGGTTTCTCTACTATTTGCCTCTATGGAAGTCCGGAGGCAGATTGTTGCCGAACCCGAACGGCAAGAGTTTCAGACTATTCGCCATTTCGCTCGCCGGTCGTCTGAAAGAGGTGGTGGTCAGTGTGGTCCAACAAGGAGGGACTCTTTTTCTCATCGCGCAGGAGACCTACGACGAACAGCTCTATCGAGCTGGCGACGTCGTGGATTGTCCAACCATGAGGAAGACCAAGCATTATACACTGGCCATGGCCAGGGACCTTTTAGATGGCCAAGATGAGTTCATTTCCGGCCTTCCGGAAATGTCCCAGTATGTAAAGCCGGACACAAAAAAACAGCAACTCGAGCTGCGTTACGGAGAGGGCCTTGTCCTTTGGTATTCAAAGGGCAAACAGCTGGGTGCGGTTTTGACCACGGGCGGTGTTTGCCGTTGCCATTGGTCAGCGATATTGACCACTCGAGATCGTCTCAAGTACCTGGTGCGTGGGGAGAAGATTCTCTTTCTCGACACGAGAGTGACGGAAGGAACAACTCAATTTAAACGCGAACTCGTGGACGTTCAAGTTGAGGGGGCAATGCCGGGCCTTCTTGACCTCAAACTTGAGCTGGACGAGAAAGATTTCGAGGTTTGTTGATTTCCGGTATTCACGGACCCCGCTCACATTTGTTTTGTGGCGGGGTCTTTTCTATACAAAAAAAGTATTTTCTAATACAATTAATCCAAATGAAAAACTCATGGCTAGAAACCATAATTCAAACTAGAGCTTGCTACACAGGCGCTTTTTTAGATGAGGAAGAGAAAGTAAAAATTTTAAAACAATTCCCGCCAAGCTTTCAAAATATTTTTACGGATCATCTGACTATTAAATACAAACCTTCTCAGGAGGAAATGTCGGATCTGGCGCTTGGAGAGAAAGTTCTTCTGACAGCTGTTGCTCTTGCAAAGGATGAAAAAGCGGAAGCATTGCTTATTCAGACGGATATTTCCGCTAATTCTCATCCGCACATTACCATATCAACAGCTCCGGGTATTGAGCCCTCTTATTCTAATCAATTATTAGAGAAAGCTAACTTCAAAGAGATCCCTCCTTTTGATATAAATGCTCGGATAGGATTATCGGCGGGAAAAAAAATCTTTTTTGAGGAACCTGATTTTATTTTTAAAAAAATTATTCTTCCGACTCGTCCTCAAGCGGATACTTTGGTTGCCATTTACATTTTACGGAAATTCGGCAACTCTTTTTTTAAAAATATTGATAAAGCGGAAATTGAGATAGCCCCGACTCTACCGGCGGGTAAGGATGTTCAAACATTAGAGGATGAAGGTGTATTGGCAATAGACATAGGTGGAGGAAAATTTGATCATCACGGCAGGGAGCCCAAAATTACAGCGTCAGAGCTTATTGCCGACTATTTGGGTATGAGAAACAATCCGGCGCTTTCAAAGCTTATAGAATACGCTCGTAGAGACGATATCCATGGGCAGGGAACAATATCAAACGATCCTTTAGATAGGGCTTTCGGTTTGTCGGGGCTAATAGTGGCGCTCAACAAAGACAAATCTGTTAAACCTGAGAAAATATCCGAAATGATTTCTCCCTTACTTGATGCTCATTACAAGGAAGAGCTTCGTCGCACGGAAGAGTTGCCTAGAGAATTTGAACAAAAGACGAAAGAGGGCAGAGTGGAGATATTTCAAGTGAAGCAAAGAGATAAAAAGCTTAAGGTTGTAATAGTGGATTCAGATAACCCAAGTCTTCCTGGGTTCCTAAGATCACAAATTGGAGGAAGGTTTGACGTGGTTGCTCAAAAGCACAGTTCGGGGCATATCAATATTTTAACTCGGCCGACAAAAAGGGTAGATCTTCGCTCTTTGATAGGACTGATTCGAAAGTCAGAAGCCATGGTTAAAGGTGTAGATTTGGCTGTTTCAATGAATGAGCTTTCTCGATCGGGCAGATTGGAAGCAGTGCCGGAATGGTATTATGATCCCGCGACCAATTCTATACAAAATGGCGGTATTAATCCCAAAGATATTTTGTCGACAAAAATTTCTAAAGAACAATTAAAAAAAATAATAGAATTAGGGCTATCTGAATCGCTCTGGAGTCCGCTGAGGTAATTTTTATATAAGAATTTTTTCGTATTCATATTTTGTACTTTTACGTCTAGTAAGCTAGAAAGCGATAAGTTTTTACATTTGTAGCATTCGTTCTCATCCCCGACGCTACGGTCGGGGCTCCGACCGTAGCGTCGGAGTTGTAGATTTGGCGTTATTTCCCAAGCAAGCTGAAAATCTAATAGCTGACAGTTATAAACTATCCTCACTTTCCCGTTATCAGGCACAAGACCGAACCAGTCCAATTTTTGCCTGATTTTTTTGCTTTTATGAGGCCGGCTACGGAAAGGGCGCTGTTTGCTGAGATATCCAGTCCCGAGCATTCTTTCACAACTTTTTGCGCGCTTCTTATCTCGTTGTCATTTGCCGTCCACCCGCGACCTCCGCTTTTTCTTATAATCTCCAATACTTTTTCTTTTCTGTGGACTATCTTATCCACTATGGCATCGGCTATTGAGGGAGAATTAACGGAGCCGTTTTTGTCAAAATCTCCTGAGATAGGATGGCAGGCGGTCGTCTGGATGGCGTGAATTTCAATATTTTTGCCCAACTTGGCAAATTGCTCGCCCAGAGCTTCGGCTGTTGTGCCTGACGACGTTGGGATAAATACAGAGTTCAGGTCGGGAATTTCACAGAGTTCACGCGCCAGCTCGTAATATCCCCGAAGCGCAGTGTCGTCCGTGGATTGTCTCAAGCTTTTGACGGAGGGAATCTTTAAATATTCAAAGAGTTTTTGGAGGGGTCTCATCGTCTGTTCAACTCGTATGTATTCATCAGACAGCTCTTGCAAATTTCTCTTCTTTATCTTATTTACTTTGTTTCCGATAAGGACATCAAGAAAAATCTTTTTTTCGCCGAGAGTATTCCTTTCTCCGATATAAAGAGCGGCCGCAATCGCGGCGTTGCCCGAAGAAGATATGGCGAAGTGTCTATAACCCCGACTTTCATAATTGTCTATCATTTTGGGAATGGACCTGCCTTTGTGAGAGCCATAAGGGTGGAGATCTTCTCGTTTAAAATATAGATTTTGAAGCCCCAGCTTTTCAGCCAGTTTGGGCTGTTTTTCGTTCCACGTTAACATGTTTGTATAGTATCGTATTTCGGGTAGAATATGAAGATTATTAAGTAAGCACGAAATACGAAGCGCGAAATACGAAAAAAGCGTAAATTTAAATATTTAAAATTTTGAATTTTTTCGAATTTCGAATTTCGGTTTTCGAATTTACATATGAGGCTTATTTGTCCAGAGTGTAAAAATGAGGTTGACTTGAAATCGTATTCCAAGTTGAAAGAAGGGGATGTCATAGAATGCAATCATTGCGGCATTACGTTGTCTATATCAGCTATTTATGAAGATGGCGGCATTACCACGGAAATTGTGGATGAAGGGAAGTAGGGTTGTTAGATGCCAGATATTTCTTCTACTGTTTCTTCAATCATACCTCTGAATCCGTGCGATCCGAGAAAGACGATACAATCACCCGGTTTTGACGTTTCAACGGCGTAACTCACAAGTTCGTCATCGTTTCCCATGTATTTTGTGTTTTTGTGAAAATTTCCAATTATCTCGGCCAATTTTTCCCCTTCAATAAATTCATCTTTAGTTTCAGCGTTGTTTCTTTTCAATTTAGTTAATCTGGGTATGATCACCATATCCGCGTCCTTGAAGCAGTTTTCATAAGAGGCGACTGATGCTTTTTTGCGACCGCCGGTATTTGGCTCAAATATGGCTATGATTTTTCCGTCATAAATATTTTTTAATTCAGCGAGAGTGTGTCTGACTTTATCCGCTGAGTGAGCTATGTCATCTATTATCGCCACTTTGTTCTCATGACGTTTCTCCATTCTTCTTTTCAATCCTTGAAATTCAGAAATGGACTTAACGATGGTTTCCTCTTGTATTCCGAGTTCTCTTGCTAGTGTGTAGCATGCAGTTATGTTTTCAGCTTGGAAAGTTCCTAAAAGTGGAGACAGAATACGCGTGCCGTTGATCATAAAATCAAGACCATCCTTTGTTTGTTTTACTCCGCTATAAACATAATCCGGCATAGGGGTATCCATCTTCCCCTCTTTAGAGGGGAAGTGCCTCGTCTTCGAGGCGATGGGGTGCATCTTTGCCTCATCACCGTCTTCAAGTTTTCCGTACCATATTACTTTTTTGTCTCCGGTAGTTTTTCTCACTCCATCACTGTCTTTGCATGCAACTATGAAATCAACTTTTGAAATCAATCGCTCAAAAACTCTAAAGTAAGATTCTTCGGTCGGATAAAGGTCGGCATGATCCCATGCCACAGATGTCAGAAGTAGATGTGTTGGATTGTAGTAATGAAACTTTGGATTCTTGTCCCATATTGCCGACTGGTATTCGTCGCCCTCCACGACGCTCCAATTACTTTCAGAAATTTTGCCGTTGGGATGCGAAAGGGAAAGCCCGCCGAAGAAATAGCTTGGGTCGTATCCCGCTTCACTCAATATGTATGACAACAATGCCGCTGAAGATGTTTTGCCCCAAGTACCGGCCGTCACTACGGAATGTTTTTTCACTACAAATTTTCCCACCGCTTCCGCCAAAGACATAACTTGAATCTTATTTTCTTTAGCGTGTATAAATTCGGGGTTCTGGTCGCTTGTACCGCTTCCGCCGGCTATTACTATCTCCGGCGTACCCATTTTTTCTGGATGAAAGCCGGGGTAAAATTCAATATGTGATTTTTCAAGCGCCGTTGAGACGGGAGGGAAGAATCCTTTGTCTGATCCTGTTACTTTATAGCCGGCATTATGAAGAGCGACCGCCAGCGCGCTCGTTCCCACTCCTGCTATTCCAACGATGTGTATATGTTTACTCATACAAATAAGATAAGCATCAAGCACCAAATAACAAATTACAAAAAATTACAAATTCAAAATTCAAAAATAATGTATACGAATGAAAACAATTAAACATTATAGAATTTACGCGTCTGATATCATTCCCGCTTTCGCGGGAATGACAGATGGGGAATAGTTTAAATAAACCGAATTGCGTAAGTCCTACATTAAATAAGAATAGCCGAAAAACACTATTTAATACAGTGCTTTATTTATTTCTGATCATTCCTTTTAATAAATCTATTTACCCGATCGCATGTTATAAATGTATGCCTATAATTAGCTGTGATAAAAGGCTCAAACGTACGTTTGAGCCTTTTATTGATTCTTTTCTGTCAATTGTCCATGTCAAATGTTCTTTCCTTAGCAAGCTAATAGCTGACAGCTAAAAGCTAGTGTGAAGCTTCCTTATCAAGCTAACGGCTAACTCTCGGCGGGACGGGTTTGCCGTCTTCAACTGCTACGACGACGGCCGCCTCGACAGCGTTGGAGTGTCGTCTTCCCGGAAGCAAGAGTCTTGATCTCTCGAAGACTTGTTCTCTAGATCTTTAACCCTACACCCTGTGTATTTTTTCTTCACGCCAAAGCAAGGGCGGGTTGAAAAATCCCACAGGGTTTTTTATTACTCCAAGCATTCCATTAGAAATTTGAAATTTCTTCTATCCTCTTCCCCTAAAAAGCTAACGAAGCTTATGAAACTACTGAAGCTACTGCTCCCCTTCCCATTCGTATTCATTAGTATATTCGTATTAATTTGTATATTGGTATTATTGTTTCAGTATTTTAGCAATCTCTGAAAAATCATTACTCCACGCTTTGCCATCAAACCATTCAGAACCCGAAAATTGCAGCTTGTAAGTATCTGATGGCCGTTGTAATGAGCCAAGATAAATATATTTCTTTCCGTTTTCTTTTGCCCACATTATTGCTTTAGTCATCATGCCGAGGCCAAAGGAGGGGTTTTTTTCCGACCCTTTGTAAAAAGGATAGCTGTAATGCAAAATTTTCTTCGTCTCCAACGCGACGCAATATCCCAGAGTTTCCGCTTGCTCGGCCGCGTTACCCGAGGATTCATGGATATCTTGGGTAAAGGTGATAAGCCGGTTGAAGTTGGATTTTTCAGGATCGGTAAGAAGTTCTTTTACTTTATTCGCGCTGAATATGTTGTCGCCAAATTTAGAATAAAAATCCTTTGCTAGTTTATGTATGGACCAGTGGTAATTTTCGTAGGGCAGGGGGATCAATTCCATCTTTATGTTTTCCATTTTTCTCAATATTCTCCTGTTTTCACTGGACAGCTCAAACTTGCTGAGGTCAATCCTCAAGCTTCTTGTTTGAGTAAAATACCCTTTGCCGATACGAGTGAAAATATACCCCTCATCGTATAGGTTCTCCATACTCTCGTCCGAAAAATCCGGCAAAATTTTGGTATTCCAGGAAAGATATGACATACAAATATACGAATTAATACGAATATACGAATAATACTAATATTTTTTTCTTTCTTGCGTATCAATCTTGACCACTCTGTGAGGCTTTAGAAACTTATCTCTAAAGTTTACCAACAGCCCCAGTTTCAGTTGTGTCTCTTGAAGATAATGTTGTATTTGGGGAAAATCTTCAGCAAGTAATGCTTGTTTCGCTTTGAGCTCAATAATGATTTTATTTTCAATAATAAAATCAACAATATTACCGCTATTTCCAATGCACATTTCCCTCTTAAATATAATTTTTTTAGCAGCAAGGTTTCGCTCCACCATATCTCCATACTGTTTTTCTCTAGCGTACCTACCTAATTCGTTGTGTGCGGAAAATAATATTCCTGTTATCGTGTAGGACAATTCCGGGTAAAGCACTTCAATTTTTTTGTCTGCTTTATTATTCGTATCCATTTGTATATTCGTATTAATTCGTATATTAGTATTTTAATGGAGCGCTATCCAAATTCCCAAAAAGACGAATGCCAAATGTATAATCCAAAATCGCATAACGATTTTTTCTTCGCTCCATCCTCGCAGTTCAAAGTGATGGTGAATCGGCGCCATTTTAAATATTCTTCGTCCCAAAAGATATCTTCCGCCGACTTGTATCAAGACACTGGCTGCTTCCACGTAAAACATGAATCCCAGGAATGCGAGTACGGCGATATGGTTTATGACAATGGCGTTTATCGCGAGCAGCGCGCCTAATCCCAGCGATCCCACGTCTCCCATCTGGAATCTGGCCGGTTTAATATTGTAATAGGTATAGGTGATGAGCGATCCGGCGACCGTCCCGTTCAGCACAGCCACCTCGTTATAGCCGTATATCCAACTCAATAAGGCAAGCGCGCTGAATGTGGGTATGAGCATGCCTCCGGCGAGGCCATCCATACCGTCCGCTATGTTTACGGCGTTGGCAGTCAGCATGACTATGAAAATAATGAGAGGTATGAGAAGCCAGCCAATATCAATGTATCCGTCAAATGGCAAGTAAATCTCTCTCCAGTGCTGGCCGAGCTTGAAATATATCCACCATGCCGCTATGGCGCCGGCTATAAATTGCAGGAGCAGTTTCTCGTGAACATGCACTCCTTTGCCTGGATGTTTGGAGAGCCACGCCGAAGCTCTCTTGAAGATTGACCACGGGAAAGTGAGGATGTACCACAATCTCATACTGACACTGCGATGCACTCGTATTAGTCGTATTATTTGGCTGAGTTTGCGATTCCTTCTTTCTTTTCCATATATATTCAATATGTCATCTACACCTCCAAGAGCCGCGGAAAGTAACATTACGCCTATGGGTACCCAAGTAAAGCTTCTTTCCCAGTTGAAAAGAACCGTGATGAAAGCCACGGTGACAATCACGAGCAGGCCTCCCATTACGGGGACATCAATTTTATCTTTCCTGGATTCAAGGTGGAGTGTCGGATCGTAATGTCCTTTTCTCGTGATTTTATATTTGTACAAAAAATTCGTGAGAATAGGACTCCACAAAAAGCTCAAAAAACATGAAAGAATGGAAAAACCTATGATCTGCGATAATATATCTAGTGTTAGTACTGAGGTTGGCATGGTAATAAGATAGAACTTACGCAGTCGGCGCATTTCTTCTCTGCAAGCCCCGTTTGCTCCCGTAATGTATAAGCTACATTTTGGTCGCAATCCTCGCTTGCGCCTCGAACTGCATCCAACTGCGTAAGTCCTATAAGAGAATATCAGCCGTTGAATGCTTTTACAAGAACATAGGCAAATCAACCAGGATAATCAATTTGGGCAAAAAATAACCCCGTTTAATCGGGGTCTGAAATGAGCACTCCGGAGGGCTCTCCGGTTTTAGATAGCCAGATATCGCATTTCGTCCAATCAATGCAGGATTTGTTTGTATTGACGGCAAGTTTTACTAGGAACCCATCATTTTTTGTTTTAACACCCACGATTTTGCCTGTTAAGGTTTCCCACTCTCCCAGATATCGGCAGTTTACACTTATCTCTGTTTCGCTCATCATGAACGATCTCAATGCGTCTTCTGAAGGGTATGGAGGGTTTTCGTGAGCTTCTTTTTCAGCAGGGGGAATAAAAGACTTCGGGTAAATTACAATGTAGATTAGCCGACGGATTTTTTTTTCGGTGATTAGATCTTGCACTTTCGCCTTTTTTTGAGGATTTGAGCCAACTGCCTAATTAATACCTTTTTCGCGCAAAAAGTCAAAGAACCAGAACCATCTTTAATCCGCGTATCGTAAGTGTAGAATGGTGCCCATTCTACCATAAATAAATGTGGTATAATATGTTTTTTGCCAACGAGTTACGTTAGATTCAGTGGAACCAATTGAGGCGCCTGACGCTTGTCATTCCCGCCTCTATTGCTCTCCGTTGGGTTATATTTTCGTCGCCCGATTTGCTTTGTTCCGTCCAGATTTGTTTTTGTATGGGCTCTTGGACATCGGTTATTTCTATACATCCTTCTCTCACTCCATGTCCGTATTTTCCATCTTCAGGCCATGCGTATGAGTGAACGTACTTAATCTGTTTAATGTTACCATTCTCGCTCATTGTTTCCGTGAGTACGAGTATGTGATGGTAATTTTTTTCCGGGCCGGTATTCAGCATGGCTATAAAATCTCCAGGCCGAGCATCGTTAATTTTTATTTCTTTTGAGTTTTTTTCAGACGAAAAAGAAGTTACTCCCGCGCTTTCCACGGGACGTATTTTGCAGATAAGTTTTCTCAGAAAATTCGTTCCATTCACCGGGCGTAAATTCTTTTTCAGCGAGCCTAAATTTTTTGACCTGCTTTCAGCGTCCAAAATATAGTAAGCAAGCCCGGAACAATCTATTCCGATTTTACGATCAACAATAAATCTTTTTAAATCTTTCTCGTCCATACCTTTAATATTTTCCCTGCTTTTCAACGCGATCAGAATAACTTCTTCCGTAATTTCGTCTGGCGAACCTTTGCCGATGAGGGGGCGCAAGCCGGCCCTAATACCGCCCCGTCTATTGTTGTAGTAGGGGCATTGCACTTTCTTATCACCGAAAGAAAGGCCCATATAATCGGCCATAATTTTTCTGGCTTCTTCAGATAACGATAGTGTTTGTGTTGACATTTTTTTAATGAAACAGATGACGGGATTCAGGTCAGTCTAACAAATTTTTTATTTTTTCACCCAAATTATTGAGAACCTCATGATCGTCCATTAAGTATTTTTTGCTTTGTATTCTCAACAGTTCCGAATTATGAGCATTATTTTCATAAGTTACAATATTTAACCCGAGCTTGCCAAGCTCTTCCGTGACCTTGTCCGCCACGGCACTTCTTTTTTTTGTTATTCTCTGAACGATCTGAGCGCCGTCTGATAATGGAGTTAAAGATGCGTTTGGAATGTAGATTCCCATAAGCGCCGCTACATGCGCCTCAAAACATGTAATGCCAGTGACATTCCTTTTTTTATTATCGCGTTCAAGTTTTGATTCAAAAATCGCTGAAGCCGGCTGACGCGCGTTGATCTCTATAAGATGAACTCTCCCCGTTGTTTCCGAAACGGCAATGTCCAATCCGAAAAGTCCTTTCCATCCATAACCCGCTAGCTTGTGCCCGATATTTGTGACCATTTTTTTATATTGGCTGAGTTGCGTAGACGTAAGAAGCCGATGGGGCAATGAAAAATCGTTCCCGATAGTGGCGAATGGCAAATCCGTGAAAGGCGGCAGGCCTGTTATCTGATAGCTCAGGTTACCCATGAGCGCTTGCTCGCCGAGGATTACGTTATTGCTGGTGAAAACGGGCCCTGCGATATAGTCGGTTTTTCTCACCTCACGGTCCGGAAACGCGCTTGCCAGTTTGTCCAGCGTGTCACGGTCTTTTATCAGCATTGTACCTTGGCCGGAATGAGCATGATTGAACTGAAGAATAAAAGGTTTTTTCTCGTACATTATGTTTCGGAGCGGGGCTATTTCATGCGGCGGCAAATAATCGGCGTACTCTCTAAGCCATTTAACTTGTTCCAATTTTTCTTCAACTCTATTGACGAGGCGCGCCGGAGGATTGAGAAGTTTCCAATGATTTTCTTTGGCAGTCTTTTCTATCATGGCCGTGTTTTTAAAAACCATTATACCCGCGCCCTTAAGATCGGATATGTATTTTTTTGTCTGGGGGTGTCGTAACAACTCGTGCGTGTCAAGATTTCTTTCGGCTTCAACTGTGAAAATATTCTTGGGAAATTGTTTTGCCAATTTCCTGTGCGCCGATGTTCCGCTCGTAATTATGTAATAGCCGCGAACAGGCAAATCAAAGCCCAAAGCCCTTTCCGCGTCACGCGCGACGTAAATCAAAGGATGTGTTATAAGATGATCGTAAAGTTTTTCCATGAATTATTCCTTATTCAAGCGTTTTAGCCAAAGACAACCGTTTACGATATAAGTATACTATATACTAAGAGTCTGTTCATAATCTCCCTTTAGATACTTAAAACTGTTACCAAGGATGCCACGGTTCGATAATAAATAGGTTACCGTAGTCAGATATGACTATGAGAACCAAACATGAGGTCATTGAAGATGCTTTGAAGGGG
>MHSK01000027.1 GCA_001821295.1 Candidatus Taylorbacteria bacterium RIFCSPLOWO2_12_FULL_43_20
ACGTCCAATGACTGTCCTTCACCACCTAATGATTTCGCATGGGGATCTGATGTTGTTGGTTGGATTAATACAAACGGCGTAAGCGTCACAGATGCTTTTTCAGTCTCTTGTACGGTAGCTCCCGATAAAATCAGCAAAAATGAAAGCGCGACATGGACGGCAGTACCGTCAGGCGGCACGAGCCCATATACCTACTCATGGTCTGGTCATGCGGAAATTCTTGGTAAAACAGGTGTGACTGAATTCGTAACTTATCCAAATGATGGGACATATAACGCGGCAGTAACTGTTACTGACTCTGCTAGTAATAGCGAAACGTCAGCACAGTGTACAAATGGTGTAGATACTGGAATAAAAGTAGGTGGAGGAGATGTGACGATTGTTATTAAAAGAGTTTTTATTGGAGTTGATCCAAATAGCATTGGAGATTCGTGCAGAGCTGGGGAATCTGGACAATCTCTGACAGATAAGAAGTGTGAAGGCGAGCCAAACTATGGAGCGACATTCAGTGGTTTGACAGGAAACAAGAGCTATATTGCTTCGGTGGACACAAGGAGTGGAATTGAGGTGAAGTATTCCATTAAAATTTGCACAGGTGGAACTTGTGTTTCAACAGGGGGACAAACTTCAAATACTGCTCCAATTGGCGTCTTACAAAATGGGCAAACTGGAAATGTGGATTTTACGTACTCCACATCAGGCACTGGAGACGAATGTACAGGAACGGCACCGACTGGAAGTGGAATAAAATTTAGTGATGAGCCGCAGATAAATATTCCGTGGAGTTACAATCCAGCGCTTAAGTCATGTCAGTGGACATGCAAACCGGGTTACGCAATAAACGCAGAAGAAACCCAATGCCGACCTATTCCCGGATATGTTGAATTTTAAAATCTAAGCAAATTATTCCTTTAACAACTTCTTCTTCGCACCTCTATTTGCATGCGCTTTTCGTTAAGCGATATCTACCATAAAAAAGACCGGCTCAAGAATGAGTCGGTTTTTTGTTGTTCACCTTTTCCAAAGGCGGAAAAGTCGAACTGGATTTGTGCTTGGAGGAGCAAAACCCTGAATGATGACATTGTATACGTGCCATGGTTCACTCCCGCTAATTTCTATTGGCCTAAACGTACCATCTCCGTTTGCTTCTTCTACTCCGTACTCATCATTTTGAACCTGCCAGTATAGAATAGTATCTGTACGACGAAGCTCGGGATAATGATTCTGCCTCATGTAGAGCATCGGCGGAGTATCTGCCATAACGACCGTTACATGAGTGCTCGTAACGAGCGAGATCTCGTTGGAAACTGTACCACTCACTGTCCAGCCCTTGAACTCAAGATCAAAACGAACACCCATCGTCTCTCTCCAGTTGTTCATCACTCTTTGGTGAAACTCTACTGGATTCATGTTGGTCCAGTTCCCTCCGTAGCCGAAACCAATGAAGCTGACGAGAGCGTCAACCGGTTGTAACGAGCCGGTGGCAAGATACTTGCGAGTGTCGTTTGTGTACAAGACGCCCCAAGTATGGTTGCCGAACCCACCGTAGGAAATCCAAAAGTCATAACCGTCGTATAGACTATAGGGTTCTACGTTGCGATTCTTCGTGGTGACAGTGAGTCTGTAATGTACCTCGTTGACGACAAACCGCTCACCATTGCCTCTCACCACAAGACCCACGTTCATGTTGCCCCCGTATTCATGGAAGTCGCTTGCGTACACAGCTGATCCCCATGTGTTTGTGTTTACGACAGGGCCCCAGGAATAGTATCCGGAGCTGCCGGTAGGAATGATATACCTTCCATCCACGACGGCATTTGTTGTTCCCGCCAGCTTGAAATGAGTGGGATAGCCCGGCTTACCTCTCTGGGACACACCTTCGTCCAGTGCCGTAAAAAGATTTGTCCCGTATGGATAGAAACTCCATGAGTCAGGACCAACCGACACGAAGGGCATTGCGGTTATGCCGGTTATGGCACTGTTACCTGCTCGTATTAGCTGTTTAGTATTAACCGACGACATCTTTGCAGAGTTCGTGTCAAAAGACACGACTACTGAAGACGTTTCTCCCATGAGCGCTCCAGCAAATGCCATGAGCGCGAAAAACGTTGTCTTCATTTGTCATAGAGCTGCGGCCTATAAGACAGGCCATTGACTGTACAGTTTGTTTATGTTCCTCCTTCTATACTAAGTATGGGCATTTTGCCCATTTTGTCAATATTGACATCAATTTAGACATGTCAACAGATAGCGTATGAAGCTTCGATCCGAGGGAAGCGATAGATTTATGAAGTGAGATTTTTTTGTTCATAAAATATTATTGATGTGCTAGAATAATTCAATGAACTGGTTTTTTATCGCCCTCGGCGCTCCTTTTCTCTGGGCAATCGTCAATCATGCGGATAAATATCTGCTTTCAAAATACTTCAAAGGAAAAAATGTCGGCGCCCTGCTCATATTTTCCACTCTCGTCGCCATTCTGGTTTTGCCGACTCTGTATTTCATCAATCCATCCGTATTACAAGTATCTCCTCGAAATATAACAATTCTTATTATAGCGGGAATAATAAGTTCAACTGCCGTCGCCTTTTATCTTTACGCGCTCAAGGAAGACGAAACATCTGTCGTCATTCCGCTCTTTCAGATTATTCCGATTTTTTCATTCATTTTAGCGTTTATAATTCTGGGGGAGACACTCACGGTAAGACAGATTATTGGCTCGATCCTTATAATTTGCGGCTCCATATTCATTGCAATGGATATAGGCAAGAAATTTGCGCTGAAGGGAAGAGTCCTCGGTCTCATGGTCGGCTCTTCCTTTTTGTTTGCTCTATATGAAACCATTTTTAAATTTGTAGCAGTGGACGAAGGTTTTATCGTTTCTTCATTCTGGGAGTATACGGGCCTTTTTATCGTGGGAGTGTTTTTCTTTACATTTGTTAAGAATTATAGAAGACAATTTATTGGGCTGATAAAATTGCGCCCAATTTTCATGTTGAGTTACAACACCGCGAGTGAAATTCTCACGGTCGCGGGAAATCTACTCACCAACTTCGCGATTCTTTTGGCCCCCGTTACCCTGGTTCTATCTGTGGCAAACTTGCAGCCGATGTTTGTTTTCATACTGGGTATTTTGATAACACTTTTTTTACCGAAGATCGCAAGGGAAAAAATTTCCAGAACAGTGATATTTCAGAAAATCATCTCCCTTGTTATAATTATATGCGGTTCATATTTTCTTAACTATTAGCAGATTTCATAATTTAAAAATGATAGGGCTTACGCATTTTCTGTCATTCCCGCCTGCTCCCTTCGGATGGCGGGCAGGCGCGGGAATGACTGATGAGAAATGGTTTAAATAAGCCAAAAGCGTAAGTTCTATAAGAGTAAGCATAAAATGAAAAAAATCACACTAACTAAAGGAGAAGGCGAGGGCAGTACTCTTCTATCGGCTTTTGACGCGGCTCTTTTTGATGCCGGTATCGCCAATTACAACCTGATTCATTTATCATCAATAATTCCAACGGGTTTTCAAATCGTAGTAAAGAAACCAAATATTAACCAAAGCGAGTTTGGTAAAAAACTTTATGTAGTAATAGCCGAGAGACGCGAAAATGAAATAGGTAAAGAGGCATGGGCTGGCATCGGATGGGTGCTTAAAAACGATAATTCAGGCGAAGGCCTTTTTGTTGAGCATGTTGGAACAACGAAGGAAGATGTAGATAATGAAATAATGAGCAGTTTGAACGATATGAAAACGAGACGACAGGGGAATTTCGGAGAAATTCATAGCGAGACAATTGGCGTACGATGCCAGTCAAAGCCGGTGTGCGCGTTGGTTGCCGCGGTTTACGGCTCTGAATCGTGGTAGCTACCGACTCTCGCTTAATTCTTTAGCATAGAAAAAATTGTATGTTTTGTCCGAAATGCAGGGCTGGAGGCAAAAAGACGATGGGTCGTACTATAAGTACGGTGAAGAGTATTTTTGCCGAAGCGCAAGTTACGGGCAAAACAGGCCGTTTTTTCGCTAAGGAATTAAGTGAGAGTCGGTGATACAAGGTATTGCAGAATTAGATCAGAAGTATCCCCACCGCTTTAGCAACGAGCGGCTCTGATTGATGAATTTTGTTCCTATGTCGTGTCTATAAATTACCTTCGGGATGATAATTTTGTTTGCGAGGGTATAAACTTTTTCTTGGGCGATCTCAACGGTTTCTCCAATACCCGTAACATATAGGACATACCCTCGGCTGTCGGATATGTAATATTTACCCGAATCAGGCCGTGAGATGTGATTTGAACGTATGGAGACCTCCTCAAAATGAATATGCTCAAATTCTTCCTCGTTAACATTATCAAAATATATATTCATTCCATAAAAAATGCTGCCCTTCATTTTTTTTGCGTAGGGAAAAGGAGGAACAGCCATAACAAGAACTATTCCAAAACCTCTATTCCATTTCAATTTATAATTATCGCCTTTTGCGATCGCGTATAAGAACTCTCCCCAGTGGGATTCATGAATTTCTGTATGAAGATGGACGATGGGTGAGCCCATGCGCGGAGTAGCTTCTAGCGGGTAAATTCCATTTTCATTTACAATGCAATTTATCTCAAAATCGCCCTTAAAATTAATGGACGCGAGATAGTTTTTAAATTTAGCGACGGATTCCACGTATAATTTATTTTTCTCGTCATCGTCATACCAACCAAGCGTTCCCATCTCGCTGGTCGTTGGTCCTATATCGCCGGGGAAAAATTTCTTATGTTCCAGATTATATTCTATCGGCCCAATCCAATCTTTGCCATTAAAATATCTGCCTATGCCAATTTCAACTCCCTCAACTCTCTCGTGCAATGTAATTCTTTCACGGTTGACGCTTTTATTCTGCAAATAATTTTTTAGCACGCCGATAGCATCTCGGCCGTCACTAAAATGAGAAACGTAATTTAAACTTTTGGCCGCGTGATCGTTTTGCTTAATTACCCACGCTTTCTTATGCTCTTTGGCGTAAATCACAGCGTCATCCATGTCGTCAAAGTCGCGAAGCTCCACCGTTTTCATCCCGCATTCGAAAAAAATTTTTTGTCCGTATTCTCTGTCCGTTTCCAACATGTCGCCCTTTTCACAGCCACCGAAAACTGTATAGCCCTGTTTTCGTAGTTTCTCTTGAGTATGTCCGTACCCTATATCATCAAACACAATAAGTCCGTCCTTTCCTACCCATTTTAACTCTGTCCTCCAATTTGAGATTTTTTTTACAATGTTATCAAGATTGCCGCGGCGATCCCTTTCCTTGATATACAACTTTACGTCGTGCCCTTCCTTAACAAGTTCGTGAGCCACACTGCCCGCGATGAGATCATTGGTTATAAATAGTATTTTCATGGCCAAAAATTGTGTAATTATTTTATATAGGACTTACGCAAAAGCTTGTTCTGATCGGTATCATTCCCGCGAAGGCGGGAATCCAGGGCTTTACTACGCAATCTGGATTCCCGCCTTCGCGGGAATGACAGATAGAGAATGGTTGGAAAAAGCTAAAATGCGTAAGTCCTATTATAGTTATAGCATATCAAAATAAGTGTGTCGCAAAAAGAGGCAGGTACTCAGATTATCAGCCTCTTCCCAGATAGGGCTTTAGTCCCTATCCGGGCAAAAGTTATCAACATATGGCCATTGCGGGAGAGGGGGGTTTTCTATAAAATTAGGTGAATACACATAAAGAAAAGTGCACACGAATAAGAAAGGGCGGTAGATACCGCATAACGAAAAGCACACATGAAAAAAGTACGAAGCACGAAATTCGAAATTACAAAAATATACTAATATACGAATGCTGGACGTTCTGAGGTGTTGCTCATAAATTTATAATTGCATGAAAATACTCAAAAAAATCTCTTTTTTATTAGTAACGGTAGCATTGATATTGGTTGGTACCTACTCAGTGACCAACAATAAAAGCGTAGAGGGGCAATCATCCTGCACGGGGACACCGCTCACTGGCTTTATGTGGTCAGATAATGTTGGATGGATAAGCGTAAGCTCCGAGAATGATCATGATCCATCAACTGCCGGAGTACAAAAATCTACAAT
>MHSK01000028.1:0-200 GCA_001821295.1 Candidatus Taylorbacteria bacterium RIFCSPLOWO2_12_FULL_43_20
CTACGACAGAAACACCCTCATCTCCACCAAGACCTCCTCTCCCTGGACATTCTCCTTCACCCCCACTACTCCAGGCATACACACTCTGAAAGCCACGGCAGAAGACAACGGAGGAGCATCGACTGACTCTTCTCCCATCTCCCTTACAGTCGCCTCAACCCCTGCCACCTCTGACGCCGACCAAGACGGAGTACCAAACT
>MHSK01000028.1:223-36919 GCA_001821295.1 Candidatus Taylorbacteria bacterium RIFCSPLOWO2_12_FULL_43_20
ATCCCACCAGCCAGAGCCCACGTAGACACCAAAGGATGTCCCACACCTAAAGCAGACAACTTCAGCATCAAACCCAACTGGAACACCATACCCTCCCTCATATCCGCTCCTTCTCTAGAGCTAGGCATCCTAAACCTCGGCAAAGTAACCCTACAGAGACAACAAGGCATACTCCTCGTAAAGTCCACTCAAGACTCCGACGACCGTCTAGACTTTGACTCCCACCTCTCATTCTCCCAAAACAAGGTAACAGCCAACCCTACCGAACTTCCTCTCTTCTCCGAACCAACAACCATCACCCTCTACAACATAGATGAGATACAGCCCAAGATACTCAAAGACGGCACAGAATGCTCCGACTGTTCCATCACCTCCTACCAAGACAATGTACTCATCTTCACCGTCCCTCACTTCTCCACCTATGAGATCACCGAAGGATACGTAAACCCTCCCAATACTCCAGAACCTGCAAGAACCACGGGAGGAGGAACTTTCAGCGGAAGAGCAAGGAGAGTGACGACACCCGCCTCCGTCCCTCTCCGCCAGCTGGCGGATCGGAACTACGGCGTGGCAATGCCCGCAACCACCTATACTTTCACCCGCGACCTATACCCAGGTTCCTCCAACGATGACGTCAGGATTCTTCAGAAAGTCCTGAACTCCCAAGGATATACCGTAGCTACCCAAGGTGTTGGCTCTCTAGGAAATGAGACAGACTACTACGGCCCAGCCACCACCCGTGCCATCCAACGTTTCCAGTGTGCCATCCTCCAGATCTGCTCGGGTACCCCTTACACCAACGGATATGGTAACTTCGGACCAAGGACTAGGGTTGCTTTGAACGCGAGAGTCGGTGGAACAGTACAAACACCAGTAGTCACAACACCAACTCCTTCCTTGCCAGCCGTAGCTCCTGCTGTGCCCGCCGTAGCCTCTGGCGAAGGTTGGACACGCAATCTAACGATCGGCTCTCGCGGTGCAGATGTCAGAAATCTCCAAATCTTCCTTAACACACAAGGATTCACTGTCTCAAATCAAGGAGTGGATTCGACAGGCTCACCACGAGCTGGTTCTCCTGGCAACGAAACAGATTACTTCGGCCCGGCCACCCACTCCGCCGTCATCAGATTCCAGAATCACTACAGAAATGACATCCTTGTTCCTGTAGGTCTTACACAGGGAACGGGGTACTTTGGGCCGAGTACGAGAGGGAAGGTGAATAGTTTAAGTATTTAAAGGGTCATTTGGATTTTAATGTCAGTTTATGTTAATATAGAACCATGAATATAGATAATGTAAAATCAAAGGCTGTCGAACTTGCCCATAAATACAATCTGGATATGGTTGTCCTTTTTGGTTCGCGCGCCGATGGTACGTCGACCAAAAAAAGCGATGTGGATATCGCTTATGCGAAAAATGAGCCACTCTCCTTTGATGATCAGTTATCGATCGGCGCCGAATTGGCCCATTTTTATGGCACTGAAGCCGCCGATGTCGTCTACTTGAACAAGACTTCACCGGCATTTATGTATCAGATAATGAAAAAAGCAAAACTTCTTTTCTCAAAGAGCCCGCTGATTTTTCCTAATTTTTTCTCTTATGCTGTGAAAAGATTGCGTGAAAACATGTTTTTATATGATATGAAGTTTGATCGTCTGTGTAAGGAATACGGCGTCTAGTAAAGAAATAATTTAAATTCCATGCCCATTGAAAAAACTTTCATTATTTCCAAAGTCGAACGCATTAAAGAAAAATTGGAAAAGATTCGATCCAAGCTTCAGCTGTCTGAACGAAGATGTTAAGCCCGCGGTTTTCGTGGAGAGTTTGAGGAAAAATATCGGAGATTATGATCAGTACGTGAAGTGCATACTTTCAACTCTGAAATAAATTTTGAAGAAATTTTCCACATAAAGTTTTTCAATACGACGTCAGAGAAAATATCAAGGTTTAACCTTGATATTTGGTGTGAGTGCGGGATCGTGGTATTTTTATATGATGAAATATATTGATGTGCACGCGCATGTGAATTTCGCGGCGTTTGATCATGACAGGGAAGAAACCGTTAAAAGAACGCTTGAAGGTGATACTTGGATGATAAATGTCGGGACGCAGAAAGATACCGCAAAGGGCGCGGTGGAATTGGCAAACAGATATGAGAAAGGGGTTTACGCCATAGTCGGCCTCCATCCTATACATACGGACAAGTCGTATCATGACGAAAAGGAGCTTGGTGAGGGGGCAAGAAATTTTACCTCAAGAGGGGAGGTTTTTGATTATGAATATTATAAAAAATTGGCGATGGATCCTAAGGTTGTTGGAATAGGCGAATGCGGTTTGGATTATTACAAACGTAACACAAATCAACGAATGGAAACGAATGCCACGAATGAACGGAACACAAATCTACGGCTCCGACGCTTCGGTCGGAGCCCCGACCGAAGCGTCGGGGATGATACGAATAAAGATGAAGATAAAGACACGAGTATTGAGAGGCAGAAGGAGGCGTTTAGGAAGCAGATTGAGCTTGCGAATCTGGTGAATAAGCCGTTGATGCTTCATGTTAGGAACCCCTCGGAGGAAATTTCCAATATACAAGCACTCCCTCGACAAAGCTCGGGACAAGCAATTTCCAAACAAATCCCAATCTCTAATATCTCCCTCGACAAAGCTCGGGACAAGCAATTTCCAATGGAAGAGGGGGGAAATCCTCCGGTTTGTAAGAACGGACCACCTCCTTTAGGAAAGGAGGAAGAACCGCGCAGGGTTGTTTCGGCTTATAGGGACGCTGTTGCGATACTTAAGGCAGAAGCGAAGGTTAAGGCGAATTTTCATTTTTTTGCCGGAACCATTGAGGAGTTTAAAGAGATTCTTGACGCGGGATTTTATGTTTCTTTTACCGGAGTTATAACTTTTGCCAAGGAGTATGAGGAGCTTATTCAATATGCTCCGATGGATCGGATAATGTCTGAAACCGACTGCCCGTATGTTACTCCCGCGCCGTATAGGGGAAAAAGAAATGAGCCGCTGTATGTAAAAGAGGTGGTGAAAAAAATCGCGGAGATAAAGAAATTAAGTCTTGAAAAAACCGCGGAAGAATTGTTTGAGAACGCGAGAGGGTTTTTTGATATATGATGCTAGGCATAACACTAATCAACGACTCCGACGCTTCGGTCGGAGCCCCGACCGAAGCGTCGGGGATAGATACGAATAAGAAAAGAAGACACCCCATCGCCTCGCCGACTCGGCACTTCCCCTCTAAAGAGGGGAAGAGGGGGGTTGTTCAAATGGCCGGAGCGTGTTAGTGTGTACTAACTTCGTTATTTCTCGAAGTTTTATCAAATTATTATAAAAAAAAGATGGATGAAGAAAATAATGAGGGAAGAGCCGAGATATATGAACTTGGCTACCATATCGTTTCCAGCGTTGCGGAAAGCGATCTTCCCCAAGAAGTCAACGCTATAAAAAGTTTTATTGAAGAGAAGGGGGGTATTATTATCAGTGACGAGTTTCCTAAAATCAAGCCGCTTTTTTACACTATGTACAAAGCGGTAAATGGCGCGAAGAAGCATTACAACAGCGCTTATTTCGGCTGGATAAAATTTGAAATAGGAACAGATAGTATAGCTTCCATAAAGGAGAGGGTAATGAATAACTCCAATATTCTCAGATATTTGATCGTGAAGACCGTGAGAGAAAACACGATTTACGGTCCCAAGATCGCGCAAATGTCAAAAATGCAGGGCGGGGCGGAGCGTGAGGGCAGGAAAGAAAAACAAGTGGTGGAAGATAAGCCGAAGATGAGCGCGGAAGAGATTGATAAGACGATTGATGAGATGGTGAAGGAATAGCTAGGGTAAGCACGAAATACCAAATCCGAAATTCGAAAAAATTTTAAATTCAAAATTAAAAAAGGAGGTCAAGAAAAGAAAAAGGATAAAGGGAAGGGAAGCAAAGATTAGGGAGAAATTTCTATGGCTCTGCGGATTGTAAAGTTTGGTTTTTGGAGTTATATTAATTAAAGCTAAAATCTAACAGCTAACAGCTAAAACCAACTACCACTATGTACATAAATAAGGCCATTTTATATGGCAATCTTACGAGAGATCCGGAGCTGAAGTCTCTTCCTTCGGGAATTCAAGTGGCTTCGTTCGGTGTTGCCACTAACAGAGTCTACAAAGACAAAGACGGCAATAAGAAAGAGCAGGCGGATTTTCACAACATCGTAGCGTTTGGCAGGCAGGGAGAGCTAGCGGCGCAATATTTAAAGAAGGGATCCGGGGTATTCGTTGAGGGAAGAATGCAGACAAGATCGTGGGACGCGCAGGATGGACAGAAGAAATATCGTACGGAAGTTGTGGCTGACAGAATACAGTTCGGTCCGAGAAGTGGAGGAGGAGGAAATTATTCCGGAGCGGCGAACCAGGAGTCGAAGCAGGAAGAAAAGACAAAGCCGGTGGATACTATTCAGTATCCGGAGGAAGAGATTAATCCGGAGGATATTCCTTTCTAAACTCGAAGCGAGTCTAGAAAATTTCTAATACTAATAAAAGAAGAGAGGAGTTAGAAGAAATTTCCAATTACCAATTACCAAAATAAGAGAGGGCGGTTAACAATTAATTTTAACATTTGATCAGAAAAAAGAATTTTCCAGGTCACATGTCAAATATCACATGTCAAATGTAAATAAGCAGTGTTATTTCACTCAAAACAATATTAAACACATAGATTATAAAGACGTAGAAATTTTGAAAAAATTTCTTAATCCTCATGCTCGCATGATATCCAGAAAGAAGACGGGAATCACAGCTAAGAATCAAAGGAAGCTGGCGCTTGCGGTAAAAAGAGCGAGGTTTATGGGATTGCTTCCGTTCGTGGCTAGATAGTGAGGGGTAGCTTTTAGCTGTCAGCTATTGGTGTGCTAGTAAAAAACACAAATCAACGAATGGTGACGAATGCTACGAATAGGAATGCAGGCTTTTTTAGTTCAAAAACGAATAATACGACTCCGGACGTTTCGGTCGGGAAAGATAAGAATGAATAACGCCCAGCGGTGCCACTCGTAAAATTTATGTGGTTTATTAATAATTATTGCTGGTCCTAAAAAATTTCCAATTTGGATTAAAATTATTGCGGTACTTCTAGTCGCGGGACTGATTTTCATTACTCTTTACGGCAGGCGATAAGAAAGTCGGAAGTCAGTTGAAGGAGTTGTTAATCAACATTGTGGGGAGGCTGAGCCTCCCCACAAGATAGTGATTGGGGAGGCTGAGCCTCCGCACAAAATATAAGTTGCTAGTCAGCAGTCATTAATGGGAGAATTCCAAAGGGGTCTGGATTCCCGCGTTCGCGGGAATGACATGTGAGCGTGGGATGACAGCCCTCAGGGTGGGTGTGAGCGGTTACTTAAAAGTTAATTGCGCGGGCGGTTTTAGCTGTTATAATTGAGATATGAAAAAGAAGCCGCAAAATAAAACAGATAGTCACACTGAAGAGATAAAAAGATATTTGGGAGCGCTACATGAAGACCATCAAGAAAAGCTTGATGTCGTTGTTGAGTTAGTTAAGGGATTAGACGGAAAAGTCGCAGACTTGGATGGGAAAGTTAATAAGATGGATAGCAGACTGGATAGAGTTGAAAACAAGTTAGATGGAGTTGTTGAACAGGTTGGTAGGATAAGTGAAGATGTAGAAATAATGAAAGGCGACATAAACGTAATAAAAGGAGATTTAAAACAAAAAGTTGATTACAGAGAATTTTCTTCACTTGAAAAAAGAGTGGGAGTGTTGGAGTTGAAAGTTAGGAAGTGATTATAGTAGATACCGCATAACGAAAAGCGCACATGAAAAATATCAAGGTTAAACCTTGACATTTGAACACCTTAGACAAAGAAATTTCTCCTTCGAGTTCCTCAGGATGGTGAAGCAATTGAATCATAATTACCAATTTCTAATGAGAATAGGGAGAGGGAGTTAAATGGCTCACACTTACGTGTGAGCCATTTAATGTGTAGTAGAGCGGGTCTAGCAGAGGAGGGCTTGTTAATTGGCGCGTTCTACATACTGGCCTGTTTCGGTGTTTACGCGGATCGTGTCGCCTTCGTTTATAAACATTGGTACATAGACTTCGGCTCCGGTTTCCAGCTTTACTGATTTCGTGCCGCCTTGGACAGTGTTGCCTTTTACCGCGTCTACCGCTTCCGTAACTTTGAGGTCAACTTTGATCGGCAGTTTTACTCCGATGATTTTTTCATCAAATGACAACGATGTCGCCAGTGAGTTCGGCTTGATGAATTTGATTTGCGGCCCAAGCATTGATTCTTCAATTTTAAAACGCTTGGAAGGATCGGCTGGATCTGAGAACCAATATTCACCTCGATTGGTATAGATGAATTTAACCTCTCCTTTCACGAGGTCAGCTTCATGGACTTTGTCGGATGATTGGAAGGAATGTTCAACAATTCTGCCTGTCAGCATGTTGCGCAGTTTCGTGGCGTTCACGGGTTTTCTCTGCTGTTTTCTGAACACGTGGGACGAGAGGACTTCGTAGGGTTCGTCCTCAAAAATTATATATTTATGTTCTTTGACTTCGTTGTATTCAAGCATAGTAATTGAAGTTGTTAGTCAATAGTCAATAGTCAATAGTTGTTAGTAGGAGCTTCAGTGGCTTGCTAGGGGAAGAACATTTGACATGAACAATTGACAATTGACGGGGAAGAGAGAGAAATCCTCCGGTCTACGACCACCTCCTTTGCCCCTTCGCTCGAAGCGAGCTACGGAGGCACACAGTAAGAACGAGGACTTCCCCTCTAAAGATGGGAAGAGGAAGAGGGGGCTAGCGGATGAAGTATATTGACGAGCCGGCGATTGCCAAGAGCGCCGCGAAGCCCACAAGAGGATTGGCAAACCCTCTGGCTACTTCCATGAATGTGAATACTAATCCAAATAATCCACCCATCACCGCACTCCTTGCCCATAAGGGAAGGTTTTTCATATTTTTTTTCATAAACATGGAAATTGTATATGAAGATAATGTTAATGTCCAATAACTGGGGGAAAGCACCAAATCACATGACAATTGACCAAAGCAAAGATTAGGGAGAAATTTCTAAAGGAGAAGAAGAGGGGAGATTATTCTTCAGAGTCGGGGTTGGCGGCGGGGACTGAACTGCCGCCGTTCTCTTTGAGCTTTATTCTTATATCACTCAATATTTGTTCGGAGACGTTTTGGTTTTCTTTTAAGAATTGTCTTGTGGAGTCATAGCCACGCCCGAGCTTGGCCTCGCCGTAAGAATATGAAGTCCCGGTCTTTTGAACGATTCCCATTTTTTCGCCCAAGGCGATGATTTCGCCTTCCTTTGATATGCCTTCGTTGTACATGAGGTCAAATTCCGTTTGTTTGAAGGGTGGAGCGACTTTGTTCTTGACCACTTTCACCCTGACGCGGCCGCCCATGACCTCGTCGCCTTTCTTAATCTGGGCAATGCGTCGAATGTCCAGACGAACCGATGTGTAAAACTTCAGCGCTTTGCCGCCCGGGGTGGTTTCCGGGTTGCCGAACATAACGCCGATTTGCATTCTGATCTGGTTGATGAATATGACTATGGTCTTGGATTTGGCGACTATGGCAGTGAGTTTGCGCAGGGCTTGGGACATGAGGCGAGCTTGTTTTCCGACGTGGTGAGAACCCATATCGCCCTCAATTTCGTCTTTCGGGGTAAGGGCGGCTACCGAGTCAATGACTATGACGTCCATTTTGCCCGAGCGGACAAGACTCTCCACTATCTCAAGCGCTTGTTCGCCGGCGTCCGGCTGTGATATCAGAAGCTCACTTGTCTTTACTCCGAGCCGCAAGGCGTAGTCGGGATCCATCGCGTGTTCCGCGTCTATGAAAGCGCAAAGACCGCCTTTTTTCTGAGCTTCGGCGATAATATGCAATGACAGAGTTGTTTTTCCCGATGATTCAGGTCCGAAAATCTCAACAATTCTACCCCTCGGCATTCCTCCTACTCCGAGCGCGGCGTCAAGGCCTATTGAGCCGGTGGGGATGGCGTTGACGTCCACTTTGGGTTTGTCACCGAGCATCATTATGGATTCATCGCCGAATTTCGTGCGGATGGCATCTAGAGTATCGTCAATATTTACCGTTCCGACACTTTTGTTTATTTTGGGTTCTTTTTTCTTGAAGGCCATATTATTGGGTGAATTTTAAATTTGTAATTTTAAATTTTTAAGTTTGAGGGGAAATCCTCCGGCCAAGGGCCACCTCCTTTATGAAAGGAGGAAGGAGAGGGGAAATCCTCTGTCAGCTCATATTTCTGGAAAAATTTTCGATTGATACCCTTATCTCTCGTATAACACTGTCACGGTTATATCTCACATCTTCATCAGTAAAACGCAAAAATCGAACACCTCGCGATTCTAAAACATTTTGTCTCGCGCGGTCTTGCTCTACTTTACTGTCGTGGCTGACTCCGTCTATTTCAATCGCCATGTTCAGCTTGTGACAATAAAAGTCTACCACGTAATCTCCAATCGGACGCTGACGTAAAAATTGTACACCTAATCTTTTCGCGCGCAATTCTTTCCAAAGTAATACTTCTGACAAATTCCCAGATTTTCTAAAATTTCGAGCGAGTGGTTTCAATTTTTGGCTGTAGTGCAGCTTCATGAAATTTTGGGCTTTGATAAGTTCTTCGGTTTAGAAGAGGGGAGAAATCCTCCGGTCTACGACCACCTCCTTTATGAAAGGAGGAAGGAGAGGGGAAATCCTCCGGTCTACGACCACCTCCTTTATGAAAGGAGGAAGGAGAGGGGAAATCCTCCGGCCTCTGGCCACCTCCTTTATGAAAGGAGGAAGAAGAGGAGGGGAAGAAATTTCTAATATCTCCCTCGACAAAGCTCGGGACAAGTAATTTCTAATGAAAGAGAATAGGGGGGATCCCCGGTTCATTGCTGGTCTGGATCGTAGACCAGTTCCAGCTTCTTTTCTTTCCTTCTTCCGAACCTGTCCTCGGCCCTTATGGTAATTATATTATAGCCGGGCGAAAGTACCACCACCTCTTTAAAGTTTCCGGTTTCGTCCAAATATATTTTGCGATCATTCATGAAGACGGCGGAAGAGCGCGTTATTTTACCGCGCACGTCCAAGGCCGGGCTGCGCGCGGCACCGGTTTGCGGCTCCAATATGGTTATGGTCGCGCCTCGGGCCATATCTTTTGTCCTGAAAAAGACATAAGTGGAAATGACAAAAACCACGACGACAATCACGCAAACCCTCAAATAAAATTTTGTGTTGATTGTTTTGGTCACAAAGGATCAAAAATACAAATATACGAATTGATATGAATATACGAATGGGGAAGGGAGGGGGATCTTCAGTAGCTTCATAAGCTTCGTTAGTTTATAGCTTGTTCATAAATTTTAAATTTGTAATTTTAAATTTTAAAATAATGATCAATTTTAAATTTAGAATTTGCTGATGAGGGGAAATCCTCCGGTCTACGACCACCTCCTTTAAGAAAGGAGGAAGAAGAGGGGATGAAGAAATTTCTCCTTCGAGTTCCTCAGGATGGTGAAGCAATTGAACCATAATTTCTAATACCTATAGGACTTACGCATTCTAACCTTTTCAAACCACTCTCTATGTGTCATTCCCGCGAAAGCGGGAATCTAGGGTCTATCTGCATACTCTGGATTCCCGCTTTCGCGGGAATGACACCAAAGGCGTAAATCCTGTTCTAAATAAATTCTAATACTAGACTTCTTCTTGGGAAGGTTCTTCGTCGCTTGTCTCTCCTTCTCCATATACTTCTCGCGGCTTGGCTCCGTCTGCGGGGCCTATGACTCCCTTTTGCTCCAGCATGTCCATAATACGCGCGGCTCTCGCGTAGCCGAGGCCGAGCTTGCGCTGAAGATATGAAGTTGACGCTTTCCGCGCTTCAAGGACCGCGACTCGGGCATCTTCGTACATCTCATCCTCGTCCTCAAGTGATTCGTCGTCCATAGTGGATTCAAATATGGAATTTTTTTCAGTGTCGCTGAAGCTGATATCGCTCGGCAGAATATCGGAATAATTTTCTGACAAAAATTTGACTACGCTTTTTACCTCCGACTCGCTGATAAAGGCGGATTGCAGGCGCTGGGGCTTGGACATTTCTCCGCCAAGATACAGCATGTCGCCGGCTCCCAGCAGTTTTTCCGCCCCGCTAGTGTCCAGAATGGTTCGGGAGTCAATTTGGGACGATACTTGCAAAGCGACGCGCGTGGGAATGTTGGCTTTGATCAGTCCGGTGATGATGTTGACCGATGGACGCTGAGTGGAAAGGATGAGATGAATGCCGACGGCTCGGGACATTTGCGCCAGCCGAACTATGGCAGACTCCAGCTCGCGCGGATAAGTGGACATGATGTCCGCGAGCTCATCTATGATGATGGCGATATAAGGCATTGTCTCGGGCATTTTCACCTCTTCTTCACCATTTTTCACGCCCGCGTCGCGCATTTTTTTCAGCTCCGGCTCCAAGATGTTCTTGTGATATGACTCTATATCCCTCACTGATTCAGCTTCCAATATATCGTATCTCCGATTCATCTCTTTAGCAGCCCATTTCAGAGCAAGTATGGCTTTTTTGGCGTCCGTTATGACTGGCGTAAGCAGGTGGGGAATTTTATTGTAAAGAGTAAGCTCCACTCTTTTCGGGTCTATCATAATAAACTTGAGATTTTCCGGAGAGTTTCTGTATAGCATGGAAGTTATGATGGAATGTATGGCGACTGATTTGCCTGATCCGGTGGCGCCGGCGATAAGCAGGTGGGGCATTTTGCCGAGATTGGCGAAGTGGCATTTGCCTGACACGCCTTTGCCCAGCGACAATAGGAGGGATTTGTCAGATTCCTGATATTCCGGAGAGCTGAGCATCGTGCCTAGACCCACCGTCGTCTTGGTGCTGTTGGGTATTTCTATGCCCACCAATGACTTGCCCGGTATCGGCGCTTCTATTCTTATCGGGTGAGCGGCGAGCGCGAGCGCGAGATCATTCTGAAGGCCGACTATGCGCGAGAGCTTGACCCCTTCTGCCGGCTTTAAAGCATATCTGGTGACGGACGGGCCGATGGAGATTTCGTCCATTTCCACATTAATGCCGAAATTTTGCAAAGTTCTCTTTATAATATTGGCGTTGGCTTTGATGTCGCCCACTCCAGGTTTGCCCTTGTCTCTTTCCAATAAGGAAAGGGGGATAGGAACGTATTTGGCCATGCCGACCAGCGAAGGCCGTTTCTGATTTACGAAAAACTCATCTTTGTCGTCAAGAATTTTTTCCGATTTCTTTGAAGATTGTTTTGTTTGTTTTTCTTCATTTCCGCTGTCTTCGTCTCGTGATTGGCCGACGTTGATTTTATCTTGCTCGTTTTTATCCAACACCACCTGCTCTTTCTCGGTCTTTTTATTTCTACCGAGAAGCTTTTTCAATTTCTCAAAAAAATTGGTATCCATAACCGGCTCAATCGTCAGGATAAGAAAAATGATAAAAATTCCGAAAAGTATAATGAAGCTGGCGTAAAGATCCACAACGGCGACAAGCGGAGTGGAGAGAGATTGCCCGATAATTCCCGCTTCGCCGCGCGCGAAGAGATCAATAAGTCCGAGTCCGGCAAGTATCGCAAACAGTGAGAAGATGATTTTAGAAATATGGAATGTTTGCTTGAAATTTTTGAAAAAAGTCAAAGACAAAACGAAGGAAAACAGGGGCAGTAGCAAATATCCGACACCGAGCAGGTGCCTGAGGAGAGTGTGGATTTTTTCTCCCGCTATGCCTGATTTACCGAAAGCGGATAAGACGAGGAATACTCCCAGAATGAAAAATATGATTCCGAATACAGCTTGTTTGGTTTCGTCTTTCGTATATTTGAAAATGTTTAGATTAATTTTTGTTCGTAAATGCTTCTTTGCCATGTGGTAATTATATAATAAGAGATAGTAATATACGAATGGGGGAGTAGCTATTGGCTATTAGTTTACTAGGGGAAGAATATTTGACATGAACAATTGACAATTGACCGAAGCAAAGATTTCGGGACAAGTAATTTCTAATGGAAGACGAAGAGGGAAAGAGGAGAGATACTTTGGTGTATTTATTTGCGTAAGATGAGTGTCCTATATATAATGGACAGCAAAGAATGTTTTTCTATCAGTCGCGGGTGATCAAGGACATCAGATTATAAAGGACATGTTAAAGGACACATGGATCATAATAAGACGGAGCAAGACGTAAAAAAATACGATATCCCCAATGATCTAGGCGCCGTTAATGTTTTTAAAGACGACGGCATTTTGGTTTTCTTGTACAAAAAAACGGAGAAAATTATAACAGCTACACATCTCATTACTGACTCTCTAAAGGACGAAGAGCCGATAAGACGAGACCTGAGGCAGAAGAGCTGTGCCGCTCTGTCCAATATACTCGCATATAACTCCAGAAGAAATTATGACTCCGCTCGATCTGTAGCGGGCTTGCTTTTGGAGCTTGTTTCTTTGTACGAAATCGGAGAGAATTCCGGTTTAATTTCTCATATGAATTGTTCGGTAATGAAAGCGCAGATAGCTATAGTGATGGAAGAGTTCAATCGCCGACTTTTAAACTACTCCATACCATTGAGGGAGGATATATTTGATGTGGGAACAACGGGCCGTCGTCTTTCTGTTTTTATGGATGCGAATAAAGAAGAGGTACCTGAGGGTAAAGGACATTCTAAAGGACACGAGATGTCCTTTAGAAATAAAACTCATAAAGGACATAATGAGCAGGACATGACTCTAAAGGACAGAAAGGAAAAAATAGTTTCAATTGTTCGGAAAATGTCTGTAGCCGGCATAAAGGATATAAGCGGCCAAATAAAAGGATGCAGTGAGAAGACAATACAACGAGATCTTATTGCTTTGGTAAATGAGGGGGTGCTGAAAAAAATAGGGGAAAAGAGGTGGAGTAGGTATCAGTATATGAGGGGGTAAGCACGAAGCACGAAATCCTGGTTCGACCCCTTCGACTTCGCTCAGGGTAAAAGGCTCACCATCCTGAAGAATTTGAAGGAGAAATTCCAAAAAATTGTAAATTCAAAAAAGAAGAAAAAAGAAGAGAAGAAGACACCCCATCTTTTAGATAAGCACGAAGTACGAAGCGCGAAATTCGAAAAAATAATACCAATATCCCCCTTCGCTCTAAGAAGAGCTTCGGTGGGACACAGTCGGCACTTCCCCTCTAAAGAGGGGAAGAGGAAGAGGGGAGGGGGACAAGAAATTTCTAATTTCTATAGGGCTTGCGCGTTTGATGTCATTCCCGCGAAGGCGGGAATCCAGAAGATGGATTATAGCCCTAGATTCCCGCTTTCGCAGGAATGACATCCCTTTGTGTGCGAGGGGTTACAGGAAGAGGTATTGATAAAGGGCAGATATGTGTCATATTGTTGACTTAAAGTCATCAGTTGTGTAAGATTAAGCTCAGATTAACGTCTTCGCTAGCAGATTCAACTAGGGCTGTTTTTTGTGTTTATACCCTGAATTTTTCGGTTATCCACAGTTTTATTGCGGAACCTGAACATATTAAAGTATAATTACAGCCACGGTTTGAAAATTAATCAGCATAGACGGAACATTGACAATATAATAGTTGAGTGAAAATACGGAATTTTCGCAATTCAGTTACGGTCAGTTAAAGCTAAGTGTTTCAGCATAAAATACACAAACTAATTCATTAGCTCGTGTCGACCCAGTGCCTTCTAAGAATCGGAAGGGGGAGGGGAAGAAATTTCTAATTTCTAATATCTAATTTCTAATGAGAAGAAAGAAGAAATCCTCCGGTTCATTCAGAATGAACCACCTCCTTTATGAAAGGAGGAAGGAGAGGGGAAATCCTCCGGCCTCTGGCCACCTCCTTTATGAAAGGAGGAAAAAGAAAGCAAAGAAGGGGATCGGGTTCTTGGAAGGTGCTGGGAAATGAGTGATGAGTAGGTTAATTAATTAGCAGTCGGAAATGTCTGGACGAGATGACACGCGGCGAGTTACTCGCTCTCGGAGTCAGGTGCCAGATGTTTCAAAGACAGGCAAGAGCTTATGTCGATATCAGAGTTCTTGATTTGTCAGAAAGTTTGAGGATGGTCTTCTCGAAATTATTATTATTAAAATGAGAAGCCAAAAAATTATTAAAAAATATGTTACAAAATTTTAAAATGAAAAAAATCATTGCAGGATTCTTGGGAATCTCAATGACATTGTCCTTAGTGGGAAGCGTTGCTTCTTCAGCTGATGCCCAAATGGCAGGCGGAGCAACTTTCACTAGAGACCTTACAATAGGTTCAACAGGAGACGACGTAGTAGCTCTCCAGAGCATACTCGTAGCCGGAGGTTACCTTACAATTCCAGCCGGAGTTGCTCCTGGATACTTCGGAGGGCTTACAAGAGCGGCTCTTGCCAAATGGCAGGCGGCCATGAACATCAGCCCGGCGGTGGGATATTTTGGTCCTATCTCCAGAGCGGCTATAGGAGGCACACCAGCTGCTCCGATAGCTACAGTTCCTGGATGCCCCGCGGGAGCATTGTTCAATTACTTGACAGGAGCTCCTTGTACAGCAGCGCCAGCGGCGCCTGTAGCGGGATGCCCAGCCGGAGCTATCTACAACTACCTAACAGGTGGATTGTGTAGCGCGACCGGTACAGAATCACCTTCACCTTCGCCAAGCACGGGTCTTGAGGGAGGAGCAGGATCAGTTGATAGCTATACGCTTGTATCTGGTCTTAATAACGAGAAAGTCGGCGAAGGATCCAATGATGTATCAGTTGCGGGTATTGACGTTGAGGTTGATGAAGGGTCAGACATAATGATTACAGCTGTAAAACTTACCTTTAATGAAGGTACAGCGGGAAGCGACTTTGACAAGTATGCTGACGATGTGTCAATTTGGGTTAACGGCACCGAGTATGCTAGAGTTGATGGCGATAAATTCAACTCTGACAATAACTGGATCAGCACTCTTTCTCTGGATAGCGGCGCTATAATCAAAGCGGGCACTACCGAGGATATTGTTGTGAAAGTTTCGGGCATCTCAAACCTTGATTCAAACGATGCGGCTGATACTTGGACTGTAGATTTCTCAAGCGTTAGATTCCAAGACGCTCAAGGGGCTACTATATCCGAGGATCCGGGCACAGCCACGCGAACATTCTCATTTGAGACATTTGCGACGGCCGTTAACGCGGAGTTGAAGATTGTGGCTGAAGATAAGGACGTGAATGATCCTCATATCATTGACATTCATGCTACAGACGACACAGATGATGTTCCGGTATTGTCCTTTACCATGGAGGCAAAGGGCAGTTCTGACCTGAAGATTGAGAAATTGGCCGCTTCTACCACAGTTACAGGCGCTACAAACGTTGATGCTTTAGTTAAAGAAATCACTCTTTGGATAGAAGGTAAGGAAATCGGTTCCGGCACCGCAATCCAAGATGCTGATGGCGCAAGTGTGGGAACAGTGGAGGACTATCTCTTTGACGACATTGACTATACGATAAGCGCGGGAGATAAAGTTGAAGCAGAGATTAGAGTTTCATTTAATTCTATTGCTGATACTGGTGTAACGGCTGGAGATACTCTTCAAGTTGATATCAATGAAGGACAGACTGACCAGTCTGCGTTCTGGAGTGTTAAAGATGAAACTGGAGAAAGATTGCTTGACGCTGATATCACCGGTACTGTTACCGGAGGCGCTCATGCCATATACGACATTGGGCTTAACTTGAAGTTCGTAAGCGCTACAGCCAAGACTGACGGATCCGCAGCCGGTTCCGCGACAGGAGATGACACTGGTATTTACACCATTGTCTTTGACGCAACATCATTCGGAGACGATGTCTTCATTGATGCTGACGTATTGGCTACTACAAGCGCGGACACGGTTACCACAGGTGGAGACGGTATACTATGGGCGACTACGACAAACTCAACAGCTACAGGAGGTGTTGGCTCTACGACAGTATTGACACTTCTCGAAGCTGAAGGGTCGGAAAGTTCATCGAGCACCGCTCCTGACGTAGAGACAGCGGGTTCACTGTCGTTTGGTGTTCCGGAAGGAGAGACCAGACGCTTTACTTTGAAGGTTAATATCGGCCCAGCCGGTATTGATCAGCAAACAGGTGTCAGAATAAGAGGTATTAACTGGGATACTGACAGCGGCGATGCTCACGCCAATCTATACAACTTTAATCTTGGAAATTTCAAAACAGAGACAATATCTCTGCTCCAACAGACATAGTTGTTGTGTAAGCTAGACCTAAATGAAGGTTTAAGCTAAGCAAAACCCCCGCCGAAAGGCGGGGGTTTTGTGTTGGCTGTTTTTGATTATTAGTCTCTTGTGATACATTTAAGGACATTCACGTCAATTTCTAGCCACACAAAAGTCAGAATGTTTGACTACAAGGAGAGCATATCAATAAATATATAAGAAAAATAATGAAAACGAATAAAATCTTAAGATATGTAATACTAGGGGGAGTATTTCTAGTGCCGGTTATTCCACTTATTATCACCAACTCACTTTTTTTCCCTTTTATTACCGGCAAGAATTTCGCCTTTAGGATAATTGTGGAGATTATCTTCGCGGCGTGGCTTATTTTGGCATTGAGGGACGCAAAGTATATGCCTAAAAGATCCTTTATTTTATGGGCACTCCTCGCTTTTTTGGGCATATTAACTCTGGCGGACATATTTGGCGTGGATCCTCAAAGAAGTATTTGGAGCAATTTTGAGAGAATGGAGGGTTTGATAACTCATGTTCATCTTTTTTTGTATTTCGTAGTAGCCAGTACGATGCTTTTGGGTCGAAAATTATGGGATAGGTTTTTTCATGCCAATATAGCTGTAAGTTTGTTTGTTACGCTATATTCCATGCTACAACTTGCCGGAGAATTGGTAATAAATCAGGGAGGTGTTAGGGTTGACGGTACTCTTGGAAATGCCACGTATTTGGCCGTGTATTTACTTTTCAGTATTTTCTTTCTTATATACTTTATTGTTGCGAATCGCGATACTCTGAAAGATCTGCTTATCACATACGCGGCCGGTTTTGGCGGTTTTATACTTTTTTATCTAAATCATATAAAAGGGGATGATGTTTCAGCAGGCAAAGTGGGTATAATTTTGTCAGTTTTGTCTCTGCTGGGGATAATAGGAATCGTCTATTTCCTATCAAAACGGCAAAAATCAATACACAGCTCCATTTGGAGAATTGTCCTGTACGGCGCTCTCCTTATAGCGGAGATGTACGTTCTTTTTTTCACAGCTACTCGAGGTGTCATATTAGGCCTTGCGGCAGGTGTGAGCATAATCGCGATTGCTCTATTGCTATTTGAAAAACAAAATAAATTTCTTAGAAGATCCAGCGCCGTGTTTTTGATATTGGTGGTGGTAACTGCCGCTTTATTCATTGGTTTTAAGGATGAGAAAATTGTGAGAAAAAATCCGGTATTGTCTCGCTTTAGCTCTCTTTTTGACTCGGATATCAAAACTTTTTTCTCTGAAGGGGAGGGGAAGTCAAGATATTTGAATGGGAAAACATCCCTAGAGGCATTCAAAGAAAGGCCTATATTGGGTTGGGGACAAAATAATTTCAACTACGCTTTCTATAAATATTACCAGCCCGGAATGTTCGGTCAGGAGCCGTGGTTTGATAGGGCGCACGTCGTTGTTTTTGACTGGCTTGTCGCGGCCGGCATTCTAGGATTACTCGGCTATTTGGCAATATTAGTGTCTGCATTTTACTATTTATTGAGGAGAGGCACGCACGCTGTCATAGAATTGCCGGAACGAATAATTTTTTCCGCGCTTCTTATCGGATATTTCATACAGAACCTTACAGTCTTTGACAATATTGTCAGCTATATGCTTTTTTTCACACTATTGGCATTTATTCATTCTAATTACAGTGTACCCATAGAAAGTAAAAAAGCGAAAAAAATTGAGAATGTAGCATCGAAGCTCACGCCTTTTACGGTACCCGTTGTGGTGTCGGCGCTTTTATTGTCACTTTATTTTACGAGTATTAAAGGACTTATGGCCGCGGAAACATTAATAGATGCCATGTCTCCTCAAAAAGGGGGTGTAAGTAAAAACCTTGATTATTTCAAACAGGCGCTCTCATATAATACTTTTGGCGACAGGGAAATTAGGGATAGTCTGGCGGAAACGACGGGGCTTATTTTGGCTTCCAGTATTGATCCAAATTTAAAAAATTCATTTGCCAGACTGGCCGAAGAAGAATTGGAAAAGCAAATTGGGGAAACACCCGAGGACGTGAGATCTTATTTCATCGCGGGATTGTTTCATGCCAAGGAAAAACAATATGATACGGCCATTCAGTATTTGGAAGAAGCCCACTCCCTCTCACCTCAAAAGCAAAACATATTGGTGGAGTTGAGTGTTGCTTATATTAGCGCCGGAGAATATGAAAAAGCTTTGTCATCCGCGAAACAAGCGTATGAGCTTGGACAAAATTTCAACCAGCTGAAAGCAATATATGCCATAGCTTTAATTTATAATGGCAATGATAAAATGGCAGAAAGTGTCATGGGAGAAGAGCTTTATCAAAAGTATCTGGTAACAGACCGGCGTTTTTTGCCCGCGTTCGCGGTGACCGGGCAGTACGATAAAGTTATTGAGCTTTGGAAAAAATGGATAAAGGGGGATCCCAATAACGCTCAGTATAGGGTTTCTTTAGCGGCAGCATATCTTAAGATAAATGACCGAGCGAGCGCTGTCAGAGAAATTGAAAAAGCCATAGAGATCGACTCCAAATTTAAGAAACAAGGCGAGGAACTGATCAAGAAGATAAGAGAAGGACAGAGCTTTTAGGTTGCGCATTTTTTATAGTAGATACCGCTTAATGAAAAGTGCACATATGAAAAGCACCAAGCACCAAATAACAAATTCCAAAAAAATAATGATACACGAATGGGAAACGTCTTGCGGTGCCGCTCTTAAAATTTACATTTCGGCTAGCCATTAGAGCAAGATTTCACAAAGCCGAGTGGCGTCATTCCCGCGTAGGCGGGAATCCAGGCTGGGCAGTGATCCTTTATCTTCTGGATCCCCGCATTCGCGAGGGTGACAGAGGAGATAAGGACGAAGTATTAAGCCGTTACTCGATTTTGTGAGCAGATACCCATTAGATCGTGGATGGGCTCTAAGAAAGATGGTACAATATTGATCATGTCAGGATATTTTGATAAGACTTTTTTTAAATTCGCGTTGGGTTTCGTGACTATTATTGCCGTGAGTATTTTCTTGTTTATCGCTGTCAGTTATATAGAAAATGGAAGGGCGGAAAACCACTCGGCACAAACAATTAGTCATGATGGGTTGTAGCAATCGCGTCTGCTTTTGTAAATGCGATCGCGGCAACCACGATGCCGCTCATGAGAATATCCTATCCTCTATCTTTTGAAATAAATCGGACGCTGATTGATGAGTTATCCACGCATATCCCCTCACGGGGTAACTAGATCATTCATGGCTTTGAATATGGGTCAATAATTGCAATTACCCCATCAAGGGATACACGTGGAGTTATCCACAGTTTTCAAGTTATTCCATGTCAAATGATTTAATTAGTTGTATAATTATTATTGTTCTATGTCGTCGAAAGACATAACTATTATTAAAAGATATATATTAAAATAAGAAATAAAAAATGAAAAAAACTTTTTTTTCAATAATGTTATCAGTTGGTGTGGCTGTGTTGTTTATTGCCGTGTCGGTCGGCGCGGTGACAACCATCAGCACTAATATAAGCACTGGGGGCACTTTGAGTGTTACTGGGGCTAGCACGCTTACTGGGTTGGCCACTTTAGGTCACGCGTCCACGTCGGCTATCTCTACTACCGGCACGTTGATGATTAATGGCTACGCTACAACCACCAACACCACAGGGGCTTTCGCGAGTGAGGGTGCGTTAACGGTGGGAGGGAATTCTACGCTTGCGTCGGTGGATATTGGAGGGGCTTATTCCAGTGGTGGAAGTGGCGCGACGATTTCAGCCGCGGGAGCGCTCTCAATCAACGGCGATTTGGCCGTTAATGGATATGCGACTACAACTGCGACTACAGGCACTTTTGGCACTGAAGGGAAAGTCGGAGCAGGCACCTCCACTCCGGCGACTGAATTGGCGGCTTCCGGCGCGGCCACAACTACGTTATATCTTCATTCAACAGGGACAAAAGTGGGGGGGTGCATACAAATAGAGGGCGCGAATGACACAGTATTCCGCGCCTATGCCACTACTTCCGGTCCTCTAGTGATTGAGGCGGGCACCTGCAAATAAAAATTGAAAAGAGAAATTAGCTCGCTATCTTTCACGAAGCAATGGCTAATTGCAATAAAACTGGTCGTCTAATTTCTCGAGGTAATTAAATTACTTTCTAAATTATAAAAATCATGAAATTATTAATCTCTATTTTGGCGCTTCTTATCTCTGTGCCAGCTCCTGTGGCTTTCGCGGTCTATAATGATGTAACTTTAACCACCGATACGGTTATAACAGTTGGTAGCGTTAGCTTAAACGTCATAAGTTCAAGCGCCACTCTTGAGTCAATAGTTGTGGGCGCCACAAGCTTCACGGCTACATTAGCCCCTGATTCTTCGCTTATTGTCCAAACTACAGGCAGGAATGATTTTGAGACAGCTACCGGCTTAGGCACAAGTATTGTTATATCAGAATCATGCACTTCAAGCGTGTCCCAGCTAGAATTATCTCTTGCTTCTGGAAATTCTGCGGAGGTAATTGTCACTCCACTTTCCACTGTCTGTACTACTTCCGGAGGAGGTGGCGGAGGAGGAGGTGGCGGGGGCGGTTCCAGTTCAGACGATGATGACGAAGAAAGTCCATCACCATCACCAAGCGCTAGCGTGTCTCCTTCGCCAGCGGTAGGTCTGGCTGTGCCGATTGCCGGTGTGTGCGCAGCGGGGCAGTTGTTTGACATTATGACAGGCGCGCCTTGTACAAGCGTCACTGAAATTCCTAGCTCTGTCATATCTTCAAACGCGGTATTTGATTCAAATTTATCTTTTGGAAACCAAAATGATGACGTAAAAAGACTGCAAGAGCTTTTTGCCACTGATCCGGAAATATATCCGGAAGGTCTAACCACGGGATATTACGGCAATTTGACGGTACAGGCGGTAAAAAGATTCCAGGCAAAACACGGCTTGCCGCAAGTTGGAGTGGTCGGGCCTATGACCAGGGAGAAGCTTGTCGAGGTGTATGGGGGCGCAAGCGTTGTTCCCTCGCCTTCTTCAGGCGAAGTATCAGCTGGTTTGACGACACCTTCTCTATCAATGCCCGTTGTAGGATTATCGGGTGTCTTTGCGATTGATCTGTCAAAAGGCGATGTGCATGAAGATGTGGTACGCCTCCAGCAATTGCTAAATTCAGATCCGGACACTAGAATTGCCGAAACCGGCATGGGGTCGGCGGGAAGTGAAACCAATTACTTTGGAACCTTGACCTTAAACGCAGTCCAGAAATTCCAAGTCAAGCATGGCGTTGCTTCCGAAGGCAATCCGGGATACGGAAGAGTAGGGCCTATGACTAGGACAAAACTGGCTGAAGTTTTCGGAGAATAACTGATACAGACATGGGTGGAAGACGCGGACGCGAAGCGTCCGCGTCTTTTGCATCACCGGCATTTCATTGACAAAGCTCTAAAAATAAATATTCTATACAATATAAGGCCAAAGACAGCAGACAGCATTGCTTCGCAAAATTTCTAAAACCTGATACATAATTTCTAGTAAAATCCAAAATCTTAAGGGAAATTAAGACATTGGAAATTCATTAGAAATTAGCAATTAGAAATTGGAAATTCCATGCCAGGCATGGCGTAGGTTCTGCCGAGGTTTAACTCACTTTTTGTGGTTTAAATTTCTATTGAGCCGTAGAGGTCGGTTTTTATTAAAAAATAAGGAGCAAGGCGACTATATTTTTCATAACCCTGTGTAATAAGCGGCGAATGATTGTTCTCAAGATAAACTTTTGTGCCGCTAAATTGTTAATCTGAGTAATTGCAGTCTAATCGGTATTACACGGGGTGATGATTTTTGTAGTCTCCGCCAGCTGGCGGATCCTTAAAAATCAATCATGCCTATATCAAAAGATAAAAAGAAGGAAATCTGTGACAAAGTGACGAGGATTGCCAAAGAAAACAGCAGTCTTGTTTTTGTGAATTTTCACAAAATTAACGTCGCTGATGTGACCGCGGCAAGGCGAGCACTGCGAGAAAAAAATGTCGGGTATTATGTTGCCAAAAAAACTCTGATAAAAAAATCCTTGGTGGACGCGGAGATCCAGGGTGAAATGCCGGAGTTGAAGGGCGAGGTGGGAATTGCTTACAGCAGCGAGCCTACCGCGGCCGCCAGAGAAGTGTTTGCCTTTTCAAAAAAATTGGACGACCAATTTAAATTGATCGGCGGCATATTTGAGGGTAAGTTCAAAAACGGCGATGAGATGAACGAAATTGCGCTTATACCATCTTTGGAAGTTTTGCGCGGTAAGTTTCTCAATCTTATAAATTCGCCCAGACAGCGATTCGCTATGTTGCTCAGCGAAAAAGCTAAGAAAGCATAAATTATAAATAAGCACGAAGCACCAAATAAAATTCGAAGCACGAAATACGAAGCATGAAAAAATAAAAAAAATTTAAAAACGGAAAAGTAAAAATTATGTTTTGAATTTTATATTTTGTATTTTTTCGGATTTCGGATTTATTTGAGATTTAGAATTTAATCAAACATTATGTCAGAAGAAAATCAAACAAAAGAAAATCAAAATGAAAAAGTGGAAGTTCCTGCTAAGTTCAAAGCAATAGTAGATGAAGTTGAGAAATTGTCTATTATAGAATTGAATGAGCTTGTCAAACTATTGGAATCCAAATGGGGAGTTTCGGCCGTGGCTGTCGCTGCGGCGGCGACGGGAGGCGAAGTGGCTCCGGCGGCTGAGGAGAAGAGCATGCTGGCTGTTCACCTTGTGGAGGCGGGAGCGCAAAAAATTGCCGTTATCAAGGTGGTCAAAGAGGTGCTAGTCCTCGGTTTAAAAGAAGCAAAAGATCTTGTTGACGCGGCGCCTTCTTTGCTGAAGGACGGAGTTAAAAAAGAGGACGCGGAAGAGATGAAGAAAAAATTGGAAGTGGCAGGTGCGAAGGTGGAATTGAAATAGAATCCTGACAATTGACCTATAACATTTGACAATTGACTAAGAGCCCATCCACGATCTAACCGCCAGATATAAAGCAAGACATGGCTTGCCTGCCATTATGGTTCAATTGCTTCACCATCCTGAGGAACTCGAAGGAGATTGTGGATGGGCTCTAAAAAAAATCGCCGCGAGGCGATTTTTTGGTGGGTGTGGGGGTAATACTCATGACAAGCAAAACAAAGACATAAGTAATTCTTATCCGTCAACCCTAGATTTTTGTTGAGGAAATGAGATACAATGCATATATTAAGTTTTGTCACCGATAGCTGGCGTTCTCTGCCGTGCCGCGGCGGCACGGCAGAGAACAATTGTTTTTGATACATTATGAAAACTCTGGGTAAAATATTTGGAAGTGAAGGGAGGGTCAGAATCATGCGTCTTTTCCTGTTTAATTCAGGTCGCAACTTTGACCTGGCTTTGGTCGCGAAGAGGTCAAACGTGGACAAAAGTTTCGCAAGAAGAGAGGTTGATGCGCTCGAGGAAATTCATCTTTTGACAAAAAAGTTTTTACAAAAGCCGAACAAAGAATTCATCGGAAAGAAAAAGAAAAACAGATCCGCGGGAAAAAAAAGAAAACTGCTATGCTGGACTCTTAATCCTAGGTTTAGTTATCTTAACGAGCTTCAAAGCTTGTTGGTAAACACGACCTTGTTCAGTGAAGATGAGATTGTAAGACGGTTGGCCGGGACTGGAAAAATTCGTCTTATCATAATGGCGGGCGTTTTTATTCAAAATTGGGACAGTAGAGTTGACTTGTTTATTATCGGCGATAAGATAAACAAGAAAAAACTTACTTCCGCCATAAGGCGGATGGAGTCTGAAATAGGCAGAGAATTGCAATACGCATGCTTGGATACGCAGGATTTCAAATATCGCATGAGCATATACGACAAACTGGTGAGGGACGTGCTAGACTATCCTCATAAGGTGGCTTTGGACAGGGTTGGAGTTAAACTCGGTTTTGATTGACAAAATATTTCGCTGATATATACTTCTCTGTAAATAACTATGATAATCAAATCTAAATTTAAGCGGGTCACATAACGGCTTTAATGTTCGCGTTTGTGTAATCCGCTAATGGCGGATTTGTTTTTTTATGGTTTTGTTTTATCTGTGATCTCGGTTGTCTCCATGGCTTGAGAGTGAAGGAGATAGCCGAGAATACGGATGAACTGAAAAGGAAGAAATGACTGTCTCTTTGACAGATGAATTCCATCACAACAGCTTTTCTTGCCGCTAAATCTAGCGGAAGAGGGGTCTTTATTGTTGGAGGTGGGCTGACCTTTATGTTTATTCATGAAGGTCGTCTGTCCGTTGGTATGACGGATGGAAGATTACCGCGCTTTCTGAAGTAAGGCGGTAATTACAGGTAAAATACATCGCCGGTAACGGCGATTGGATTGCCGTTTCGCCAATATGGGCGGGATGGAAATCTGTTCCCACCGCATTAAGTTGGGTGGGGTGATTTAATTTGATTGGCCAGGTCATCGGATCAATCCGTAGCCCGGCAAGTCAAAGTATTCGATCAGTGGTGATCGAATATAAATTTCCTAATAGGAAATTAAGAGCATATGGTGGATGCCTTGACTAGAAGAGGCGATGAAGGACGTAGCAAAGCTGCGATAAGCTCCGGGGAGGCGCCAAGCAACCTTTGATCCGGAGATCTCCGAATGGGGAAACCCCTCGTGCATTGCACGAGACGTGCGAAGCACAAGGAACAATTGACAATTAACTTTTGACAATTGACCGCAGAATTTTTCGAAGCAAAATTCTGCCTAGTCACATGTCAATTGTCACAGGTCAAATGTCTCTTGCGCTTCGCGCGAGCATACCCAGGGAAGTAAAACATTTCAGTACCTGGAGGAAAAGAGACTAATAAGAATTCCGTTAATAGCGGCGAGCGAAAGCGGAAGAGCCCAAACCACGTGCGAAGCACAAGGAACAATTGACAATTAACTTTTGACAATTGACCGCAGAATTTTGCGAATCAAAATTCTGCCTAGTCACATGTCAATTGTCACAGGTCAAATGTCTCTTGCGCTTCGCGCGCTGGGGTTGTAAGACAGGAACGTAGTATTTATATTAGAGAAGTTACAAAATGTTGTGTTAACCGAACAAGCTGGAAAGCTTGGCCCAAGGAGGTAACAGCCCCGTAGGTGAAAACGCAATATCTTCTTTGTTCCTGTTCTTGAGTACTTCGAGACACGAATAGCTCGGAGGAATCCGCCGGAACTAACCGGCAAGGCTAAATACTCTTCTAGATCGATAGTGAACTAGTACCGTGAGGGAAAGGTGAAAAGAACCCCGGAGAGGGGAGTGAAATAGACCTGAAACCATATGCTTACAAGGAGTCAGAGCCGTCGCATCACATGGGATGTGATGCGACGGAAATTCGAAATTCGAAATTCGAAATCCGAAAAAATTCAAAATATTAAATTCAAAACAAGATTTTTTCTTTTTTGTTTTTTATATTTTCTTTATTTTTTCGTATTTCGTGCTTCGTGCTCTGAATTTCCGTTGCATCGCGTTTTGCGTGATGAGACGGTCATGGCGTGCCTATTGAAGAATGAGCCAACGAGTTAATTTGCACTGCTTGCTTAACCCCGCCCTTTTGATTAACATTTCATTTTTTGGGATGAATTTGGAAAATTAGGTGAACAAATAATGAGCACCTTAAATTTTGTTGATCAAAGAGGCGGGGCGAGGCCTAGCGAAAGCGAGTCTGAACAGGGCGTTTGTAGTGCAAATTAGACCCGAAGCCAAGTGAGCTTGCCATGAGCAGGGTGAACTCTGATGAAAATCAGAGGGAGGCCCGAACCGTTTAGCCGTGCAATACTATCGGATGACTTGTGGTAAGAAGTGAAAAGCTAATCGAACTTGGTAATAGCTGGTTCTCTCCGAAATAGCTTTTGGGCTAGCGTCGCGTGTTCCTTATAGGGGTAGAGCACTGGAAGAATTCGACAGGTCGAAAGATCGCGAATTCTATCAAACTCCGAATACTATAAGTCATAACGCGGCAGTTAGACCGTGGGGGCTAAGCTCCACTGGTCAAAAAGGAAACAGCCTAGATCTCTATTTAAGGTCCCTAAATCTACACTAAGTGCAAGTAAGGTGGTGAAATTTCTTCAACAATGAGGATGTTGGCTTAGAAGCAGCCATCATTTAAAGAAAGCGTAACAGCTCACTCATCAAGAGATTTTGCGCCGAAGATAATCGGGGCTCAAGTGTAGTACCGAAACTGAGGGTACCGTGCAAAGCACAGAAATCCGAAGCACGAAGCACGAAATACGAAAAATATCTAAATTTTAAATTCAAAATTTTAAACAATTATTTTTGTTTGACATTTTGTTATTTCGGCTAGCGAGGAGCGTGTGAATGATTCTTATCATTCACGACGTCCGAGCGAAGACGAAACAAAGGTTCAATACCTCGAGGATTGCCCCGAGGAACCTTTATTTGAATTTTGGATTTATTTCGAATTTCGATATTCGAATTTCGAATTTCCGCGCTTTGCGCGGTGCGGTAGGAGAGTATTCGCATCTTGCTGTGAAGCCAAAGGGGTGACCCATGGTGGAGCGTTGCGAAGTAAGAATGTTGGCACAAGTAACCACAATGGAGGTGAGAACCCTCCACGCCGAAAGACCAAGGTTTCCTTGGCGATGACAATCAGCCAAGGGTTAGTCGGTCCTAAGGGGATGGCGAAAGCCGAACCCGATGGATATATGGTTAATATTCCATAACTCTTATGCAAAATGATGGGAGGACGGGGTGTAGTATGTCTTGCGTATTATTGGATTTACGTTCGTGCTCTGAGGAAGATTTCCAGGAAAATCCGGAAGTCTGCTTTTAATGGCATTTCCAAGGAGAGCGAGAACTGTGCAAAGCACAAGGAACAATTGACAATAAACATCTGACAATTGACCGCAGAATTTTGCAGAGCAAAATTCTGCCAAGTCAAAAGTTAAATGTTCACGGGTCAAATGTCTCTTGCGCTTTGCGCAGAATAGGACAAAGCACGCCTCCAAGAAAAATCTCTAAGTTTATTTGCATGAGATCCGTACCGCAAACCGACACAGGTGGTCAGCTCGAGTAGAGTAAGGCGAACGAGTGAAATTTCCCCAAGGAACTCGGCAAAAAAGCAGCCGTAACTTCGGAATAAGGCTTGCCTTGTGCGAAGCACAAGGAACAATTGACACTTAACAATGGACAATTGACCGCAGAATTTTGCAGAGCAAAATTCTGCCAAGTCAAAAGTTTAATGTCACAGGTCAAATGTCTCTTGCGCTTTGCATGAGGCTGCAACAAAAGTATCTCTGGCAACTGTTTATCAAAAACACAGCTCCCTGCGAACTCGTAAGAGGATGTATAGGGGGTGACACTTGACCAATGCCCGAAGGTCAAACGTTGTCGGTTCACATCATTCTGCACTTCATTATTGGAGGATAGAATGGTGTGAGCTGAACGATGTAAGCCCGGGTGAATGTCGGCCGTAACTATAACGGTCCTAAGGTTCCCACTTCGTGCTTGCACGAAGTGGGAAGGACTGGGACTGTTATAGTTCTGTTAATGCAATAAAATGTAAAAACATTTTGATAAACTAAATAAACAATAATCAGTACACTATTCAAAGCTGCCTCGCTCTGTAGTAATACAAAGCAGGTCCGCACCATGGCTATATGCGGGGAAGTCTGTAATTTGCAGATCATCCGCAGGGAAGTTCTAAAATTTTTTTTAGAACCCCTCAGAGACCACACGCCATGCTCCAGCTGGTTTGTACCAGCTGGATGAAGATATGGTCCTTCGTTAAAGAGGAAACGAAAAGCGAAATTCCTTGTCGGGTAGGAACTGCCCAACTTGATAGTGATATCAAGAAAAAACTGGCTTATAACGGTGGAGTCCTCGCTGGAGCGCTTGAGGAGACGCAATGAAGGCAGGAGAATACCGTGGGAAGTCGTACTGAGCTTGTTTTACAAGCGAACGTATTGACCCCGTATCGACTTCGGTCGCCACTGAATGTTGGCGACCGAGATAGTAGATGATATAATCACTACTATAATACGCCAGCTCTAATGAATAGAAATCTTGAAGAGTATATTTCGGGATATGTAGATGGAGAAGGATGTTTTTCCCTATCATTTTCCCGAAGAAATAAAATGCTTGTAGGGTGGGAGACTAAACCTAGTTTCTCTGTAAGCCAAAACCAAGAGAGAGCGGAAGTGCTCTATCTTATTCAAAAAAGATTTGGTTGTGGGTTTATCAGACGAGACTATAGTGACAAAACTCTCAAATATGAAGTAAGAAGTCTGGATGATCTTTTAAAAAAGATTATTCCTCATTTCGTTACAAACCCGCTTCTTTCATCCAAGCAAGATGATTTTCTAAAGTTTAGAAAAATATGTTTGATGATGAGTAAAGAGAAACACAAGCAGTCAAAAGGATTAAAAGAAATCATGAAAATTGCTTTCACGATGAATCCTGGAGGCAAAAGAAAATATACTCAAGCAATGATGATATGTTCATTAGATGAAGATATAGTCAATACTGATGGAAACATCAGATAGGAATATGAAGTTCCGACGCGCACGAATAGTGTAATGACTGGAGAACTGTCTCGGGGAATAGCTCGGTGAAAATACAATACCGGTGAAGATGCCGGTTACCTGCAGTTAGACGAAAAGACCCCAGAAGCTTTACTGCAACTTGGTATTGAGGATACGTTTTTAATGCGTAGCGTAGGTGGGAGGATTTGAAGTTTACCTTTCGGGGTAGATGGATCCGACAGTGAAATACCACTCTTTAAAAATGTGTTTTCTAACTTCGTCGGAAAAAACGGCGAAAGACAGTATCTGGTGGGCAGTTTTAGTGGGGCGCTATCCTCCTAAAAAGTAACGGAGGAGTTTATTAAGGTCAGCTAGGCGCGAATGGAAACCGTGCCGATAGTGTAATGGCATAAGCTGGCTTAACTGTGAGACGTACTTGTCAAACAGATGCGAAAGCAGAACATAGTGAACCGACCATACGCATTAGACGCGGTGGAAGATTATCGGACAAAAGCTACTCTGGGGATAACAGGCTAGTTCCGCCTAAGAGTCCATATCGACGGCGGAGTTCGGCACCTTAACACATTGGGGTGCCATGCGAGAGATTGCATTAGCTATTTTAATGTATGTGAGACATGAACCAACATACATTAAAAGAAAAAATTGGCTTATAACGGTGGACTCCATGTAACGTGGATAATACCGTGGGAACCTAGCATTATTATCGATAGATAATGGTATGAAATAATGCTGGAGGCAGTAATATTTATGAGACTATGATAATTTGTTCATAAATTATACTGGACCCGTAGAGACTTGAGCATTAATGCTCGGAGTTTCCTTATAATAAGGAAGCTAAGACGCCAACTCCTAATTTATCGGAAGATAAAAAGGATGAAGATATAGTCCAAACCTTCTAGTGATAGAAGAAATAAATGACAGCGATGTCGGCTCAACTTATCCTGGGGCTGGAGAAGGTCCCAAGGGTTTGGCTGTTCGCCAATTAAAAAGTTACGTGAGCTGGGTTCAGACCGTCGCAAGACAGGTTGGTCTCCTATCTACTGCAGGCGTTGATTCTTGAGAAGATTTGCTCCTAGTAAAATATTGCTACTTCAGAAAGTAATTTCTGATGACAATGTGGCTAATAACGGTGGAGGCTTCCATTTGCTGCAAAATGTCGGTCCGATATTTGCAGAATAAAACAAATTGAAGTTAATACCGTGGGAAGTTGTGAGTTTCGTTGAAGTTCTTTATGTTGGGTGTAGCTTAAAAAATAATAACCTTGTGTTGGTGAGATAGGCTTGCGCGTAGGCCTACTGAGCTGGCACTTTGGAAGAGGTTATAGCACCGGATCATTAATCCAAACGTCAAGGTTCGAGTCCTTGCACCCAACGCCAATTTTGGGCAAATAGTTTTATTTGCCCCTTCAACGAAACTCGCAACCCCGTAACGACTGAGTCCTTCGGGACGAGATGAGAGATGCCTTAGTGCTAGACATTAAGATCACACTTTCATAATACGCCAACATCCTAAGTTTGTACGATGTATCGTACAAAACGGATGAAGATATAGTCTATGCCTCTGGTGACAGAGGATTCGTTCTGCGATTGTCCGCGTTAAGTCTGCGGCAGTCTGCGGTTTACGAAGTAAACATGACGAGAGGACCGGAGTGAACTGACCTCTGGTGTATCTGCTGTTCCTGCCAAGGGCAATGCAGAGTAGCTATGTTGGGAAGGGATAACCTCTGAAAGCATCTAAGAGGGAAGCCTACTTCAAGATTAGGAATCGAACAGTGCATGGCACTGGAAATTCGAAACCCGAAACCCAAAAAACGACTTTGTCGTTCCCGTGCAGAAGGGAATCCAGGATGATCTGGTTTTCCGCTTTCGCGGAGATGACAGAATTATGTCATTTTTGAGCTTCGTGTTTCGTGCTTCCAATGCCGTGCATTGTAGAGACCCGTAAGAGATGATTACGTTGATAGGCTTCAGGTGTACGCACAGTAATGTGTTTAGCCGAGAAGTACTAATCCGTCCATAACCTATTAGGAAATTTATAAAGCACTTTACCATCACTTAATGCGATGGGAGCAGATTTTTTTACCTGGTAATCCACCATTAACACTCTATAAGTTAATGGGGATGAGATCTTCAGAGTCCCGTTCGAAGGGCACATAAACAAAACCGTTTAGCTTATTTGACCGGTTCACTTTTTTAGTCTGGTGATTTAACGCAGTGGACACACCTCTTCCCATTCCGAACAGAGAAGTTAAGCACTGTAGTGGCGATGGTACCTCGCCTAAATTTTTTGAGTACGAGCAGAGAATCTTGAGCTAGTTGTTGCGCAGTTAGTGCTTCAAAGAGTCTCGTGTATTTTATGTAATTCGAAAAATTTAGGCGGGGGAGAGTAGCTAGTCGCCAGGCTAAAGTAGTGAACTATTTTTTTTGCATAGGACCACTCAACATCACAGCTCTGATCGTTTTTTTACGTCAGGGCAGAGCGGGGCGCGTGTATTACCGTAACTCCTCACAAGACCGAGTAATGGCCACACCACAGCCTTCTTTTCTTCTGTCATTCCCGTGAAAACGGGAATCCAGATCAAAATATGGCCTAGATTCCCGCCTTCGCGGGAATGACACCACTCGGTCTTGTGAGCAGTTACGTATTACCATCTTGCTGTTCAGCTGAATATGTCATACAATAAATTCATTATAACTTAAGTCTGTGACAAAAATTTTTATGGAAAATACACAAGAGATGCCAGTGCCGGCCGTAAAACCTCCATTGCCTGGCGCTTGGAACATGTTTAAACAGTCAGTCGGTTTTTTAAAAGATAATTTTAGAGCTGTCTTCGGTATTTTCATCTCGCCTTTGATATTTATGGTTGTTGGGACCATGTTAATACGCTCTCTACCGGTGGATGATAGAGGCAATGCTATTTTAAGTGGCGCGACCTCAGGTCAGCTAACGGCATTTATAATAGGGGTGATTATTTCCATTATTGGTGGAGTTCTTGCTTATATCGCGGCTATCGGATTTATTTATTTCTTGCTGGATAAAGAAAAAGGTGTTTATTCTTCTGTTAAAGAATATTATAAAAAGGCCGCTCACATTTTTTGGGCTTTTGTCTGGATAAGTATTCTTCTGTCGCTATCAATTTTTGGCGGGTTTGCATTATTTATTGTGCCGGGTATCATTTTATCTTTCTATCTCTTGTTTAGCACCTATGTGCTAGTTGATGAGAATAAGAAAGGGTTGACGGCTCTCACCCAAAGTTGGAATTACGTAAGAGGATATGCCTGGAGCATTTTCTTTAAATTATTATTGTTTGGATTGTTGCTTTTTCCGATTTATATTGTCTTCATTGCCGTCTTTGCGGGATTGGCTTACGTGTCATTCGGTCAAGAGCTATCCATTATAACAATTTCATCTATTGATATTGTTGTAAGATTTATCCAGCAAATTATTATTGGGCCTCTTGGCGCTATTTATCTTTTCCTAATCTATAGAAATCTTAAGAGTGTTAAGTCCGAGACCGTGCCTGATTTTGTGGAAAAAAAGAGGAAGAATAAGCTTATAGCAGTCTCAATACTCGGCTTACTGATTATTCCGCTGATAGTACTTTCCGTGGTTTTCACTAGTCTTATGGCGGCTAGGCAAAAAGCGAAAGATGTCTCTTCTCCCGAACAGTATATTGAAATTGAAGAGGTGTACGACTACAATTAAAGTCGGTGACAAGTTTGCGAAAATCAGCCGCTTCTTTCTCGGCTGATTTTTTGATATCATTATGGGGGAGTGTTTAGGAATTCCTCCTCCTTTTTTTTCCAAAGAGGAGACGAAACTTCCTTTAGGTTTTATTTCTTTTTTCGAACTTTACTTAGAAATTAGAAATTGGTAATTAGAAATTTCTTTAAATATGTCTCATTGGGCAACAAAAAGAAAACTTAGTTACATCGGGGCTTTTTTCGTGCTTTTGTTTGTCGGATTTGCCTTGCCTGTTTTCTTTTTTGTCTATGATTCGCCGACGTGCTTTGATGGCAAACAGAACCAAAATGAAACCGGTATTGACTGTGGAGGTTCATGCAATATCCTTTGCTCCACGGAGTCTATTAGGCCACTGGTTCTCTGGCAGAGAATATTTAAAGTATTGCCGGGAATATATAATGCCGTGGCGTATGTGGAGAATGCTAATATCAGTTCAGGTTCTGAAGCCGTACCTTACGTATTTGAACTGTATGATGAGAATGGCAGTTTGATTGCGGAAAGGAAAGGTGTGGCGGACATTCCCCCGAACAAAAAATTTCCTATTTTTGAAGACCGTATAGACACGGGAGGCAAGACTCCGTCCAGAACAATTTTTCAATTTACGGACGACCCTGTGTGGAAGAAAGATACTCGCCAGTTTCCTGACATCAGAGTAACGAGTTCAAGTCTGGTTGAAGGCGAGGATAATCCTAGGGTTTTGTCCACTATTGAAAACAGATCCTTGGAAGATATTTACGACCTGGAAGTTGTAGCTATGGTTTACGATAGCGGGGAAAATGTTATTGCCGCTTCACGGACATACGTCAACAAATTGGAAAAAGGAGGATCTGAAAACTTGGTATTTACTTGGCCCTACGCTCTTGATCTGGGCGTTGTTGAGTGTGAAAGCCCGGCTGATGTGATGCTTGTGATAGACCGTTCGGGAAGCATGGATGACGATGGTGGCGACCCTCCCGAACCGCTTTCATCCGTAAAGAAGGCGGCTGTGTCTTTTGTTGAAAATATGAAGGAACGCGACAGGGCTGGTGTGGTTTCTTTCGCCAACACTGCCAGTGATCCATTAGACATTGTTCTAACTGCTGATTTCAAAAAAGTCAAAGATTCTGTTTTTGCCATAAACATAGCCACTACTTCAGGTCCTCAGAATACCAATATAGGCAGCGGTCTTATCGTGGCCACGAAAGAGTTGCTGTCAGAAAGAGGCCGAGAAGAGGCAAAAAAGGTTATCGTATTGCTGACTGACGGTTTGCCTTCGCGCCCCACACTTCCGGACAATAAAGAGTATCCAGAGAAGTACGCCATAGACGCGGCCAACGGTGCCAGAGCGGCCAATATTGATCTGTACGCTATCGGTCTTGGCAGCGGGGTTCGCGCTGATTTTCTCCGCGACCTAACAGTCATTCCCGATCGTTACTTTGAGGCGGCGCGGCCCGAAGAGTTGATACAAATCTACAGGAATATAGCCGCGTCAATATGCAAGCTTGGGCCGACTAAAATCCAGATCTCTCCGATTTTAAAATGAAAATAGGCAACTTATTGAAAAGACAAAATATTGACTGGCTCTTGTTCTTTTCGGCTTTACCTATCTTGGGCGCGGGGCTTGTAACAATGAATTCTTTTGTCGGGGACAGTTCGCTTTTTGACAAGCAGATAATATGGATCGCTGTCTCTCTCTCTGTTTTTTTTATACTGAGCTTTATAGATTTCAGATTTTTGCGCAGAACGGAGGTTATAATTTTTATTTTTATCTTTTTATGCGCTCTGCTTTTCCTTCTTTTTATTCTCGGGGTGACCGTGAGGGGTTCGCAGAGTTGGTTTCAGTTCGGATCCGTGGCCTTTCAGCCGTCAGATCTGGCAAAATTGGTCACAATTTTAATTCTGGCCAAATATTTTACCCGGCGGCATATTGAAATCGCCCGTCTACGCCACATACTTTTGTCTGGATTTTATGCTTTGGTTATCTTCGCGCTGATTCTGCTTCAGCCGGATTTCGGCAGTGCGATTATTATCTTTATTATCTGGCTGGGGATGGTGCTGGTTTCCGGCATTTCCAAAAAACATTTGCTGGCTGTTTTTTTCATTGGCGTCGCTTGTTTTGGCGCTCTGTGGTCTTTCGGATTTCAGGATTATCAAAAGCAGAGGATTATCAGTTTTATCCATCCGCTCGCGGACATAAGAGGAAGCGGCTACAACGCTTACCAGTCTACTATTGCCGTGGGTTCCGGAGAGCTTTATGGAAAGGGTGTCGGCTACGGCACTCAATCTCGCCTTAAATTTTTGCCCGAATATGAAACTGATTTTATATTCGCCGCTTTCGCGGAAGAGTGGGGCTTCTACGGTTCTTTAATCCTCTTTTTTCTATTTGGAATGGTTATATATAGAATTTTGGCGAACGCTCTCCGCGGCGCCACCAATTTTGAAATTCTTTACGGTATCGGTTTGTCAATATATTTTATGAGTCATTTTGTTATAAATGTCGGCATGAATATAGGGCTACTCCCAGTGACCGGACTGGTAATGCCTTTCATGAGCTACGGCGGGTCTCATCTCCTTGCTGAATTTGCCGGCCTTGGAATTCTTATGGGTATGCGCCGCTACCGCCGCACTACACATAAAGATAATATGAAAAATGAATTTGTCGGAGTCTAAGAGTTTAACCTCCTTGTAGGAGTTTAACTCCTACAGATTTTATCTTTCGTATACTTTCCGAGTCTCTTCAACCATTCTCTCCAGCGAAAAATTAGACTTTATTTTTTGCTTTAACTTGACCGCCATTTCTTTTTTTTTGTTTTTGTTTTCAATCAGGAAAGATACTGCTTCTTTGACTTCTTTCGGCTCCTTCGGTCTTATCAGTATGCCTGTTTCCAGCTGGTCTATTATTTCCGGGATGCCTCCCACGCTTGAAGCGACCACGGGGACGCCCGCGGCGCCTGCTTCCAATATGACATAGGGTAAGCCCTCAGTAATTGAAGTCAGCGCGAATATATCAAACGCGCATAGATACTGCGCGGCGTTTTCCAACTGACCGATCATAAAAATTTTACCAGACAGATCGTTGTTATCTACTCTCTTTCTGAGAAACTCTTTTTCTTCGCCGTCGCCAACAATGACGAGAATTACTTTTTCATGCTTACGTTCAAGATGTTTTATGCCGTCTATGAGGTGCGCCAGCCCTTTGTTTTTATGAAGTTCGGCGATTGTTCCTACCCAGACAGTTTTATCTGTTTTCTTTGGCTTCGGGATATGATCCGACAACGCGGGATGGTTTGATATCAAGAGTTCACGCGCCGCCATTTTTTTCATTAAAGCATGTTTTCCTATGCCGTTTTGGATAACAGTAATCTTGTCCAAGATCAAGCTGGGCCAGCTCCGCACTTGTTCCTTTAGCGTTTGGGATACAACTATCGTTTTATGCGTGACCAGCACAGACAACGCTTGAAGAAGTTTGCTGGCAAATTTTATAAATTGCGAGCGTTGCTCATTGAAAAACCAGCCGTGCACGGTGAATACGATTAGGATTTTATGGAGCGGTTGGCGCTTAAGTTTAATGTAATAAAGGCGGAACAAATACGAATTTACGAGACGCGCGGCAAGCGCGCCCAAACCGCCCACTTTAGAGCTGTTTAGATGGATTATGTCTGGGTTGATGTCTGTTATAATCTTCAGCAATTTAAAAAAGACTTTCACGTCGTCTATGATGCTCACGTTTCTCCTCAGGTTTTCAACCATCACCGTTTTTATTCCCAATTCCTCCAGCTTTGTTATCAGTTCACCTTTTCCACCGCAGGCGACCGCGAGGTCGTATTCATCCTTAAGATTGGATGACAGGTCAAAGACGTATCTCTGCGCTCCTCCCCAGTTGGATTTGGTTATAACAAAAAGGATTTTTTTTCTGGTCAATTTATCCATGGATATTGTTCACAATAACTATATCAGCAGTAACAGTTTAAACACCACTTGACATATATTGTGACAAAATGTCCGGTATTTAAATACAAACACATTTACTGACCTTTCCACATTAGGTTAATACAACCCGCTCGCTTTGAGGAAACCCCTGAGTAGCTTGTTGTCATTCATTGTGCGCTTCGCCTTT
>MHSK01000029.1 GCA_001821295.1 Candidatus Taylorbacteria bacterium RIFCSPLOWO2_12_FULL_43_20
TATTGCGTTTAACTTCTTCTAGCAAGCTATCAATACTATTAAAAGAACCTTTCTTTTTCATGCCTTTCTACTGTCAACTGTACACTAACCCAGTGCATTCGTGGCGAAATATGTCAAAGTAGTGTAGAATAAATATAACTTATAAATTTATAAAATACTAAACCAATGGAACCAAACCAAATAGAGCCGAGTCAAAGCAAGTGGGGGTTATTGCTTTTGATTGGGGTGGGGATAATAGTTTTGTTCATTATTGTTGGAGGATTTCATTTTTATAGCAGAAATTCAGATAACAAAATTTTGAATACAGAAAATTATGGATATCATCTTCAGACTCAGTACGATGCTGAAAAGTCTGATCAGATACTTATTCGTCGCAATGAACAAACAGGGGAAGAAATAGTAATTGTGGACAGTATAAAAAAAGCTATTCCAGAGTTGAATAAAAATCCTAATTTATTTCTTCGTTTTTTCGCTTACCCAAAAGACTCCAAGGCGATCGTTTTTAAAATATTTTTAGATGGTAGTGATAATCCTGCGGGGGCCTTGTACTTATTTGACACTGAAACTAATAGGTTCATGAAGATGAAAGTTAATGATATTTATGACGGTTTTTTTGGCGGTTTTGCGATTTCGCCAGATCAGAGAAAACTCGCTTGGATTCCGGATGCTGAAGATGAAAGTGGTAAGGCGCAAACTCTATATCTTATAGATCTTGTTGGTGATGAATATGAAATTGCAGTTAATCTTTCGGCAAACGAGACTTTCAACGGAGGAAGATTTGCCATGAGTTCTCATTTTGAATTAAATTGGCTGGATAACCAAAAAATAAAGTATGCCGTGTTCGATCAATCAAAAAAGCAAGAACGTTTTGACCCATACGATAATGTCTCAATAAAAACTATTCTAATAGGTTATCGAGAGTATGATTATGATGACGCTGGTTCCGTTTCCGTTACTTCCCCAAATGGTGGCGAAACATATGAAATTGGAGATAGATATGTTTTAGAGAATCAATTGGATGATATCTTAGTATCTTTGGATTTAGGGATGAAGTCCTCAAATATTGTAACTGTAAATTTAAATAATGGAGAATATAAATATAAATCAGCAAATTGTTCCACTGGTCTCTGTTATTTTATACTATATATTGATGCTTCTAAATATATTGATGTTGATAATGATAAGGATCTAGATGCTCTTGTTCCAGCTAATCATTGGAACGGGGGAAATAAAACCCTTGGATCAATAGAAGTGTTCATCAACAATAACGGTAACCTTAAACATATTGGTGGAATCAGCACTGGTGTCGGTACTGGTGCCAATTGGTTAAAAGCTGAAAATAATATAATCACGGTTAATTACGATGCTAAATACAACGGCGTTGCTGGGTGGTCAGATCCGACAACTTTTGTCTATAAAATTCAAGGTGAAAATTTGATTTTGATCAATAAAGATCAATCTTCTGGTTCTGTATCAACAGAAAATTCAAATATCAAAAATTAGAAAACATAGTAACCGCTCACACCCGGAATTATTCCGCATCTTCTTCCCCCAGTCATCCCCGCGAAAGCGGGAATCCAATCGCCCAAGAATACTTTAGAGGTTGAGCCTCCCGAGGAGGCTCAACCTCCTTGTCTTCTGTTTCGTTTGAAGAAGAACTTAACTTTTGTTAGTATGAAATTGAATAGCGTAATGGTTAAATTCATACGAACGGCTCTCGCAAGGGAGCAATTTGTATTTTATATGAAAATGAGGGGAAAAGGGAGTTTCGTAATTTAAAGTGTTCAGCGTTGCGAGGTCGTGCTCACGACCATTGACATAAAAAGGATAATCTGTTACTTTATGTAAGGATTTTGATCGTCACAAAAACAACAAAAAGGAAGACAAAAGTATGATAGGCCAAAAATGGATGCTGTTTACGGTTGCGGAAGCATTGTCAAAAACTCTCACAAAAAGTTTGCAGAAAGCGGCTGGCGTAGTTTCCACTACATTAGCGCATGCGTTTTTCGCGACACTGCTTGTCGGATTGGTGCAGGTTGTCGTGGGCTACATAATGGCGAGGAAACAAGGTCATAAAATCATTGATACTCCGCAAAATATCCTTGGTGCATGTCTATTCGGTTTTTTTGCTCTTGTAATCACGGTGCTTGGATTTGGAACTTTTGTGTATAACGGAGACATCGGCGTCAGCGTTTTCTTAATTACGCTTTCCATCGTTCCGGGCGCTATTTTTGATCGGATATTTTTTAAGCATTCCATCAATATTAGACAGTGGACCGGGGTGATACTCGGTATCTTCGCCGGATATGTAATTTTGGGGATGCCATCTTTGAAAGAGATAGCCAATTTTCCAGTTTGGGTGTGGATGTCGCTCGGAATCGCGCTCATGCTCGCGGTCAATCAGGCGATAACGCAAAAAATTCAGAAAATTGATCCTTTCGTAAAAAACTTTTGGGGAGGGATAGTTCAGCTTATTTTCGGCGGCATCGGCGTAATCATTTTGGGAAGCGATTTTTTTTCCGGTATCTCTCGCGGTAACTTGATAGCTTTGAGCGTCATTTCAACACTTGTCGGGATTGTTGCAGTGTTCATGTGGATGTTTAATCTCATGGCTTATCAAAGGGGAGGGGCGATAGCGCTTAAGAATCTGGTAATGAATGGCAGCTATCTCGTGACGGCAATGGTTGCCGGAATAATTTTTTTTGGCGAGCCGTCGTCCGCGGAAAAATCTATGGGAGCGGGATTATATATCGTGGCGTTCGCGTTGTTTGATCCCAGCACATGGAGGACGCTATCATCAATGCGTCTCCACCGAGCATAATCTGCGGTACTGGTCATCTTATGGGAGATGGCCATTTTTTTACATTTTTGTAAGCGAAAAACCAGCGACACTTTCACATTCCCGCAAATCGGCGAAAGGGGAAATTGGAACTTTTATTACTTTCCTGACTTCTATCATTTATTTTTCTCAACTTTCATAACCTAAATTCCAAGCCATGTTTTGTCTCTTTTTCTCTTTTTTGTCATACTAAAGCGTGGTTTCAATCAGAAAAGTTAAGACGTCCTCTGGGAAGACTGCTGTCCAAGTAGTCCACTACAAAGCGAGGAAAGTCGTCGTAGATGCGCATATCGGCAGTGCCGACGACGCAGAGACCGTGGGGATTCTGATGGTTAAAGCAGAAGAATGGATACACAAACAGCATCAAACAATGTTGTTTCCTCCTCCACCTCGTCGCACACTAAATATTGAAACGGCTCGTTTCGTAAACACGACGCACAAATTTGCGTACACTGTACTTTCTGAAATATTTAAACATTGCGGATTTGCCGACGTGTCAAAACTACTGACCGACCTCTCCATTATGCGTATCATCGAGTCGTGTTCCAAGTTGCGCTCCATAGAATTGTTGGAGCGGTATTTTGGTATACAGTGGACACAAATTACAGTGTATCGAAATTTACCAAAACTAAAATCATTGAAGGATGATGTCGAGAAAAAAGCGGTCGCATGTGCCAAAACACTTCTTCACGCTGATCTGTCATTGATCCTTTACGATGTTACCACCCTCTACTTCGAGACTTTCAAAGATGATGATTTACGTAAACGTGGTTTCTCCAAAGATCACAAGGAAAATCAGCCACAGATCGTCATAGGACTTTTGGTGACAGAACAAGGCTTTCCGGTCGGATATGAAGTGTTTGAAGGTAATGCATTCGAAGGGCATACAATGTTACCAGTTCTCAAGAATTTCTCTCAAAAGCATGATGTAAAGACGCCTACAGTAGTCGCTGACGCGGCCATGATTAGCCTCGACAACGTCAAAGCACTTAAAAAGGATGGGTACTCCTACATCGTCGGCGCTCGTCTCGCCAATTCATCCGCTGACATTCTTGATGCTATTCGTACAGCTATGCAAAAAGACGGATCGACCATACGTATTTCAACTGACCGCGGAGATTTGGTCTGCGCATATTCATCTACCAGGTATCGTAAAGACAAACATGAGATGGACAAACAGCTCGAGAGAGCGGAAATATTGATTGCTAAAAATGAACCAGGCAGGAGGGCGAAGTTTGTTGTCGGCGGAGATGGTCCGTATGTTGTGAACGAGACTCTCAAACAAAAAGCTATGACGTTACTTGGATGGAAGGGTTACTACACCAACATTCCGGAAGCTACGCTTTCGAATCTGGAAGTGGTGACTCGATACAGACAACTATGGCATGTAGAGCAGACATTCCGAATGGCAAAAAGCGACCTCGAAGCAAGGCCGATCTTTCATTACAAAGAAGACGCCATCCGTGCCCATATCCTCATCTGCTTTGTCGCCCTGTGCATCGGCAAGTATATGGAAAGCGTCACTGGACGGTCTTTACGAGATATTCGAGATACGCTGATGAGCGTCGCAGATGCGCACATTGTAGATTCAAAAACTGGCGACACTACTATTCTACGTTCGGAACCGAATGAAAAAGTTAAACCACTATTGAAGGACTTGGGAGTGTCATACTAAATGATAGAAGTCAGGAGGGGAAATTGGAACTTTTATTACTTTGAATTACGAAACTCGTCGCAGGCAGGGCTTTTGCGGAACATTGCGCAAGCCGACGGGCGAGCACGAGACCATGTTCACAATCTAACCGCAATATATTATCAATAAAATACAATGCTTGTCTGCCCAAATTCCAAAATTTCGGCTGCAGATGGCTCATCGCTCGTCAACATAGCTTGCTATGCTTCCTCGCGCTTCGCCATTTTCGCTCAAAATTTTGGAATTTGGTCCAGACATTAGATTGGGAACATGCTCTAAGGATTTTTTAGCAAAAAAATACCCGTGTTCCGCAAAAGCCCTGCCGAGAAAAGAGTTTCGTAATCCATAATTATTACCATCCATAAATATAGAGGTTGTCTCGGCTATGTGTTAAACTTAACCAATTATGATAGGCATTATACTTGTTCTTTTTGCCGGTTTTTTTGAAGAGACTTCCAATTCTCTCGGAAAAAAAATAATTACCGAGAAAGTCAAAGAATTTTTTATTGTGGGTTTTCTTTATCTTTTCTGGACGACGGCAATATTTTTCGCCATTGCGCTATTTCGGGGAGAGTTTATATTCAAACTGGCGTCGCTCCCTTTTTTTATACCTCGTGCCATTCTAGAGATTATGCTTGCCCATGTCGGCCTTGTGGCGCTAAGAGAAGCAGATAGAAGCACTTTCAGTTTCGTGAGGATCATTACAATCCCCCTACTGCTCGCGGTAGATTTTATTCTCGGTTATTCAATAACAGCCACTCAGTTTTTGGGCATTATAATTATCGTATTGAGCCTAATAATATTAATGCTGAGGAGCGGCCTCAATTTCAAAGGCATCGGTTATACCATTTTTACGGCGATTGTCGCGGTTATTACTCTCTCACTTTATAAATATAACATTACGCATTTTAATTCGGTTGAGGCGGAAGAAGGCGTTATATATCTTATACTCACGATCTATTTTATGATTAGAGCCACTTCTGCATCAGGGGAGCTCCCTTTTTCATATTTAAAGAAACCTAAATATATTATGCTATCGGCGACAAGGAGTTTGGCCGCCGTAGTCGGGAGCTTCGCTTATATTTTCGCGCCAGCGACTGTGATAGTCGCCGGCAGAAGAGCCGCCAGTGTGTTTCTTGCTGTGTTATCTGGACATTTTTATTTCAGAGAAAGGCATGTACTGAAAAAGTTAGTGGCTTTTATTGGTGTAGTTGCAGGTATTATTCTTCTCGCTTTATAGTGTAGATACCGTTTAACAAAAAGCAGTAGATACCACATGACGAAAAACACACAAAAATAAGCACCGAGCGCCAAATACCAAATTCCAAAAAATAATACGAATGAGTAACACCTGCGGCTCCGCACTCAAAATTTGCTATTAGTTGCCTTGGGCGCATTGCCATTTACCGCAATTTGTGAATAATTATAGAATCTTATGAATCTCCTGATATTAAATACAATTGGCGAAGTATTTTCGGACGAAGCGAAAAATATTATCAATGAACTTGGCGATGTTCACTACATGTCGGTATCCCAAGAGGAGCTTATGGACAAGATATGCGGATATGACGCGGCGATAGTGGGAATTGGCCTGAATTTCGATCGGCCTGTGTTAAACAAAGCGGAAAGACTTAAAGTTTTGGCGACCGCTACGACCGGTTTGGATCACATAGACATGGAATTCGCCCAAACAAAAGGCATAAAAGTCTTAAGCTTGAGGCACGAAGAAGAGTTTCTTCAGAGCTTGACCGGGACATCGGAGCTGGTGATGGGGCTTTTAATTTCTATTTGGCGGCTTTTGCCACATGCTCATGAATCGGTAAAGAACGGCGAATGGGACAGGGAGAGGTTCAGAGGCAAGAACATCCGCGGCAAAACATTCGGGATTGTAGGCATGGGCCGTCTAGGCCGCATGACCGCGAAATATGGCGCCGCTATGGGAATGAAAATATTGTATACTGATCCGAATGTAGAGGGTGATTTTGGAAACTGCTATGAAAAAGTGTCACTTCATGATTTATTAAAGAGAAGCGACGCTGTCTCTCTTCATGTTCATTTATCTCCGGAAACTGAAAATATGATTAACCGCAGTACCCTTGCCATAATAAAACCGGAAGCAGTAATCATCAACACTTCCAGAGGGAGAATCGTGGACGAAGACGCTCTCCTGGATGCTCTATTGGAGAAAAAAATCGGTGGATATGCCGCAGACGTGCTCCGTGACGAACTTAGGTTCAAAGGGAAGACATTTGGCAATAATCCACTGGTGGAATATTCAAAGGAGAACCAGAATGTGATCATTGTTCCTCATATTGGAGGCATGACGCATGAGTCAAGAAAACTCACTGACGTATTTATTGCCAATAAGTTGAAGTCATTTTTTGGCAAGTCTTAGAGCTTATCTCCAATCTAATGCCTAGGTGAAATGTCCAAAATTCGTTGCGAAAATTGCGGAGTTTTGAGGAAGCATATCGAGATACGCTGACGAAAAAAACGCAATTTGCAGCAGAGTTTTGGACATTTCGGCGGGCAAGTCTGCATTAACTTCATATTTTACGTTTAGATTGGGGATATCCTCTTACATTTGACAGCGCCCCGATGACTTTTTTTGCCAAACTGGAACTAGATTGAATTTTTCCACCTTTACCGATGTTAAATACCATTTTGATGCGGAGTTTTCTGCAGATGGCCGCCTCGGGGATATCCTTTTCGCTTTTTCTGTCTCCGCCATTCGCAAAAACTGAAGGTTTAATACGCTTTAGTTCAGCGCTCACGCTTGTATCGCCAGTGCCTTTTTTATGAGATGATATAACGACACGGTCCACATTTCTTAGAGCTTCCAGAACTTCTTTTCTCTCCTTTTCTTTCATGAATACAAATTTCTTTTTTTGCAGCAGCCAATTATCATTGTTAAGTATTACCACCAATGCGTTTCCCAATCGGCGCGCTTCTTTTATCAATCGGATATGTCCTGCATGCAAAGGATCAAAACCGCCGCTTACGCATACAATTTTTTTCTTCCCACTCATATTATCTCTGATAATATATAAAAATTGTAAATTTAACCAGCTGTGTCGTGCAAGGATACAAATTATACAATAAAATATCGTATTTAAAAAATGACCCTCTATGAATTTGAAGGAAAAGAATTATTAAATAAATACGGCATTACCGTGCCGCGATTTGAAATACTTGATTCTGCTGAAGCCGTTCCGTCTGTGTCACCCCCTTTTTTTCTTAAAGTCCAAGTACTTTCAGGTAAACGCGCGGCTTCCGGAGGAATTGTTGAAGTAAAAAACAAAAAAGATTTTTTTTCCGCCACGAAGACAATCCGTTCAAAAAAATTTAATGGCGAAACGCCGCAAAAAATAATTGCGGAGGAAAAAATTTCATTTACCAGAGAACATTATCTTTCCGTATATTATGATACCGCAAGACGTTCTCCCGCGCTTCTATATACGATCGACGGAGGTAGCGGCGTAGAAAAAAGAAAAATAGAAAAATATTCTCTCCGTGCAGAAGATGGGGAAATGGGCAATATTCCGCTTCCTAGGCCGCTTATTGATAAATTACTCTCGCTTTTTTTCAGTGAGGATTGTGTTTTGCTTGAAATTAACCCTTTGGTGGAATCTGAAAAGAATGGGAAAAAAATCTGGATGGCGCTTGATGCCAAAATCAAGCTTGACTCGACCGCTTCCGGAAGACATGATTGGAATTATCCGCCCCGCTCTTCGGGCCACGCTCCTACTTTAAGAGAAATTGAGGCTAAAAAAATTGATGATGGAGATTATAGAGGCACCGCGGGTTCGTCATTCTTTGATATGGAGGGAGATATCGGAATTCTCGCTTCGGGCGGCGGAGCGTCTCTTATGGCGCTTGATGCTTTGATCAAAAAAAAGGGAAAACCCGCCAACTACACGGAGTATTCCGGCAATCCTTCAAAAGAAAAAGTTGAAAAACTTACTAAAATCGTGTTATCAAAGCCGGGGTTGAGTGGCCTTTGGGTAATAGGCGGAGTTGCCAATTTTACCGATATTTATGAGACATTGTCGGGCCTAGTGGACGGACTCAAGAAGGCAAGACAAGAACTCAGCTTGACTATTGATTACCCGATTGTCATTCGCAGAGGAGGACCGCGGGATGAAGAAGCTTTCGCCATGCTCGCCGAGGTCAAAGATTTCGATTTCCACATTTACGGCCGGGAAACATCCATTTCAAAATCGGCGGAGGAAATGGTGCGGTTATCCAATATTTACAAAAAAATAAAAAAGTCCGGAGTAAAATCGCGTTAATGCCGCGAGTAATGTTAATTCCAAAATAATTTTTAATCGTGAACAACTATGGGTCTGTTATTACCAAAAAACGCAAAATTAATCGCTCAAGGAATAACCGGTTCCGAGGGCAGGGTGGCATTGCCGTGGATGCAAAAGTATGGCACAAAAATTGTTGCTGGAGTAACGCCGGGCAAAGGCGGACAGGAGCTTTCGGGGGTTCCGGTTTTTGATACTGTTGAAAAGGCGGTGGAAAAAGTCGGGCAAGTGGACGGGTCGGTTTTGTTTGTGCCCCCTATGCAAGTAAAGAAGGCAGTGGAGGAGGCGATTCGGGCCGGCATACGGTTCATACTGATTGGCGCTGAAAAAGTGCCTGTCGCCGATGCTAGCGCTATGTACGAATTAGCTCTAAAGAAAGGAGCGAATATTATCGGGCCCAGTTCCGTCGGGCTTATTTCTCCCTCGAGAAAGATCAAAATCGGATCAATCGGAGGACCTAACCCCGATCAGGTTTATAAAGAGGGAGAAATCGCGGTTATTTCAAAGTCGGGGGGAATGACATCGGAAATTGCCCTACACCTCGGTCAGCACGGTTTTGGGATCTCGTGGGCTGTCGGAATCGGTGGAGAGAGAATTATTTGCGCTGATTTTGCCGATTTTCTTTTGGAATTGGAGAAAGATTTTACGACAAAGGCTTCAGTCATATTTGGAGAGCTCGGAGGGACTTATGAGGAACGAGTCGCGCATCTCGTAAGAGAAAAAAAAATAAAAAAGCCGGTCGTGGCGTTTATCGCTGGAGAGTTTACGGAAACCTTACCTTCTAACATTCAGTTTGGCCATGCAGGCGCGATTATTGAAGGAAGGAGCAGTAGGCCAAGCGCGAAAAGAAAAATACTTGCTCAGTCGGGAATAACTGTGGCCGATGATTTCGATGAAATTGCGGAGCTGGTAAAAAAAGTGATAGTATAAATCTCTATGGCAATTACCTTAACGCACAAAAGTGAGACTCCTTTCTGGAAAGACGTGTCTTTTTTGGAAAAATGCAAAAAGACTGACTTTGTAGCTTTGATATATGAAATGCTTTCTGAAAAAATACCGTCTGATAAACAAAGACGACTTTTCGAACTTATACTTAAGCTCTCAATAGATCATGGACAGGATACGCCATCGGCAATTCCGGTGATTGATGGCGCTAAAGCTGGTGAGAATGTTTCCGCATCAATCGCGAGAGGAATAAAAAAAATAGACGATTCGCACGGCGGAGCGGGAGAAAACGCAATGACGCTGTTTTACAAACTGAAGAGGGGAAATCTGAATGTTGAGGAAACAATAAAAGCATATCTTCAGAAAAAAATTAGAATACCTGGTTTCGGACACCGTCTGTATAAAAAGGACGTCAGAGCGGAAATGATTTTGGAGGAAGTGGACGCCTTAGATATTGGACGGGAATACGCGGCGCTTGCCCGCTTTGTGGAAGAAACACTGAGAAAGCATACGTCAAAAAATTTACCCATAAATATTGATGGTGCCTTGGCGGCGGCCTTATGCGCTTTAGATTGGAAGGCGGAGACCGCCAAGCCGGTTTTTATTATCGCCCGAATTCCAGGTCTTCTAGCTCATTTCTTGAACAATAAAAAAATATTTTGATGGCAAAGTTTTTAAGAATATTTACAATATCCGGCTTATTCTTGATTCCCTTGATTCCTGTAATTGTTGCGGGTGGAGAGTCTTTTACGGCTTTTTTCTTTCCGGATTTGCTTTTTCCGTTCATTACGGGAAAAAACTTCGCTTTTAGAATTATTATAGAAATTATATTTGCGTCATGGATTCTATTGGCTTTGCTTGAGCCGAAATATCGTCCGAAAAAAACGCTTATTTTATGGTCACTTGCCGCATTTTTGGCGATTATTGCCGTTGCTGACGTCTTTAGCGTAAACGCGTATAAAAGCATTTGGAGTAACTATGAAAGAATGGAGGGGCTAATTTTGCACGTTCATCTTTTTATGTATTTTTTAGTTGCCGCGGCTATTTTGTCCACGGAAAAATTATGGAACAGATTTTTGCATGCCAATATTGCGGTCGGTATTTTTGTCATGCTGTTTTCTTTTTTACAGCTAGGCGGCGAGTTGGCGATCAATCAGGGAGGAGTCCGTGTGGACGCCACTTTGGGCAACGCGACTTATTTGGCCGTTTACACGCTTTTTAACATATTTATTATTTTATATTTTTTATATTCCAATCGAGGAAAATTAAAGGATATTCTCTGGGCATTGGTGCTTGGATGTGTCGGCTTTCTCATTTACTACGTAGATTACGCGAGCGCGTTGGAAGTATCGGCAGGTGTTAGGGGCATCACTTTGTCCATAATCGCCGCTGGAGCCACCTTTGTGTGCTTATATCTTATTTTCAAAAAAGCGGCGCAAGGATACATTCGCATCGCAATTTATTTTTTACTTCTTGGAGGGGAGATTTACATTCTCATGTCCACGGCCACAAGAGGCGCCATGATCGGCTTGGTTTGCGGTCTCGTATTTGTGTTTGCCGCTGTCGCGATCGTTGAAAAAAAGGATCTGTTTATGCGCCGGCTGAATATCGGTTTACTTGTCGGTTTGGTGGCGTTGGCGGCAATGTTCGTTGTTTTTAAAGATGAAAATTTTATTAGAAAGAATCCGTCACTTTCACGTTTCGGTTCTCTTCTTGATAGTGACTTGAACAAATTTTTTCTTGAGGGCGAAGGCAAGTCCCGATATTACAATGGCATAGCCGCATTGCGGGCTTTCAAGGACAGGCCGGTCTTTGGCTGGGGACAGGAGAGTTTCAATTATGTTTATTACAAATATTATAATCCGAAAATGTACAATCAAGAGCCGTGGTTTGACCGCGCTCACAACGTGATTTTTGACTGGCTTGTGGCTGGAGGTATACTCGGGCTTCTCGCTTATTTGGCTATTTTCTTTTTTGTTGCCCATGCTTTATGGAAGGGTGAACGAGGAAATATCAGTCCTGAAGAGAACGATAAGCTGGGCAGAATTGTATTAACAGGCCTTATTGGAGCTTATTTTATACAAAACCTAACAGTCTTTGATAACATTACAAGCTACATCATGTTTTTTGCAATTCTAGCGCTTATTAATACACATTACGGAAAGGGAGAGGTTATCGCTCCACATAAGCGTCTTGCAGCGGGTAGTTCTGCTTTTTATTCAATAACTGTTGCGGTGTCTTTACTGCTAATTGTTGGTATTTACACGATAAATATAAAAAGTATTTTGGCTTCCAATCAGCTTATATCGGCGTTATCTGCAAATAATCCCGAATCTTCCCTTCAATATTTTAAATCCTCTCTAGCCCTAAATACACCTGGAAAAGGGGAGACGAGGCAATTTCTCGGTCAAATCGCTGAGCGTGTTGTCTCTTCGCCCGCTGATGATGAGACGAAAATTAGATTTGTGACATTCGTTGAACAAGAATTCAGGAAGCAATTGAAGGAGACCCCCGAAGATGTTCGCATGCATTTTATCGCCGGAAATTTTTTTATGAGAATCGGTAAGCGCGCCGAGGCGATACAAATTTTGGAAAGAGCCGCGGCGCTTTCGCCAAACAAACAGAACGTGCTTATAGCGCTCGCCTTTGCGCATCTAAACTCGGGAGAGTTTATGGAAGGACATGAGCTCGTGAAGCGCGCTTACGATCAGAGCCCAGAGTTTGAAGATATAAAAATGCTTTATGCTTTAACCGCCATTTACGCAAAAAAGATTGATCTAGCGAAAGAAATTCTTGGGGATAAATACGAAGAGACAATTACCGAGGATATAGGATTTTCAAACGCTCTAAAGCTCGTCAATTGATATGAATCAGAGTATGGGCCTACAAAAGGGGTATGTGATTAGCCTGCAGACCGCTATGCAATTATGATGAGAATTCAGGGAATCGCTATTGATTTTTTTAAATAATTTGCTATTATAATGATGTGAGTTACAGCGAAAGCTGGCTTAACAATCGAATGTCTGCGTTAACCCCCGCCTTGGCGGGGTTTGACGTTTCTAGACAGGTACTTGCCGTCACTTGATAAATTCGCAGAACCCATAGACATGAGATTCCTCCTCCTCTCATAACTAACGACTATCTACTAACAACTTCTTCTCCCATTAGTATTATTTGTTATAATAAATTTAACATCATAGAATGTGCCGGATGATGGTCAGCGGCTTGCACTCACATAAGACATTAGTTTTGGAGCCAGCACCCGCTGACCGTCAGCCTGCATAACTATTTTAATTTATGAAAATCGAAGCAGAGATCCCTTTAAGTGATTTAACCACTTTTAGAATTGGAGGTAAGGCCAAGTATTTTGCAATAGTAAGAACGATTACCGAATTGAAAGAAGCGCTTGAGTTATCAAAAAAAGAAAATGTTCCGTTTTATGTTATTGGCGAAGGTTCAAATATTCTTGCTCCTGATAAGGGTTATGGCGGTCTTATAATAAAAAATGAGATTCGCGGCGTGAAGGTGAAAGAGGACGGAACGAATTATATTGTGGAAAGCGGAGCGGGAGAAAACTGGGATGACTTCGTGTCTTTTTGTGTTTTTCAAAAATTATACGGACTAGAGAACCTTTCTTATATTCCCGGAACGGTGGGCGCGGCTCCGGTGCAAAATATTGGCGCTTACGGCGCGGAAGTTGGAGATGTGATTGATGAGGTGGAAGTCTTGGACTCAGATAGCATGAATTTGTTAAGGATTGCTAATAAACAATGTTATTTCGGATACCGCGATAGTATTTTCAAGCGTGAAAAAAATTCTCGCCTTGTGATCACCAAAGTTTTCTTTCGTTTAAACAAGCATGACAGAGTGAACATCGGCTACAAAGATCTGAGGGAGCGTTTCAAGAATAAATACTCCAAAGATGTGACCTTGGAGGAGGTGAGAGAAGCGGTGATAGAAATACGCAAGAGAAAGCTTCCTGATTGGACAAAGACGCCTACGGCCGGGTCTTTTTTTAAAAATCCCTTTATCACCAAATCACATTACGCGAGACTGAAAACAAATTTCCCTGGTATTCCCGGCTTTGAGGAAAAAGGAAGGGTTAAAATTCCTCTGGCTTGGGTGCTGGACAAAATATGCAACTTGAGAGGTTTCAAAATCGGAAAAGTGGGACTGCATGAAAATCAGCCGCTCGCGTTTATAAATCTGGGCGGAGCCACCGCGGAAAATGTAGAGGCCGCCGCCGCTTTTATCGGAGCATCAATAAAAGAGAAGACGGGAATCAATGTTGAATGGGAAGTGAGAAAAGTTGAATAAAGGATAGACAACGATTAATTAAAAGTGCACGCGAAATAATTTTTTTATTTTTAAAAAAAGTTTTCCACAGTTTTTTATCTTTTTTTGTTGTAAATTATTTTTTTCGTACCATAATTATAGTAAGTGAATAACTTGGTCGATTATTCTCATGTACTAAATTTCCTAAATAGAACTAATAAAAAAAATGGCAAAGAAAAAAAGAAAGGTTGCAAAGAAATCAGCAAAGAAGTCTTCTAAAAAAAAGAAGAGATAGTCCGCATTGCAAAACCGCGCCGTTCCACGGCGCGGTTTTTTATTTCTTACTGAGTCCGAGATAATAGGTTCTTATGTTATAGTGATGTCATAAATGAAAAGTAAAAAAAAAGCAATGCGCATATCCGTTATTATCGCCTTGATTCTTTTGTTGACTGGGCTGTATCTTGGATATGTGAATAGATATGACCGTATGAGCGGAGATTCAGAGCCGCTGATTCAGATGGAAAGCGGGGAACAAACTCGTGTTTCCTATGAAGAGCCAGACTGGCAAATGAATGATTTTTTTCTAGTTGATGTGCTAAATTCCGCTTTTGAAGATTATTACAGTGGCGCGTCTTATGCTTTTGTAAACGGCATCAATTATTTCCGTGTTATTTGTGAAGAAAATCAATGCGAGGAGTTGGAAAAATTTCCGAACCAGAACTATGCGGCGGTTATGGATAAGAAAATGATGTCTAGAGGCGACTTGGACGGTGACAAAAAAGATGACGTTGTCGTTATTATCAGAACAAGGTACGGCAAGGACGCAAATTTTACTCG
>MHSK01000030.1 GCA_001821295.1 Candidatus Taylorbacteria bacterium RIFCSPLOWO2_12_FULL_43_20
AGAGGCAGAGCGTCATCTGTGGCTGTGCCTTGGAGGGAGACCGACTGCGGTAGGGCTACTGACTTATCTGAGCCGGCGGAGACTGTGGGGGCGAGGTTGGTGGGTACAAGAGTGGTGAAGGTGGCGGTGACTGACTTGTTGCCGTTCATTGTGACGGTTGTTGGATTGGTGGTACCGCTTGCGTCTCCTGACCAGCCGCTGAAGGTATATCCACTGTCAGGTGTTGCAGTCAAGGTGACTGATCCTCCACTGGTGTAGGTTGATTTGTTGGGTGACTTGGTGATGGTGCCGTTTGAGTAGGTGGTGGTGAGGGTGTGGGTTACTGGTGTAGAATTTGCGTATGCATCCCACATGCTGGCAACAAACGCACTCTTGTATTGACCACTATCCCTGCTCGTACCATGCTTGGTCGGAAATCGGCCGATACCGTCGTCTGGATTTGTGTCTTTGATACAACTTCCCTGACCATCTGGTCCAAAAGTTTTTCCATAATTGGCAGTGTTTCCATCAAATGGCGCGCAAGGGTCCGGTTGTGTCCAGTTACCGATAGTTACCCATCGGTCGGCATACTTGATGAGCGTATCTACTTTATCCGTCGGAACTACAGACCGGAGTTGTGGGAAAAGCATATAAATGAGTGCCTGTCCCTTCAATGACTGGGAGGTAATGAACTGATAGTCTCCCACTCTGCCACCATCTATATAATTGTAAGGATCTTTACGCGAGCGGCTTCCGCCGAGCCCCATGATATAGTTCCAATATTGCATATCACTCGAAGATTCTCCCCATAATCGGCCATTAATACCATCGAAGAGATAAATATCTTCATGGAAACCAGTGGCTGTAGTTAGATATGTCTTGACATCTTCGAGATCGAGCATGACAGCACCCCATGCGGCAATTACTCGGTGATTTGGATTGTGGCCTGTTCCCGGAGATATTCTATATCCCTGCTTGATGATGTAAGCACGATCGAGGGCATGTTGTGTGTACTGGATGAGTGCGGGCATTTTTGCATCAATCGAATCATTCAACATCAGACGAAGCATCGCATTGTTCAAACTCGCTGTATTCTCTGGTTGATAGTCCGCCATCGCACTGCTCGGTCGAAATTGCCGAGCTTTCGAACTGTGATGATCCATTCTCAATGATTTTGAAAATGCCTCTCGCACGCCTTCAAGTGTTGGAGCATTTACGACTGATGCATATTTTGGAAGCAAATCAGTTCGTAATTTACTGACTGGAATCAGGGGCTTTTCTGAACCGCTATATGGTGGACGAAAGTAAAGAGGGCCGCCGCCGGCAGGAGATTCGGACAAAACTGTCAACACAGCAGCGGTTTTAATAATTGAATGTGATTGAGCATTTTCACCTCCGATCACTTTGACTACTGATCCTTCTGAAACGGTGAACGGCATTTCAGGACGCTTTTCCGCGTTGTAACCATAGTTACCCGCATAAAAACCCTGTGTACTGCTGAATGTTGGGTTTATCTCCCAGCCGTTATGTGTGCCGTCCCAAGCCGGAGTCATATCAACGATTTCAACCGGCCCCATCACCCACCAGTCGCCGTTGGCAAAGGTACCGCAGGAATATTCTTTGTCGAAATACCAAGTGATCCCCCATTGCGAGACAGATGAACAGGCGCCTGATTGGGATGGCGGTAATATAGACGTAGATTCCTGTTGAGTTGTAAATGTATGATTACTCGAGTAAGTGGAAGTGTTTCCGGAAGAATCTTTGGAGACTACGGTGTAGTTGTAGGTGGTGTTTGAAGCGAGGCCGGAGAGAGTCACTGAATGATTGGTGGTGTAGGAAGAGGTTTCCTCGGTCTGGGAGGAGTAGGAGGAAGTAGGCCCATAGCGAACTTGGGAGGTTCCGGCTTCGTCGGTTAACCAAGTGATAGTTGCTCCTCCCGTAGTGATGTTTGACGAAGAAACTGATGAGATCGAAGGTGGCGTGGTGTCAGATGAAGACGGTGGTGGTGGAGAAGTTGTATCGCCTGAACCAAGGGCATAGAGCTCCTGGATTTCGGATGAAGAGAGAACGCGGGAGTAAATCCGCACATCATCCATATGACCTTCATAGAAATTATTACCCGCCAGATTCCGGTTTGTGCCGATAAGTCCGATACCGGCGGAAACAAGACTGGTATCAACATCGTTGGTAGCAGTGGAGATGAGTTGGCCATTTTTGTAACATGATTTTGATTCCTCTGCTGTATGAACGCAGGTGATATTCGTCCAGGTATTTACAGGTATTGATGTCGAGAAACTGTCTGAGTCAGCTGCGCTGCCATTTCCGGTAATGAATGTGATTGATGATCCATTCGCTCTGATCTCGTACTTGCTACGAGCTATGGTGTTTGAGACACTATTGGAAACTCTCACAATCGTGCCACTGAAACTTCCGAGAGGTTTGAGCCAGAAACTCACGGTGTAGTTATTATTGAAATTGACGGTGGAGGCAGGAAGAGAAACGTAGTCACTCGTGCCATTGAATGATTTGGCCTGGCCAATAGCACCCGATTTTGTCCCATCATCAAACGTATAGTGCGCCACAAGGTTGGAGTTAAAGTCAGCTACTGCCGCAGTTTGACTAGAAGCTGGTATCAATAAAGTAATAGAATCAATTTGTCTTCCTGCCCAATTGATAAAAAGCAGAGTGATAAGAAAACAGGTTCCGATGATTGCGATACCGTGGGATGTTTTGATGGGTTGCATATACATATATATTAGCGGCCAAGATTATATAATTGTAATACTTCATTAGCACTCAGCGCCCGGTTGTAGATGCGGACGTCGTCGATGAGGCCGTCGAAATGCATGTTGGGATCTGTAGATCTAAGTTGAATTCCTATCCACAATGGTGCTGCAGTGTTCGCAACGGAAGAAAGTATGGAAGTAGTGTCACTCGCAACCTGAACTCCATCAACATAGAGACGCATAGATGTAGAAGGTTCAAATCTGGCAACGACATGGTGCCATTTATTTAAAGTTATTACATTCGCCCCTGATTCCAAAACACCATCTGCTTTGAAAGTTCCATCGTCTGATATAGCCATACCAATACCACCTGAAACTGCATTGTCTTGAACATATAACTCATAGGCCCTTTGATTTGTAGACCCAGTTTGGTTTCTATATTTAGAAATAATTCCAGCATTATCAGTTTTTTGACTATGCGTATAAATCCAAGCCGATAAAGTAAGTGCTCCTGTAATATCTAAAGAAGAGACATCTGTTTTTTCCACATAATCACCCCCCCCATCAAACTTCAGCCCCTGCCCGATTTTGCCTATGGTGGGGCTTGTGGCTTGCGCCATATTGGTAAGCGTGCCGGTGTTGCCATTGCCGCTTTTGTCCAAAGTGGTCGCGGCTGTGGCGGAGGTCCAGGGCGTGTCTTTGCCGTCAAAAGTCCACCATCCTACAAGCCCCGTGTTGAGAACGAGAAAATTGGTCGGGACATTTATTTTGGAAGCGAGGGCGGGGATGGGTGAGAAGCCGAAAAGGAGTAGTGAAAGAAGCGTCAGGGTTGTTATTCTAAAAATGCGCATGAAATGTAGATATGAAAGCATTTGCTTTACATTGCCATTTTATCATTAAATTCTTATTTTTTCTCTATCTCTGTCCAATAAACCATTTATGAGCAGGGACTATATTTTTAATAGTTATTTATATAGATTGCTATGCGTATCAATATCTAGAAACCTAACTCCTTTTTCTCTAACTTCATATATTACTCGAAGATCTTCTGTTATATTAATACTTCTACACCTCCCATATTTACCATGCAATGAATGATTATTTAATTCTGGAACAAGCGGATTATCTTTGAATTTAATCAATCTCTCATTAAACTTACCCTGCATTTTTATAGATAATTTCTTATATTGCTTTCGGAAATTATTATGAAAATCAATTTGCATATATTTATATTATGAACGAAGACTCTTAATCATTTCCTCTGCCGTATCAAACGGTCCTACAAAATTTCTATTTGCTTTTGAATCAGCGAGAAGACGATCAAGTAACTTCTGGGTCTTCTTATTTGGCATAGGATGATCCGTAAAGGTAACTTGTCGCACATCTACAAACTCCTTAATATTCTGATTAATGACGGCATTCAAAGACACCCCAAGAGCATGAGCCACTTCATGGGCTTTTTTCTTCAATTTCTTATCTATTTTTATACTTAACATTGTTTGCATGGTTCTTTATTATATTATCTTAATATCTAAAGTATATACTTTTGATTGATAATGTCAATGCTGATGTTTTTTTATTCTTTGTCCCCGCCTTTACCAATTCCTGGCTGATCTCCTGATGCTTGGCATAATTTTTCCCAGCGGAGAGCGCCGCCAAGAAATTAAACCCATTTTTTCTTTTTTACTGCTCGCCCGATCAGTAATAATTTCCGCCGCCGTTTTACCGGTTATGGCAAAATGAAGTTTGTTTTGGACAGCCGAGAAAAATTTTTTGCACTCATAGGATTTTGGCGAATAATCAATTGCGGTCGCGTAAATATCCGTAATTTTTTGATAAATCATCCGCTCGCTGGCGCGGATATCTTTTATTTCTTCATAAAGTTCGTCAAACGAAGCTCCCTCACCTTCCTCATCGTAGAAGGCCCGAGGTACCCTGTACCACGGAAGAATATCAGAAGATGGAGTATCTCGAAGGACAACATCCTCTATTTATTTTTATCGGAAGTCTCCACATATTTGAATATGTAACCCATGTACTCACGATATTGCCCGATATTCCTCTTTACATCATGAACGACTCGTGCGGGATCCAGTTTTTCATAAACATGGACCAGAGCGTTTCTCAATCCAACGGATGGCGCCATAGCAAAAGCAAGTTCATGAGGAATAATACCGGTCGATGCCAAAATAACAAAAGTGCCCTGATAATCATCCGACGGCTGCGCTTTCTTTTCTTGAATCAATGCTGTGTTAATATCGATGGCCGCATCAACGATAAGCTGGAAGTTGCGCTCCATGGCCGCACGTAACGTCAGATCGTCGACAATTTCTTTCTCTGGATGAGACAATATGAGATCGAGCCGAGAAAAATACTCCTGCATGAGCTCGAGTTTGGCAACCACCGCATGGAGATTATTATTTATTTCCGGCATAAATAAAATCTTTTAACGACTGATAACGAAGTTCTCTGATCTTTTTAGTTTCGACAAATAGCTTGAATGCGTACATGCTAAACCGCGCAAATAATCCGGGTTCGCGTTCGTATAAAACCACACCCTCGTCAGAAACCAGTTTCTTCATCACAGGAGAAATCCGACTCAAGTTTACCAACTCCACATCGGTTCGTCTGAAGAGTCTGAATAGATCTTCCTGTATAGCGAATTCTTTTTGATAATCAAGCGCCTGATCAGAAAGATACCCGATATCCACATCACTCTTGGGATGCGTCCTACCTGTTGCCTGCGAGCCGAAAAGCACGACCAGATCAAGGCCATATTTTTGGGCAAGGTCGGCTATTCTCTGTTTTATGTCATCGGTGATTATCATGACCACAGAATATCACGAAATATGTGACCAAACAATTATTATCTAATCCTATACCAGTTTTGATTCTGTAAGTCTCTTCGCTTCCATCATAAAAAAACCTTGCCATTCTTTCTCATCTATTTTCTTGATCATGTTTGGATAATCCTTAAGGACTTCAACTTTCACGAATTGGCTACCCAACTGAAGAGGGTTGAGATAAGTATCAAATTTAATTTGGGATTTTTCAACAAGTCCGTCAATATTCCAAGTTTTTTCTTGCGCAAGAATAAAATATAGATCAATGAAATCTCTAGAACGAGGCTTTTGATAAATTGTAAAAATCTTGTTGACAGCGATGTCAATAAGACTGTCAATGTGTAAATTTCCAAATTTTCTATTTGATTCAATGCGTGTAAATGGAAAATAAGTAAATTCAGTCTTTATGGTGTCATTCTGGAGCTCAAGAAAAAAAAGATTACGATTGAAACTTTGTTCAAAATTTACTTTTTTTATACCTGCCTTATTTTGTATTTTCTTGAAGACAGAACTGATCAATAAAGGATCAAATTCTTTTTCAGAAAAAAAGTCCAGATCTTCTGATAGACGATGCTGTAGATAAAATTCTGCAAGAGCTGTTCCACCTGAAAGGTAAAATGAATCAACAACCAATTTTTCAGCACTTAACAGCGAGAGTACATTGACTTGATTTTTCGAGAGTACGGATGACACGAGAATTAAATATTAGAAAAGCGCGAGAGAAAGAGCCTTTTTCTTCCATTCATCAAGATCTAATCTGTCCCAATATTTGATCAGGTCGGATCTTGAAGCTTTTGTACTTCCAATACCCCAATTAACCCACTGCTCAAGCTTCCATATGGCCAAGCTTTCTGGGTCTTTTTCAAGCTCACTTGTGTTTACTGACCAGTGATTTTTCATATGCTAATTATAATACTATAAAAGCCGTTAGTCCAACTGCGCCGTTACCGCGTTACTGCGCAAGGAGCATATTAACTTTCCTCATAGTAGAAGGTCCGAGGTACCCTGTTCCCTGTGTGAAGCTCCACGGCCTTACAGGCGGGGCTTTCTGGGGCTCGGATAAAGCATGAATCTTTGATCTTCAATCTCCAATGAGCTTGTTCAAAATCAAGGGAATTTCTTTTTCAAAAAAAGATTTAACTTCTTTCCAATCTACGTTAAAGTTTAGTTCCGGGTCAGGGTCACTTTCTGCATCATCAAAGTAAACAAGAGCTTTCAATATATGATGATAATCATGAGCTACGGATGGATATTGTTCCGGAAGACGGCGGATGGTTTCTTCCAATGTCTCGAGATGGTGAGCTGTCCAATAAAGGTCAAAAAAGTCACGCTTTCGACCGCGTTGCGAAACGGCGATGATTTTCATAACAGCAATATCACGTGGCTGAATGATACGTATCGAACCAAAATGCACATATTCAGTTTTCGGAACAAAAAAGGGATAGGCAATAAAACTGACTTTGGCACCCTCGAATGATCCGTATATTGTATTTTTTCTATCCATCTCGGTCTTCCAAGACGGAACATTAACAAAATGAGAGAGAACATCCGTGGCCGTAAAGTCCTTTTCGATCGTGAAAAAATCGAGATCGACGGATTTTCTGTGGCCAGTCTGGAGGGCCAACGCCGTACCGCCGGCCAGATACCAGCCACCAGTCTCAAGCCACGATTGAGTCGAGAGAAATTCGAAAGCTTTGACTGTATTTTTCGGCAGACTCTCGTAATGTAAATCTATACGTTTTGAAGCAGAAGTGTCCATAATTTTTTTGTATCAGGTCGTAATGATCGAGATTTCTCGACGACCCTTTTTATGAGAGCGTGATCGTAAAATTTTCTCATCCAACGAACCTCGTCATCGTGGCCAAAATCCAAGATGCGTTCAATGATATATTGAGCGTTCTTCTCCAAGTCTATCTTATCCGGATTGGTGTCCCAAAAGAGGGTTTGACGAAGCTTCATTCCTTAATTTTATCATTTTTATGCATATTTTTCCATGCTATAAGTCAATCTAGTAATGCTTTCACCTTCCCCCTCGTACTCGGCCCGAAGTACCCCGTTCCCTGTGTAAGGCCGACGGGAGTAAGAATATCGTCTCGGTAATAGTTCTGGAATCTGATGAGGGCGGAGTGGGTGGCCGGGCCGTAGTAATCTGTCTCATTACCTTTTGAACCGACTCCTTGGTTTGAGACAGTGAATCCTTGAGAGTTGAGGAACTTTTGAAGGTTTCTGACATCTTCTCCCCTGCTACCGAGAGCTAGGTCTCTGGTCCAGCCTTCGCCAAAGGCTACGGCTGGCAAGGAAGGAGTTGGGAATTGGGAGTTAGAAGGAATCGCAGTAGCGGGTATGCAGTCGGTGGTTGGAGATTGGTTTGATTGATTACTTTGAAGTGAATTGATGTACTGAATAGTAGACGCTCCAAAGAACCCTGTTCCCTGTGTGAGGTTAACTGGTGTGAGTATTTGAGTTCTGTTGGCGTTTTGATATCTGATGAGAGCGGATTTGGTGAGATTGCCGAAGTAGTCTGATTCTTGGCCGGGTGAGCCAACTCCAACGGAAGCAATGGTGTAGCCGTTGTTGTTGAGGAAGATCTGCAGTTGTCGGACATCTTCTCCTCTGCTGCCAACTGTTAAATTACGGGAGAAATTGTAAGCAGGTTGAGATGATTGAATTACGGATGGTGTACAGACAGGAGTTTGGACAGGAAGAATCACCGTCTCTTGGGAGGCCGGGGTGCCGGAAGAAGAACCTCCTCCTGATCCGCCACCTCCGGAAGTGGAAGGAACATAGCCTTCCTTGACTTCATAGGTGGAGAAGGATGGGACGGTGACTGTGAGTTCCCTGTTGGCGTAAGTTGTATTGGTGCAGACGGAAGAAGAGCAGATTGATCCGTCTTTCAATATCTTCGGCTGTATGTAGTTAATGTCGTAGAAGGTTAGGGTAGCTGGTTTGCTTAGTTCAGGTAGAGAGGAGGAATTGAGGGTAATCTTGTGATAGGAGATATCGATCGTAGAGTCGAAGTCCAGACGGTCCTTGTAGCCTGAGACAGAGTCTCGAAGGAGTACAAGGGGTGTGTTCCAGTCGATCTTGCCATAGGTGGAGATACCTAGGTAGAGAGATGGGAGCGAGCGTAAGTCGAGCTCATAGAAGTTGGGTTTTTGATCGAATTTGGCGGCTAGAGGACGGGGACAGCCGTAGCGGTTTACTTGGGATGAGAGAGATGATGGTGTGTTGGGGCAGAGGTCTGTACCGTCTGCTATTCCATCACCGTCGGCATCGGGTGTTTGAGGAGCTCCGGCTATGGAGAAGGATATGGTGTAGTCAGTGGTGTTAGCGTTGTTTAGGGAGTCAGAACATTTGACGTAGTAGGTGTAGCTTCCGGAGGAGATGCTTGTGATTATTGAAGAATGGCTGGTATTCCCTGTCGTAGTGAACGTAGAAGGAAGCGAAGCGTATGCAGTGTTCGGTGATGTTCCATATCTGCAGGTAGATGCTTCGTTTGTGGTGAGTGAGAGAGTTGTTTGTGTAGTTGTGTGTGGGAGAGTGTCTCCCGGAGTACCTCCTGAGCGTACTGGAGGAGTGGAGTCTTGGGTAACTGTTATGGTGACCTCGTCTGTTGAGGTGAGGGTGCCGTCTGTGGCGGTGAGGCGGAGGACATAGGTGCCTTGCGGTGAGCCTGTCGAACCCGCTGTAGTACTAAAGGTGGCTGTCGTGCTTAGTGAATTGGCTGAGGAGAAGGTTACGTTCCCTGTTCCTGAGACCTTGGACCATGTTACTGACAAACTGGAGCCTTGAGGGAGACCGTCGTCTGATGCTCCTCCTGTGAGTGTGAGGGAGTTTGTGGGGAGTTCGAGAGTGCGGTCGGGGCCGGCGGAAACGGAGGGGGCGGAGTTGGTGGGGGGGGTTGGTCCCGAACCGGAAACATATTCGTAGGCGCCGATGTCTGGAGACGATCCGTAAAATGTTCGTTGTAATGTTTCACCACTGATCGGATCAATATAAGAGACGGAAACCCCAGCATTGATAGCCGCACTGGTTGATTGAGGAGTAAAGGCGACTCTGAATTGTTCCTTGATCCAAGCGACTTTTTCGGCGATGGTCAGATTTGGTGGAAACGTCACAGTGATATTACCTTCCCCGTCTTGGAAAGGCGTCAGGTTTGCTAACGAAGGATTGCCGCTGAAAGTCCCCGATCCGTTGCCGATCCAGTTGTTGGAACAATTGTCACAGGTGCTGTTGGGTAAATCATTGCTAGAATTGCCATAACTCATATTGTTTCGTCCGACACCGCTGATTCCACTGAAGCCTTGAGCATCGTTGGAGATAGCTAGGTTATTTAGGAAAACTCCTCCGGAAGTGACGCGAGGTTCAAAACCAACGCCCAGATTAGCATAGGCGATATTTCCAACAAATCTAAGGTCTGTCACCTGACGGAGAACCTTGAATCCTTTGCGGCCTGCGGGACCATTACCAAAAGAAATATTACCTTCCACAAGCGAATCGGCCATACTCATATCAAATCCATCGTCGGCGTTGAGCCAAGTGACATTACCCCTGAAGACATTCTTCGGACACATATTGTCATAAGGCACATCAGTGAAGGTAGCGGTATCGGCGCAATTTTTGCTGGCACCAAAACCATCAGAATTGCCGCCGCCGGCAGGATCATAGGTCAAAGGCAGGACTTTTGTACCATCAGGATGGCGACCATTCATGTAGGCAATTGAATTTGTAACGAGGTTGTTAGTTATAATCTCAGTCGACTGTAATGGTAAATAAAAACTAACTCCGCCGTTATGTCGACTATTGTGTATCTCAACAGTGTCAACAACGTTACCCTCGACGCGATTTTCTCCCGTATCACCAATCGCAATTCCATCGCCCCAGAGGTTGTGGACATGAACATTCTTGACGACATTAAAACTACCATCAATGATGATACCTGAACCAGACGAGTTTGTGATTTCAAGATTTTCTATCCGAATGTAGTTGGCCTTGATCATAATCATACGTTCCCTCTTATTCGAATATGTCGGACCATCTGCATAGCCGTCTTCATCCAGATCACGGTCTTCAAATCCAAAACCGGTCAAGATCACGGAGTCGTCTCCGTATGCCTTGAATGTGATCGGATTACCGGCCGTACCGGATCTTGTTATAAACACCAATCGACACTGTGCGCCTACGCAATAACTCAATTGATCTTGATATGTCCCAGCTTTTATAAGTACAGTATCTCCAGGATCAACAATATTGGCGGCGGCTTGAATAGTCTTGAAAGGTAGAGATTCCGTACCAGTATTATTATCGTTCGAACTGGGATGATTTTGATCTACATAATATGTCACGGGTCCTCCGGGTGAAGGGTTGTCAGGGGGAGAAACAGGCGTCTCTCCCCCACCGTCATCCCCTCCTCCGGCAGAAGACACTGAGAATGAAACGGAATAATCAGAAGTGTTTTGATTGCCGACTGAGTCCTGACACCTGACGTAGTATGTATATGAGGAGCCGTCAGTAAGGCCTGTGACAGTAGTGGAATGAGAAGTATTGCCTGTAGTGGAGAATGTATTGGCTATGGATGAATATGCCGTGTTGGCGGAGGTGCTGTATTTACAGGTTGCACCTTCATTGGTTGTAACAGAGAGAGTGGTTTGAGCAGTTCCGGAAGATAGAGAGCCTGATGGTGATCCATTGGATATGGAAGGTGGTGTAGTGTCTGATGGTGGCGGAGTACCTCCTCCCAGAGCGTAGAGTTCTCCGATCTCTGAGGCGGAGAGAGCACGGTTATATACTCTTACGTCGTCCAAATAACCTTTAAATGATCTGCCGCCTCCAGCTCGATTACCGAAGATCAAATTTTCACTCCCGATTGTCGGTGTCCCAAGGTCAACATTAGGCGTTCCCGTGAGTTGTCCGTTAGCATACAAATTACCGTTATTGGATGGATCTCTAGTTGTACAAATATGTGTCCATGTAACCAATGAGACTGCATTATTGTTTGATGTGATTGTTCCATTAATCGTAGATAATTTTATTCTGTTATTTGTAATTACATATAAAAGAATGCCTCCACCAAAGGTATGTCCACTGTTATATGCAAAATACGAATTGTTTGCACTCAAGGCATGTGGATATACCCACATACATATAGTAAATGGGTTTGTACCGATCACCTCACTCCCTGAATCAACCAGATTATCTACAGAACCTAAATCCAATGCCGAACTCCCGACCTTACCTGTTACCCAAGCAGTTGTCCCAGACAATGTTGTGTCATTTCCACTTCCAGATAAATCAGTAATCAGACTGCCTGAACCTTCATCAAAACTATAATGAAGTACTAATCCCGACCCCGCACCAGATATGGCGGCGATTTGGCTTGAAGGTGAAATAGGGGCAGACAAAACGTAAGAATCAATTTGTCTTCCTGCCCAATTAATAAAAAGTAAAGTGATGAGAAAACAGGTTCCTATGATTGCTATACCATGGGATGTTTTGATTGGGCCTTTCATTTTGATTTTAAAAATATCATTAATAGTAAATAAAAGTTAACGGCCTAAGTTGTAAAGTTGGGTGATTTCGTCGGCCGACAACGCGCGATTATAGATACGAACGTCATCGATGAGGCCGTTGAATGGCGCCGCAAGAACGCTACTGATTCCTATCCGTAAGACCTCATTACTCAGTGCAGAAGAGGAAACAGTACCAGAAGTACTAACAGCACCACCGTCTCCTACTATAGTATGTGTAGTACCTTCTCTTTTTGAACAGAGGTGATGCCATTGACCAGCAGATAAGGTGATATATCTACCGAACGGAGCACTGCTATCCAGAACCCCGCCGCCCCAATTATTAGCTACACCACTTCGCGCTCCAATCCACATACCTGTCGAGTAACTTTTATCAACAATTCTTTGGTACAAAGAGGGTGTAATATCATCGGCCTTAAACCAAGCACATACCGTAAAGTTAGTCAGTTGCCCGTTATATGATGTACCCACATAATCATCCCCCCCATCAAACACCAACCCCTGCCCGATTTTGCCATAGGCGGGAGAAGTGGTGGTGGACATGTTGGTGAGCGTGCCGTGGTTGCCACTGCCGGAGAGATCATTGGTCTTCTGGGTGGTCCAGTCGGTGTCTTTGCCGTCAAAAGTCCAGTAACCTACAAGGCCGCAGGAGAGGCCGGAATCGCAGTTGGTGGTTTGTCCGACTGTTTGGGATACGCCATATTTGGGAGAGGCGGTGTTGTAGAGCTGTTTGATTTCGGTCGCTGACAGCGCGCGGTTGTAGATGCGGACATCATCGATTTTTCCACCTAAAAAATTACCGGGGGTAAGGTCCCCAAAATATCCGATAGCTACCCTGTCAACCGTTGCAGCAAAATTGACAGAAGCCGCCGATGTAGCATCAGAAACACCATTGACGTACAGCTCTCTGTCAGTTTCCGAACGAAACACGCCGACCACGTGATACCATACGCCCGCAGTTGGAGTAATAATCCCCGGTGTTGTTACAGGAGAAGTATTCCTTGCCGTCATAGAAAAATGTCCGGATGATATTGTTCCGATTGTCCAGTAAACACCAGATTCAGATTTATCGACGAGTTGCAAAATCGACTGACTCGATGAAAAAGTGTCCGCATTTGCCCATGCAGAAAGAGTAAACGGGTATTCGGTGATATTTAGGCCAGATTCTACGTTTATATAATCATTCTCCCCATCAAACTTCAGTCCCTGCCCGATTTTGCCATAGGTGGGAGAAGTGGTGGTGGACATGTTGGTGAGTGTGCCGTGGTTGCCACTGCCGGAGAGATCATTGGTCTTCTGGGTGGTCCAGTCGGTGTCTTTGCCGTCAAAAGTCCAGTAACCTACAAGACCGCAGGAGAGGCCGGAATCGCAGTTGGTGGTTTGTCCGACTGTTTGGGATACGCCGTATTTGGGAGAGGCGGTGTTATAGAGCTGTTTGATTTCGGTCGCTGACAGCGCGCGGTTGTAGATGCGGACGTCGTCGATGGTTCCACTCCCAGGACTGCCTAAAATAACCTCTTCAATGCCGATTGAACCATATGTTGACGGATCATTATACGCTCCAGAGTCATTCGATACTCCATTACTTGTTGCTCCATTAATATAGAGATTCCAGCCAGACACAACCGACGAAGGAATGACAAAAACGGCATGATTCCACTTGTTCAAATCTGAACTGTTGTAAACTTTTGTGCTGTACAAAAACTTTGTCGCACTTATATACATTAGTAATTTATTATTTGACGCAAAAACAAACTTCGGATATGTACCTTCGCCTTGGAGGGATATGACAGTCTGATTGGCACCGAGTTTGTTTGGCTTGTACCATAATGACACGGTATATGGAGCAACAATGGTCGGCAATGGGATGTGCACATAATCATCCCCCCCATCAAACTTCAGCCCCTGACCGATTTTGCCGGACACGGGGGAAGAAGAGCGGCTCATGTTGGTAAGCGTGCCCGTATTGCCATTGCCGCTTTTGTCCAAAGTGGTGGCGGCGGTGGCGGAGGTCCAGACGGTGTCTTTGCCGTCAAACGTCCAGTAGCCGACGAGGCCCGTATTCATAGACAGGTAATTGGTCGGGACGCCGATAGTCGCCGCCGAGGCGGCGCGGGCTGAAAGAAGAAAAGCGAGGAGAAGGAGAAAGATTGCGGCCGATTTTAATTTAACATTCCCCATATTCATGCTTTTATAATAGCATGCATAAAGATTGAGATAAAATGCCGCTTGTGCGCTTTTTGTTAAGCGATATCTGCTATAAATTACAACTGCGGATAGTCCCTAAACTTTTGCTGAAAATCTATATAATTCATTTATTAGTTAAATTTAACTAATAAATGAATTATAATAGCACTAACAGGTAAAAAAATAAGCGGTATCTACATAAAAATCCACGTATCCAGCATGCGCCGCAAGGTGTCGTCAAAATCCATCGGAGCCGTGAGCTGATACAGCTGCCCTTTGGACGCAAACCAAACTTGCCTGTTGGCTGTCACCCCGGTGCCGTCGGTGAACGCCACGCCTTTTCCGGTCTGCCCGAGAAGAACTTCCTGCGGATTCTTTATCGTAATGCCCGGAACATCTTGGCGTATCCGTTCAGCCGTCACATCCGACGAATCCGCGTAAGGACTGATGAATATCTGGACGCCGTAGCCCGTTTGGAGATCGGCGATAAGGATCACATACCCGCTTCCATCCGCGCTTTCAAAAGAAGAGACGTTCAGCTTGGCCGGATACTTGATCGAAAAACGATACGCTTCATTCACATACGTCTCCGTCAAATCCGTCTCCGCCACAGCCGCTGAAACAGCCGCGCGCTCCGGAGACTTGATGATCTTTTCAAGTGCCGCTTTTGATTCCGCTTCCGAAGATTCGGAGGACAGAGACGGCGTATCGGCTTCTCCCCCGTTATTCCGCATTTGCGAAAAGACAATAGCCGCAATCGCCAATATCAGGATTAAAATAATTATCGTAGTCTTTTTCATGTTTGTTATTCTATCCTATCATTTTAATATGCTAAATCAACCGTCAGTATTCTTTTCCCCATTCGTATATTGGTATTGTTTTTGATACCCTACATAAACTTCCACGAACCGAAAATTTCCCGAAGTAAAGTGTCCAACTCGGTGTAAGTGGAAATCTGGTAAAAATTTCCTTTGTACACAAACCAAACTTCGCGCGACTTTCCTCCGAATGCTTTGTTGACAGTTATGAAAGCGAGACCGCTTCTTTTCGCCCCTATTTGTATCACTTGCGGATCTTCAATCTCAAGATCGGGGATATTGCTCCTAATATACCCTTCGGTAATGTCAAGCTCTTTTTTTGCAAAAGGAGTGATCAATATCTGCACACCCGTGCTTTTATCTTTTCTCTGCAGCAATATTACCTCACGGGCCCCACCGCCTTCACCTATAAGCTCTGTATAACTTTTTATCGTCATTTCCACCGGATACATGAACGAAAAACCATATTTTTCGTTCATGTATTCCGCGGTGTCACTGAATGATATAAGTGACATATCTTTCTTTTCAAGCAATGCCAAGGACTCGCCATCACGGTCAATCATAAAAGAAACTATCCCGCCCTCTTTGCCATTGCCAAAAATAAGAAGCGAGACAAGCACAACAGACAAAACAAAAATGACGAATATAGACGCGATCTTTTTCCCCCTCCCCCTCTTCATCTTCATCTTCCCCTCCCTTGCTCCGTCGTAGCTCGCTTCGAGCGAAGGGGAGTTAGAGGGGAGGTCCTCGTTCTTACTGTGTGCCGCCGCAGCTCGCACATCTTGAATTATTCTGCTCACATCTTTTTGCTTATAGTCTTCTTGCTCTTTCACTTCATCCTGCTTTGGTTCCGAGAGTGGCTGTAATTCAACTTGTTTGGAATCGCCAGCCGCATTTGACACAGCACTATCACCCGCGCGCGGCAACTCGCGCGGGAAATTCATGTCCCGTGACGGCATTTTCTGCTCCGGCGCCTCACTCTTAATAGAGCGGGTGTCTATTTGTTTTCTTTTTCGTCTAACAATTATATCGTCCATAATTTATTTTTAGTCCCACCACCCCTCTCTGTCTCTCTTCTCATTAGATATTAGAAATTAGTAATTATGGTTCAATTGCTTCACCATCCTGAGGAACTCGAAGGAGAAATTTCCTCCCAGTCCTATTGGACTGATTGGTCCGATTCCGCCTCAGGAGATTCCTCCGGCGACTCTTCCGTTATTTCCGGTGACTCCTCAGGCGACTCGGAAGGAGATTGCGAAGGCGATGCTGGTGGCTCTTCGACCGTTGCGTCCTCCTCAACATTTTCTTCTACTCCTGCCGGAGATTCTTCAGGTGATACTTCCGGCGACTCCTCGGGGGATGCTTCCGATGGCTCTTCCGGAGATGAAGTCTCGTCATCCACAGCATCATCCGCTATTGTATCGGAAGGGGTTGTCGTCGCGGTCTCATCTTCATTTTCTTCCACTAGGTCGGGAGTACTTGTCGCGCTCTCCGATCCGGAAGCATCATCAGGATCAACGACTACATCTTCCCCTTGAGACGCGTCGCCGCCATCACCCTCGGTATCCGCTCCATCATCCGTGTTATCCGCACCATCCATATCTTCAGAACCAACCTCAAAACTTTGCTCGAGACACTCCCCTTCACTGTTTACCGGAGTTGTTGAAGCCGTACCGCCTTTGAGAAGCCGCAGACAATACGCTTCCCCATCCTCATCATACATTACGATTCCCGACGGTTTTTCCTTACTGCCGATTCTCAAATTTTCAGTCGCGATTTTCTTGAATGTAGCCAGCCCTTCGGTTATTTTAACACCTAATGTTTCCAGATAAGCGAACAGTTTATCAAACAAACCCTTCTCTTCCACAGTAATGCTGGCATAAAGAGTGGTCGTGGCTGTGCCGCCATCAACGCTTCCGCTAGCGTCTACGGATGAGATGTTCTCACCGCCGGAACTCATTCCGTTCACCTTCTGCTCCAAGTCAGACAGTTTTTTATCTAATTCCTGAATTGACTTGACCGCGACCGACAATATTGCTCTGTCGTCTATTCCGCTTATGACTCCCTCGACGTTGTAAGTGGCCAGACGAGGATCAACGGAAGCGGTATCTTCGGCGATAAAGCCGAGCCGAGTCCTGCCGTCGCCTTCATTATATATGAATGATACTGGCTGGAGCGCTAGAACTGTGCTCAGACTGGATGTTGCCGTCGCGGATAACTCCACGATGTCATGCTTCGTAGCTCGGGTAGACGAGAGACACGCGTCTGAGGCGGAATTGTAGACAACTTGCTTGTTTGAATCCAAGCAAAGCGATCCGGCTCCGGTTGATCCTGTCAGTCCGTCGAAGCCGACTGTGCCGGTAATCGCCAATGTCCTCCACGGACTCGTAGTGGCCACGCCGACCGTGCCGCCGAATGTTGATATTCCGGAAGTTGATGTGGCTGTAAAGTATTCCGAGACAGTTTCGCCGACGACTGACAGCTTGGCGTAAGGAGATGTGGTACCGATGCCAATTCGAGGATTCTGTATACCGCCGGAACCATCTGATTCGCTGTATACCGTGAGCAAGGGGTTGCCGTCTATCTGCGCCGAGTAGCTCTGTACGGTGCCAGCCAATGCCGATACTACAGGCATATCCACCCAGCTCAACACTCCGCCGTCGGTATCAAAGTTAAGGTTGCCCATTTCGGCCGATGCGATGGAGGTTATGCCTGATGAAAAGTCGTAGGTAAGTCCGCCTGATCCGACATCCAGCCCTCCGGCGAAGGTTGAGGTGGCGGTAGTGGAAGTGGCGTGGAACTTCTCCGCGACTACTTCCCCGACTACCGAGAGTTTGGCGTATGGAGAGGTGGTCCCTATCCCGACGTTGCCGTTATTGATTATTCTCATCCGATTAGCTTCATTATTTACCGCAAAATCAATATAATCAACATCGTCGCTATTCGTCTCTCTACCAATCATAATCGCTGCGTCACCAGTAGAAGCACTACCTTCAATAAGAGTGCCAAAAAACATAGCCGTTGATGTGAATCCAAGCCTCCAATCTTTCATATTCGTTCCACCACCATAGTTTGACCATATTTGAGCTGATGTTGAATTATCTCTAATGTGTAACTTTCCAAGTGGTGAAGTCGTCCCGATGCCGACGTTACCCCCAAGAAATATCGCCGCGTAGTTGTTTGTCGCTCCTGTGTTGGCGTTGACGGTCAGTCCGTAGGAGTTGGTGGTGGAGGCATTCAGA
>MHSK01000031.1:0-44425 GCA_001821295.1 Candidatus Taylorbacteria bacterium RIFCSPLOWO2_12_FULL_43_20
GCGCGTCCCACTGGTTTCCCCCCATTTTTCCAAACGAATTCAGAATTTTTGGCGCGCTTGCGCGCACTAATTTGTTTTGGAGGAGGAGGTTCGAAATCAGAAGCAATTTTGACTAATAGTATTTGCTTTGCAATACAAAAAGAATTTTTGCTATAATCCCTATATGTCACAAAAATTCTTTTTGTATGCTCGCAAGAGCACCGATGTCGAGGATAAGCAAGTTTTGAGCATTGATGCGCAAATTACGGAATTGCGCGCTTTCGCCAAAAATGAAAAGTTAGAAATCATGGAGGAGTTTGTGGAGAAGCGTACGGCGAAAATTCCAGGGCGTCCCATTTTTGGCGAAATGATGAGACGAATAGAGAAAGGTGAAGTATCTGGGATTATCAGTTGGCACCCCGATCGTCTGGCACGCAATTCTGTGGACGGCGGACAGATTGTCTACTTTCTCGACATCGGAAACCTTGCGAGCCTCAAATTCCCTAGCCACTGGTTTGAAAACACGCCACAGGGCAAATTCTCGCTGTCTATGGCCTTTGTACAAAGCAAATACTATATTGATTCTCTTTCCGAAAATACGAAACGCGGACTTCGCCAAAAAGTACGCATGGGAATATTCCCAAGCCAAGCGCCAATCGGGTATATCAACGATTCGAGAACAAAAACAATCGTGGTGGAAAAGAAAAAATCTCGCGTTATCCGCTTGGCTTTTGAACGATACACGAAAGGTAATCAACGACTGGAAGATATCGCAAACTTTTTGGCGAAGAACGGAATATCTACGCGTTCCGGAAAGAGAATCTCAAAAACAAGAACGGCTTACATTCTTGCTAATCCGTTCTATATCGGACTTTTTAACTACGCAAAAGAATTGCACGAAGGAAAGCACGAGCCAATCATTTCAAAGAAACTTTTTGACGAAGCACAGGAAATGTTGAAACTTCGTGGTCAGCCAGAGCGTAAACCACAAAATGAACCTCAACCATATTGTGGTCTCATTTCCTGTGCTTCATGTGGAATGATGATAACTGGCGAATACAAGGTGAAGAAGCAGAAAAATGGAAATGTGCATAACTATACTTACTATCACTGTACGAAGAAAAATAAAAATGTGAAATGTTCCGAACCTTGTATCCGTCAAGAAGAATTAGATCGCCAGTTATCATCTCTCATTCAAAAAGTTTCTTTACCCAAAGACTGGGCGGAGGAATTATTAAAAATGGCAGAAAAAGATTTTCAAAATTCCGCCCAGTCTTTGACTGCTTGTGTGAAAGAAAAAGAGGAAAAGATTTCTTCTTTGTCGAAAAAGTTAGAGCGACTTCTTAACGGCTATCTCGACCAAGATATTGAAAAGGAAATATATCGTGTTGAAAAAGGAAAATTGATTTTACAAAAGAAGTCGCTCGAAGAAGAAATCTCTACTTTTTCACACAAGCAGAATGATTGGCTCGAACCGTTCCAAAACTGGGTGAAAGAGGCACAAACTATGGACAAAATTGCTTCTGATAACAACTTTTTTGCTAAAAAGGTTGTTGCCAAAGAAATCTTTGGCTCGAACCTCCTCCTCCAAAACAAATTAGTGCGCGCAAGCGCGCCAAAAATTCTGAATTCGTTTGGAAAAATGGGGGGAAACCAGTGGGACGCGCTTCGCGCGTCCCACCTTTTGGCTTCTTCAAAACCTTTGAGTTCTATTCTGGTGCCCCTGCGAGGAATCGAACCTCGATTGACGGCTTAGAAGTCCGCAGTTCTATCCATTGAACTACAAGGGCGTTTATTTTCATTATATTATTACCGTGGATGCGGTAATACTAGGGTGGCTCAATTAAATCTTCGTTCTAATATATCCGTCTTTTATAATTTTCTCAAGATAAGCTCTCCTTTTAAGTTTTTTAATTTTCCTTTCCACATTCCGCGCCATCTCTATGATTGTATATTCTTGGGTTAATACAATTTTTATATTTTTCATTCTGGCGGTTGTTCGCGTATGCTTATTTTGATGTGCTGCAAACCTTTTTTCTATGTTTGCGGTACTGCCAATGTAATATTTACCACAGCGATCCGTTATTATATATACATAGCCTTTCATAAAAAGCATACGAGTTATTATAAGTAATCGGTTTGGCCTATTTTCATCATTAATATACCTTATTTTGTGTTTATCTCAAATTGACCCTTCTTTGTCAGAGCTGGTCCTTATTAATTATATTGGGGATAAGTAATTGAACATTGATGAGCTTGCTGTATTATTAGATAAAGGAATGGTCCTATTATTAAGATAAATTAAAAAATATGAAATCACTCCACATCATTGCCTTCATCCTGCTTATTGTCGGAGGCCTAAATTGGCTTTTGGTAGGAATTTTCCAGTGGGATATAGGCAATTTGCTGGGCGGTATGGATACTGCCATTTCCAGGGTAGTATACATATTGGTTGGTTTGGCCGCTATATACGAGATCTTTTCGCACAAAAGATCATGTAAACATTGCGAAACAGCAGCCACACCTCCTCCCGCTATGTAGTCGTCAGAGTTTTCAAATCTTAAAGTCTAAATACCCGCCCCTCATTGGGGCGGGTATTTTCATTGTAAATTTTAAGAGCGGTACCGCAGGGCGTTAAACCCTGCGCAATCGCAGGGTGTTCCCCATTCGTAATATTTTGTAATTTGTTATTTGGTGCTTGGTGCTTTTTTCATGACTCTTTTCGTTAAGCGGTATCTACAATTTATGAATGAGTTCTTAATGCTAATTTAATTCACAATATGTACTCTGTATACAGATGATGATCCATCATTAATTATCAGCAATAATTTTTTAAAATTATATGGGAATCGTACTTTGGATTATATTCGGAGGACTTGTCGGTTGGATAGCGTCTTTGGTCATGAAGACTGACGAGGAGCAGGGCATATTTCTCAATGTTGTTGTGGGTGTGGTCGGGGCGCTCATTGGTGGCTGGCTGATGAGTTATTTTGGAGGCACGGGTATAACCGGCTTCAATATCTACAGTTTCATTGTAGCCCTTCTCGGAGCGATAGTGCTCATCGGTTTGATCCGAATGTTGCGGAGAGCATGATGTGATAAAACACGAGAGAAAGGACACAAAATCCCGCCCAGGGCGGGTTTTTGTGTTTTGAAGAATGTCAACACTAAGTGTTGACATTCTTCCTCGCTCATTATTGGTGCGGGATGCAGGGGTCGAACCTGCGACCTTCGCTGTGTAAAAGCGCTGCTCGTACCAACTGAGCTAATCCCGCGATGAAACGTCCCAATTATACAGAAAAAACATTAAATTTCAACCTGTGGATAATTAGACTGGTGTTATATATACTACATATAATATACTCTACTTATGAAGCTTCTTGAGAAAGAAAAAGCTAGAGTTTTGCGCAAAAAGGGGCACTCCATAAATCAAATTGTGAAAGAAATGAAATTTTCTAAAGCAAGCGTAAGCTTGTGGGTGCGAGATATTGTTTTAACAAAACAACAAAAGAAGATGCTCTCTGAGAGAGGAAGAAGTACGGAATCCGTAGAAAAAAGAAGAATTAATCGTCTTTTTAATGAAAATGCAAGAAGGCAAAAAATAATTGATGAAGCAAAAAAAGATTTCTATGATATTTCTTTGGAACAATTAAAATTAATTGGGGTCATTTTATATTTAGGAGAAGGCGCAAAAACTCCCAGAGGGATGGCTAGATTGTCCAATAGTGATCCTTTGATTATAAAAATCATGATGAGATTCTTTAGAGAAATTTGCGATGTTCCGGAACATAAATTCCGGGGGCATATACACACATTTGCGCATGTTGATATTAATAAAACAGAAATGTATTGGTCTAAAATAACGGGAATACCCCGCGGTCAATTCTTTAAGACATACATAAAACCAAGTTCCGCCAGCTTGCAGAAAAGAAATACTTTGCCCTTCGGAACGTTCGATGTATGCATCTGTGATACAAAACTATTTTTAACCATCAAAGGTTGGATTGAAAAGGTAAAAGAATTGATAATCAGGTAAATTGAAAACAAAATCCATCGATGTTTAATAAAATTTGGGTTGCGTTATATAATTACAACATTATAAATATAACAAAAAAGAAATGTTAAATGTAACGCAACAAGATGTAAAAAAACTGGCCGTTAGTTTGGCCGCAAAAGAGACAAGTCTGAAAGAAGAAAAGCAGAAGAGGGAGGCCTTGGCCGAAGAAGTGAAGACGATTGGGAGTGAGCTGAGTCAATTGAAGGCCAAAATAATGGAGTTGGAAAAACAACGTCAAAGAAAAATGGGCGATCTCATGGTTATGGATAGAAAAATATCTAATGATGAGAACGAGGACAGAAGGATGAAAACTGATCTGGAAAATCTGAAGCGCCAGCTTGACCAGACTCTTAAGAAAAGATAAAGATGAAAAAAAAGGCGGTGTATATTATCTCCGGCCGAGTACAGGGAGTTTCCTTCAGGTATTTCACAATGAGAAAGGCCAGAAAATTAAACTTGGCGGGATTTGTGCAAAACTTGCCCAACGGACAAGTGAAGGCCGTCGCCGAAGGCGACGAGTCTGATCTGGAAATTTTCAGGAAATATTTGGAAGAGGGGCCGATATTCGCGCGAGTAGATAGCGTTTCCGTCGATCTACTTCCTCCTACCAATGAGTTTTCGGACTTTACTGTTACTGACTCTCACTTAATTCCTTAGCGAAAAAACGGCCTGTTTCGCTAAGGAATTAAGTGAGAGTCAGTAGATATTAAATATGAATCAAGATACTTCCATCATTTTTGAGAATAAAAATTATATCGCGGTAAACAAACCAGCCGGTATTGCCGTTCACGCTGACGGCAGATCAAAAGAGTTAACGCTGGCTGATTGGATTGTCAGTAACTTCCCATACATGTCGGATGTTGGCGAGAACATTGTAACGGATGATGGGAGAATTATTTTGAAGCCGGGAATGGCTCATCGCATAGATAAGGAAACTTCGGGAATTATGCTGTTGGCAAAAAGTCAGACGGCTTATTTGCATTTGAAAGGACAGTTTCAAGCGCGGGAAGTGAGCAAGAAATATTTAGCTTTTCTACACGGGGAGACAAAAGAAGATCATGGGATAATCAATCGGCCGATCGGCAGAAGTAAAAACGACTTTCGGAAATGGACGGCGGAAAGAGGCACAAGGGGCGAATTGAGAGAGGCCGTCACAAGCTACGTGGCGCTCCTAAGAAACAAAGGTTTTACATACGCCGAGATTTCGCCTAAAACCGGCAGGACTCACCAGATAAGAGTACATTTCAAGGCGATCAATCATCCGGTAGTCTGCGACAAACTTTACGCGCCCAACAAAGCGTCCGCGCTCGGTTTTACCCGTCTCGCTCTGCACGCTTTTTGTCTGGAGTTTTCCGATCTTAGCGGTGAAAGAATGAAAGTAGAGGCGCCGTTATCGGAAGATTTTCAAAAAGCGGCGCGGGAGTTGGGATTTGAACCGCGAGTTAGTCAGATAGCATAAGTAACAGCTCACCATGAGCCAAACCCTCCCTTTGGCTGAAAATACGCTTATTTTGTCGAACATTTTAAGATGTAAGATGATGCAAGACAGAAGACGGGCAGGCGCGGGAATAACAGAAGTTGGAGACAAGACCTAAAGCCCTATCTTGAAATGAAAATTTGCGGAAAAGAGGCAGACATGATAGATTATCTGAACTTATGAACGCGACTGGAAATATACAAATTTCTCCCGTAAACATGGACGAAAGAAAGGGTTGGAATATAAAAGCGGGGGACACAATAAAAGTGTGGCAGAAGATTAAGGAAAAAGATAAGTACCGTTTACAGATGTTTGACGGGCTGGTTTTGGCTGTAAAGCATGGAACCACTGCCGGAGGTACTTTCACCGTGAGGAAAGTGGCAAGCGGAGTTGGGGTTGAGAAAATTTTTCCTTTGTATTCCCCTTTGATCGATAGAATTGAAATCACAAAAAGGGCTAAGGTGCGGCAAGCGAAGCTGTATCACATTAGACGAAAAGCCGCCAAGGAAATACAGCGAGAAATGAGGAATTTGAGAAAGGTAGAAGTCAGGTTACCAAAGGAAACTGAAGATAAGACAGAAGAAGAGAACAAAGAGACTGCATCATAGAAACAATAAAGGAGGGTGAAGCCCTCCTTTTGCTTTTAAATTATTTTTGGCATAATTGGCAAGTCTTTATGAAATGCGCAGGTGGCGGAACTGGCATACGCGCACGCTTGAGGGGCGTGTTCCTTCACCGGATTGGGGGTTCAAATCCCCCCCTGCGCACATCACAAATAGTCTGCGAAATTTTTGAAGCAGGTAGCAAAGCAGCTGCTTGCTTTGCGTGGGGATTTGAAAGGCGGAGTCATGTTCCGAAAGTCATCGGAACAGGCGAGCCAGGGTCGTGGAAATTTACAGCGACGGCGAGTAAATTATCCCTGACCAAGCCCCCTTGCGCACTGGGAAAATTTGGGTCTCTGACCGGCACAGGTCTTTAAAACCTCGCTTGTTGTAAAAGAGCGGGGTTTTCCGTTGTGTGGAGGGCTTAATTGTCTGACTGTTTAGATCATTGAAGCCTATCGGCGCGGAGGCTTCGACGACATCATAATCATCGCACCGATGTCGGTCATAGCCAAAGTAGTGGAAGCGAAAGTCTTTCCTCTTTGGTCGGAGGCGGTCATTTGTCCGCGAGGACAGCATGACTGGGAAACAAACGGGCGGTATTACAGATTCGCCCGTTTTCGCCGGATTCGACGCTTGGCGTTTGAATTCGAAGATCTCGGACCTGCCGCGATGCGGTTGTCGGGGGACACCTCAGTGGGAGTTCTTTAGGCGCTGCATCGTCTTGGTTAAATCGGATGAGTTTTTGCAGAGACTCGTCCACTTTATTGAGTCCGCAATGTTAAATGTCGCGGTACTTATTTGTTAGAGGAAATAAGCACTGGGCAAATTGCGGATTCATAGAGTTAGTTTATAAATTTTTTTATATAGCCCGCGCACCAAGAGATATTGGTGCGGGATAAATCCCCACGGGGCTAGGAGTAGTGATAGAATCAGGCAAGGAGATAGTATGAGCGATTTTTAAATCTCTCTCCTCTAAATACCATCTCTTGGTTTGTATAATTTCTGTCATTTTGCTCTTAGCCCTGTGGGGATTTTTGTTTTGAGAATGGTCAAACAGGCAAATAAAAAGGATTATACGTGCGCGTGATCCTTTTTGATTTACAATAAGAATATTCAATAGTTATGATAGTCAGACTATCATAACTGACATGTTGGTTAAAAAAAGCGAAAGCAGATGCTTTCGCTTGTCAGTAACGAAGTGAACGGTACATGCTTTCCACCCGACTATACCGACCCCATGTTGTATGAGGCGGGGGAGATATTGGCCTCCGTTCTAATGTTGGCTTCGGTAGAGCTGTTGGCTGAGGAATAGCGCAAGGTGTGCCGTTTTTCCTGCGCAACTCCACCTTTTTGGCGTATACGCTCTTGCCTGATGGTTGGATCATGCGGCGCAGTCTTTCCGCTTGCTTTTTTTCAAGCTGGAGCCGTTTTCTTGCGTCGCGATTGACTCGCATCTTGCCCATACCGATCCTTTCGTTTGAGTTGACGTTTGCAGCTTTCTTTAAATTAACAGATGAGCTTTAATTGTTCAAGTATTATGAATTAGCTTATAGCTTCTCAGCTTTCTACTAAGAGAAAACACTTGACATAGACAATTGACAGCTCACAGAGAGGATTCGTTAGCTTCTTTGTAGCTCGCTAGCAAATTTTAAATTTATAATTTTAATTTTTATAATAATTTCAAAATTTTTAATTATAAATAAAAGAAGAAAGAAAGAAAAAGAACCGCCATCCTCCGCACCTTTTATCTGATAAAAGGTGCGGAGGACCCCCTCTATTTTTATGAAAAAATAGAGGGGGGGGGGGTAAGGATTCGTTCCCGGTCGACCTTTCATTTGTCCTAAAAAATATTATACTAAAACTATGAATCTTACTGATAAAAAATGCGAGCCGTGTGAGATGGGCGGTGAACCTCTGAAAAAAGATGAGGTGGATTTTTATATGAAAGATGTTCCGGAATGGGAGGTGAAGGAGGGAAAGAAGATCGGTCGTAAATTTAAGCATAAGGATTTTTCCGAAGCCATGGCGTTTGTAAACAAGGTCGCGGATCTCGCGGAAGAGGAAGGGCATCATCCTGATTTTATAATTCATTATAACGAAGTGGAGCTTGTTTTGTGGACTCACGCGGTTGGCGGTCTTTCGGTAAATGATTTTATTATGGCGGCGAAGATCAATGGATTAGCTAATAGCTGTTAGCTGTTAGGAAGTTAGCTTAAAGAAAAGAAAATGTTATATACGAGGAAGGGAGATACGGGGACTACGAAAACTTTTGGCTGTGATCAGCGGGTGTCAAAGAGTTCAAAAATAGCCGAGGCGCTCGGCTCTCTTGATGAGGTTAATTCTTTTCTCGGTCTTATAAAAGTAGAGTCAAAAACTTTTAAAAATACTGTTCCCGGCACCGATAAAGGAATAACTCTTACCGATGTTGTGCATGAAATACAAGAGACGCTTTTTATAATCCAAGCAGAAGTCGCTGGATATCCTAAAAAGCTTGAAGCGGAAAAAGTTAAGAAAATTGAGAAAATTATTGACGATATTGAAACCGTCTTGCCCCCCATAAAATCCTTTTTTATTTCAGGCGGAACCAAGACCGCGGCTTTGTTTGACGTCGCCAGAACCATCGCAAGAAGGGCGGAGAGAAGGGTAGTAGACGCGAAAGAAGAAGGCGCCGAAATTTCCGCCTACGCTTTGTCATTTCTGAACCGATTGTCCAGCTTGCTATACGCATTGGCTAGATTCAGCAATCATGTCGCGGATATAAAAGAAAAGCCGCCAAAATATAGATAAAGTGTAGTTGACAGGCAGTAGTTGTTAGAAAGATAAGCTTAATCAGCTTCCCTAAAGCTTCTCTAGCTTCTCAGCTTTTTAGGTGAAGAAGAATTGAAAAGGGTCTGGATTCCCGCCTTCCTGTCTTTGCACAAGGCTACGACAAGGCACAGCGCGGGAATGACAGAAGATATAGGATCGACACTCAACAAATGGTGGATAACTTTTGAAAATGCATGTGCTACTATTTGAAGTAGAGAACGCTTAACGAAAATTTATAAAGATCGATTTTTTATAAAGCAATTAACAAAAAATTATGGAACTTAATAAAAACAAATTTTCACTGGCTGCCGCCGGTGCAATGGGAATAGTGTATGTGGTATGCGCGGTTTTTGTAGCTCTTTGGCCGGAGTTTTCCCTAAAACTTTTCGGATGGCTTGTCCATCTTGTTAACGTCGATAAATTTGCCGGCGACGTCGCCATAACAACGTTCGGATTTACCGCCGGTCTTGCTCAGTCGCTTATCTATACCTATGTCGGCGCGTGGATTTTCGCTTGGCTGCACAATCGTTTCATGCGACAAAAATAAGCGGTATTTGTCCAAGCGCGAAAAAATCTATTAAAATTATCATCATAAAATGTTTACACCTGAACTTTTGGAATATATAAATAACGCGAAGCGCCGCGGTGTCAATGACGATGCCATACGCCATATCCTTACGAACAATGGCTGGGACGAAAATGATCTCAATGAAGCTTACGCAAAAATCAACAAAAGCGAGCCAAAGAATACTATTCCTGTAGCTCCCGCTCCCGCTCCCGCGGTTCCTGCTTCCGAGCCGGCGACGCCTATAATTCAAAACATTCCACAAGACGTTGAAGTGCCATTGAGTACGGATCCGTCTTTCATGCAAACGACGGAGGGGGGAAAAAGGCCAAGTATTAAAACCTTACTGTTACTTATCCTCACGATCATGTTTGTTGGTGGAGGGACAGCGCTCGGCTATTATTCTTATCAAAAATATTTTGGCCAAACTCCGGAAGAGAGAATTATTCAGTCACTCATCAATCTGACAGATGTTCGGGGGGCAAGAATAAATGGCGTGTATGAGGTGGTGGACCCGGAAATAACGGTTAGTTTGAAAGCTGACACGTCCGTATTAAATCCCCAAGACGGAAATTTTAAAGAAAAAGGAGTAGTTTCAATCAGGGCTCGATATGTTTCGGAAACGCAGGAGAATGTGAGGGGTCAGTCATCTTTGCCCCCAATATCAACTCTTGATGTTCGTTTGACGATAGAGTCCATGGTCGTGGAAGAAACTCTTTATCTCAGAATAACGGAAGTCCCGTATCTTGGATTCATTTCGCTTGATGAGATTAAAGACAAGTGGATACGAATTCCTCTTAATGAAATACGGGAAACAAAAAGCTCCGAGGATTTCCAAAGCAGGATGCTGACAAAGGAGGATTTCATGATCATAGAGGAAAAATATAAAAATAAATCCAGGTTATCCGTTCAAAGTTTGGGCAAAGAAGATATAAACGGGATGGAAACAGACCATTATTCTTTTCAGTTTACAGATGAAGCGTTTGCTTACATTGAAGAAATTTTTATCACCATGCTTAAAAAAGCGGATGTCGATGAGGCCGAGTTGGAAGAAGAGATAAAGAAAACTCGACCGTCGCTAGCCAGTTTGAAAGAATTGAAAAATGAAGTCTGGCTTGGCAAAGACAACCTTCCGTATAAATTTGTAATCCAGGGAGAGATAGTGTCTCCGCCGACAGATTATACAGAAAGTCGGACAGCTGCTGTGCGTTTTGACGTGGAACTTGGCGAGTTCAATAAGGATTTTGAGGCAGTTGCTCCGAGTGAAAGCAAAACTGTTCAGGAGATATTCCAAGCGGTGATGCAATAGTTTTTACAATCATGCCGGAATCTTTTAATTTATTCGAGGATTCGCCTGATTTAAGCAGAGAAGTGATTGATCGTTTGAATGCCGTAGGAATTGAAGATGCCCAGACTCTTGAGATGGTAAATAAATATGTAGACCTATGTCATGCCGAGGCGAATGAGGAGGCGGCGGCAGATCCGCAAAGCGCCGAGGTCTCAAATAGAGCAAATATTAAAGCGGAGATTAGAATAGCACGGCTCTTTTTGGCCACTCTAAATTATAAAGATCGGGCAAAAGAGATATTACAAGATGTGCTTGAAGCAGCTTATCAAAACGAGTCAACTTTAGATTTGGCCAGCGAAATTGAAACCCTACTTCGAGATAGGGACTAAAGCCCTATCTGGTGTTAGGATGGTGCCCATTCTACACACGCCATAGCCACAGAGAAGGTTATTTTTTTTGCGCGCCCTGTGAAATATATTGCTTCAGAAGCGTCTGGTAGGGAATATTCAACTTGTTGGCACGTTCTTTCACACGGACAAGTAGGTGTTCCGGTATACGCAACGAAATTGAGCGAGTGGTCGGCTTAAGATTTGGGAACGATACATTTTTAAAATCTTTTGGCTGAAATTTTTCATTCAAATCAAAATCGCTCCAGAATTTTCGTTCAGAATTTTCATCCTTAAATTTTGTTTTTTTAGTATTCTTTTTCATACAATTTGCGTTCTTTTTTGTTAATGTCTCGCGCGGAAATAACTCGAATCCGCTCGTGCCTTATGGTAAACACTATTACCAAAAGGCGGCTCTGGGAGGTATTACCCAAAAGAAAGTAGCGGCGTTCATTTTGAGAGTGCGTTTCATCAACGGCAACTTTTTTATCCGGATCAAAAAATGCTTCTTCACACTCCTCATCGGTAACAGCGTGACTTTTCCAGTTTTTACCTGAATTGCCTGCATCCCATTCAAATCCGACCACATCTTTCATACAATAAGTGTATATACTGGCTTATACATTGTCAACAATCAAAATTAAATAAAAATGAAAAACTAAGGTTCAGACGGCAGAAGCCAGGCATCTTTGGTGTTAGGATGGTGCCCATTCTACATGCACATCTTGAAAAAACTAGTGAAATTAGTCTATTTTTTGCATATATTCACTAAAGTTTGACAATTAATAGTGAAAACCCTATAATATAAAGACTTATTAACTAAAAGCGCATATGGCTACGACCAAACCAATCAAAAATAAGATCCAGAGTTTAAAAACCAAATTTGATATTCTCCGCAAAGGCAGGGAGTCACTTTTGGTTATGGTCGATGAAGCTGAGGTTGCGGAAGCTGTCTATAATTCCAACGCGATCGAAAATTCCACGCTGACACTTAAAGAGACTGAAAAAATTCTACTGGAAATGGAGGTGGCTCGCGATGTGTCGGTCAGGGAAGTGTTTGAGGCAAAAAATCTGGCACGCGTCATTGAGTATATCAGGAAGAAAGCGAGTGAGGCGGAGATCAACAAGGAAACAATTCTTTTCTTGCACAAGATGCTTATCGGAGGCATTGATGACGGCATCGCTGGTCGCTTTAGGAAGCTTGGCGAATACGTTCGCGTGGGCACTCATGTTGCCCCGGCTCCGGAGCATGTTGAACGTATGATTGATGTCATTCTTTCGGGATACACGAGCGACATGGAGGCATATTTTATAGACAAGATCGCAAAATTCCATCTTGATTTCGAAAATATCCATCCATTTTGTGACGGCAACGGACGTATCGGCAGGGTGATTATGTGCTATCAGCTGCAGCGCCTCGGGTTCCCGGTGATCATCATCCGTGACAAGGAAAAGAAGGAATACTACAGTACCTTTGCGGAGTATCGCGATAAAAAGACCGTTAAGAAGATGGAGAAGATACTATCTTTGGCGCTCATGGAATCTCTTCATAAGCGCACAACTTATCTCAAGGGAGAAAAGATCGTCACACTTTCTGATTACGTGAGGAAAAATGGCAAGTCCGGACCGGCTCTCGCCAATGCGGCGCGTCGGCAAAATATTCCTGCATTCAGGGAGAAAGGGGTGTGGAAGATTGCCGAGAATTTTATCTACGATGGAGCCGAACGGAAATAAGATTTGTTCCATGAATAGCGCTGAAATCAAAAACCTGATCTTTGTTGACTGCGAAGCCAACGGCAAATGTCCGAGCATGGGCAAGCTCACGGAATTCGGCGCGGTCGCGTATCCGTCGCGGGTAACATTCCATGGCATCATCATTGAAGGTCATCGCTCAGCCGATAATCCGACTACACGCATATACACCGGGAAAGTGTTCAGTGAGAAAGAGGTGTTCGAGAAATTCGAGAAGTGGCTGCTGGAGATGTGCGGAAAAGAGCGGCCGAAATTCGTCAGCGATAACCCGGCGTTCGATTGGCAATGGATCAACGATAGCTTTTGGAGAACTCTCGGCCGGAATCCATTCGGGTATTCCGCACGGAGGATCGGCGATTTCTATGCCGGCCTCATCGGAGATTTCATGGACTCGTCCTCATGGAAGCATCTGCGTATCACGAAGCATGATCACAATCCGGTTCACGATGCCATGGGTAATCTCGAAGCATTCGACAGATTGCTGAAAGGGGAAAGACCAAAAAGGAAATGATTTTTGCTTTGATAGGACTTACACAGTCGGCGCATTTCTTCTCTGCAAGCTCCGTTTGCTCCCGCAATGTATAAGCATACATTTTGGTCGCAATCCTCGCTTGCGCCTCGAACTGCATCCGACTGCGTAAGTCCAAAGTTGCTGGAATTGTATGTCGGAATCTTTTAATTTGGCCAGCGAAATTGAAACCCTACTTCGAGATAGGGACTAAAGCCCTATCCGGATCCAAAAGTTATTTTCAGATAGGAACGGCTCATGCGTACGTGTGAGCCGTTCAAAATGGCTATAATGCGCTGTTTAAGATTGCTATTACGGGGCGCGGCGTGATAATGTAGAAAAGTGAAAAGAAGTATGGTGACTATAGTTTAGTGGTAAAACTCCGGTTTGTGGAACCGGTATCGAGAGTTCGATTCTCTCTAGTCACCCAAAAATGTACGATATCATCAAGTTAGTCTCACTTTGTGTAAACCAAATGATTTCGAGGACAAAACCAAATATTTTCAACAAAAAATTTGATGTTGCGGGGTGGTTTTTTTGGTTTAACAAACAAATAGGGATAAAACTCTATCTGGATGAGGGTAATATTACACCATAAAAACTCATGGTAGGATGGTGACCATCCTACATGTCCTACATATTCTGTGTAGGTACCCAGAAATATAATAAAAAGACCGCAGTACATCCTGCGATCTTCGGGGTATCCACCGTGGTATCTTGTTAATGTCTTGTCGCCCACCACACGAGTATGGCGACGCCGGCAACAATGATTATAACGCACACGTTTTGGATCCGGTGCACTTGTTCAAGAGTCAGTTCGAGTTTTTGCGCGGGCTTTTGTTCGGGGGGTTCATTCATGTTTCTTATTCTCCGTGCCGGTTTATGTTACAGCGACCAAGGTAAATTGTCGTTGTTGTGATTCTCAGTGTGCTGGTTTGGTCTATTCTTTATCTTTACCTACATTACTACGCATTGTTTTTATGTCAAAGAAGAAAAAAATTGACATTTTATTATTATTTGGTATAATTCACTTAGCGTATGAATATGGATGATGCGAAACACGAACCTTTGGTTGAGTTTACGAGCTTAACCTCTGGTCAAAATCACGAACTCTTTATCAGTTTTGGGCCCGAGCATCCGCCCTTGCTCATCCCCACGACTGAAAGCGAAATAGAAACCACTATAAGTGAATAGTGGTTTTTTTAATGATGATTCATTTTTTTATAACCTGTCATGTTACAGGGGATTTTGCTAAAAAGTTCCGGCAAGGTTCCCATTTCATTTATGGGCATGTATACTTCAAATTGGAAGGAAAAACAAAAACTGGAGCTAATCTTTGGCGGGAAGAAACCAGTTATTACCGTAAAAGATTGGAATAAGTGAGAGTCAGTAAACAGCAAAATTTTTTATATTTCTGATACAATGTTCAATATGAAAACCATACTCAACATCTCATTCAAAGCTGTTTTTTTAACTGCTGTAATAGTAATATCGGCTATTGCTTCTTCGTCCCATGCCACGGTTGGGGGTCCGACTTACATCTACGATTTCAAATATAATCCCTCGGACGAACATGTTTACTACACACAGAATTCTTTAAGCGGAAGAGGTTGTCCGCCGGAACTATATAAGATTTCACTAAATACCGGCAATTCGGAGGTCGTTTTTTCTTGCGCAGAGGGGGAGAGGATTATAAACGAAATGGGCCAAACGCAAGGGTTCTCGGTTGATGCTCAAATCCGTCGGATTACACAAGGTTTTAAAGAGCTTAGCCAAATAAATTTGAAAGAAAATGATATTTCCATAGACGTTAATTTTGTCAGAGTGGAAAATTTCGGTTCTGAAATTGACGAAGTTCTAAGAAGACATTTTTTAACCGGTGTGTATCAGAACACCGATAAACTTGCGGAGTTTTCTATCACCGGATGCAGCTTAGATCAACCCTTTACTTTTGCCGGATACGCTATTCCCGGCTTCAATAAAAAAATTGTTCTTCTTCTCTCCACAAAAGGGGATTGTTTTGAGGGGGGATATGTGGGAGAGACTTTGCATGTGGTCGGTGGTCTCAACGATCTAGATAAATCATATTTGAGCAATACTCGGAAGGGCATGCACGCCCTGGTTCCGAGCGCGGCGACGCTAGGAGTTTTTGAACAGGATGGAATCTCTATAGGCAAGGAAGATCCGCCGAAAACTCCGCCGAAAACGGAGAACGGAATTACTGCAGACACGGGCGATACTCCAGACAGCGACTCGAATGATGTTGTTTATATTGTGGTCGCGATGATAGCGGGCATTATTCTCGGTTTTATTTTTGGGAGAAACATTGGAGGACGGGGGGAGCGGAAGCTTCAGTAGCTTCATAAGCTTCCTTTGCTCCATTAGCTTATGGGGGGGGCTAGCTATTGGCTGTTAGCTTGCAGTAAAAAACACCTGACATGAACAATTGACATTTGACAGGGAAGAGAGAGAAATCCTCCGGCCTCCGGCCACCTCCTTTATGAAAGGAGGAAGAAGAGGGGAGGGAGAAATTTCAAATTTCTTACTACACTACACCATAAAAACAGAATGTAGGATGGTGCCCATTCTACATGTGGGTGGTGGGGGAATGAAAAAGCCCATGGCGGTGCCATGGGCTTGTGGTGTTGAGGATGAAGAGGTGAGAGAAGATCCGGCGTGCGCCTAGAGTCTGTCAATGCTCTCGAGATATCCGAACAGATCGAATTTCGGGGCGATCGGCGTGTCTTGTCTGATGGGTTTGCTCGCGGTTCCGGTGCCGGTGGTAACTTGCGCCATTGCCATGATCATTTTATTGAGCTGATCAACGCGCAGGAGCAGGAAGGTGATCCTGTCCCCCGCGGTTTGTAGCTGACCCTCGAGATCCTTGATTTTTTCAACGGCGACATCATTCTCCATCAAGGACGCATCCAAGGCGTTGGTTCTGTCCCGGTTTGCTTCCCCCAAGCGCGAATTATCCGCTTGCAATGTTCTGTATTGCGTTATCCAAGCCAGTAGGTCTCCCTCCACAACTTGTAAGCGTTTCTCCAACTCTTTGCGGCTGATCTTTGCAGTCGTTTGAGGTTGTTTGTTACGGCTCGCGGCGTTTCCGGCGCGGCCCCGTTTAGCTTCCTGAGATGTGCTCATACTGAGCTGAAATTATCACATTCTTGAAAATTGTCAAGGTAGCCGCTTGACAATGCTTTTATCTTTGTTATTATAGCTACATAACTTAATCTCATAGGTTTTTCTTTTTTTGGAGTCATTTTCCTAAAACCGCTAAGCTCAAGCATTATATAGAGAGCTTTATCAAAAACTAACGAGACTAGGACTTACGCATCCGGCGCATTTCTTCTCTGCAAGCTCCGTTTGCTCCCGCAATGTATAAGCATACATTCTGGTCGCAATCCTCGCTTGCGCCTCGAACTGCATCCAACTGCGTAAGTCCTAGAGACACTAGCCGCCTATTACTATTTAATGGCTAGAGGTTATGTAATTAGATAAAGCTATGTATAGAAATTCATTTAAAACTCGGTCTTTTAGGCCGCGTAATGACGGAGGGCGGAGATCATTCTCACAAAATATTCATCCTTCAAAATTTATAAACAAGGCGTCTTCGGTAAACGAGACGGCGGTCTTTAAACCCGAACATACCTTCCGTGATTTCAATATTGATGAGCAATTGAAACTTGCCATAACGAAAATGGGTTATGAGACTCCGACACCGATACAAGACAAGGCAATTCCCCATATTTTAAAAAACACGGATGTTATTGGTATCGCCAACACGGGTACGGGCAAGACCGCCGCCTTCCTCATACCGCTTATTGATAAGGTTTTGCGCAACAGGAAAGAACAGGTAATGATCATCGCGCCGACTCGAGAGCTTGCCATACAGATAGAGGGGGAGCTCATAAAATTCGCCCGAGATTTGAAAATATACTCCGTCTGCTGTGTCGGGGGGATGAGCATAGGCCATCAGATACGCGAACTCAGGTATTTCAACAATTTTATTATCGGTACGCCGGGAAGATTGAGAGATTTGATTGATAACAAAAAAATCTTTTTGTCCGAATACAGAACCATAGTTCTTGATGAGGCGGACCGCATGCTGGATATGGGATTTGTAAATGAAATGCGTTTTATCATGGCCGGAATGCCAAAGGAACGCCATACGCTTTTCTTTTCCGCCACTGTCTCCTCGGAAATTGAAAAATTAATTAAAGAATTCTTGAGTCAGCCGATCAGGATTTCGGTGAAGAATCGCGACACGTCGGCCAACGTGGAGCAGGATGTTGTCAAGATAAGACGCGGCACGGATAAAGTTGACGTACTTCACGGTCTTTTGAACAAGGAGGGGTTCAGTAAGGTTTTGATTTTCGGCAGGACCAAACACGGCGTAGAAAAGCTTTCCAAAATACTTGTCGGAAAAGGTTTCAAGGCGGAGTCAATACATGGAAACAAGAATCATGTGAAGCGTCAGCAAGCGCTCCGTTTGTTCAAGAATAATCATGTCCAGATACTTGTCGCGACGGATGTGGCCGCCAGAGGGCTGGATATTGCAGACGTGAGCCATGTGATAAATTTTGACTTGCCGGCAACTTACGATGACTATGTGCACCGTATCGGCCGAACCGGCAGGGCTAATATGGTGGGCAAAGCGCTTACTTTCATAGTGGATAATGTATGATGAATCGGGACGAGAAGCTTCGCTAGCTTCATAAGCTTCATTAGCTTGTAAGGGGGAATGAACGAAAAGTCATTAATGTGAAAGCAAAAAAAATGAGGAAGCAAATAAAAAATATGCAACCATCAAAACGTACATTTCAAAAAGATGGCAAATGGATGGAAAAACCCACGAGTACCAATGTGCTTGTTTGTCTTTGTGGCAGGAAGTACATTGAAACCAGGAAAGAACAGCAAAGCTGTGTTAAATGCATGGGAGACAAGGAGAGCAATAAGTGACGAGAAGAAGAAGCTTCGCTAGCTGCATAAGCTTCCCCAGCTTCGTTAGCTTGTGGGGAAGCTTTTAGATATTGGCTTACTAGTAAAAAACACCTGACATGAACAGTTGACATTTGACAGGGAAGAGAGAGAAATCCTCCGGCCTCCGGCCACCTCCTTTATGAAAGGAGGAAGAAGAGAGGAGAAAAAATTCCTAATTTCTAATATCTAATTTCTAAAGGAAGAGAGGAGGGGGACAGGAAATTTCTAATTACTAATTTCTAATATCTAATGAGAAGAGGAATAGGGGAGTAGAAGAGGCAAAGAAGTTTACAATGGTCATACTTGCGAAAGCTGATAGGATAATTTGGCGTATAATTATATACTGATAGTTGCGGAAGTTACGAATTTTTTAATTATATAGCATGGAACTTATTTATTACGGTCTTATAGCGGGTGTGCTCTCGCTTGCGGGAGGGTTGCTGGTGATTTGGCGAGTCAAGGAGATTAAAAAAATAATGACCTCGCTTCTTTCCTTTGCGGCCGCCGCATTCCTTGGGGTAAGTTTTCTGGATCTCTTACCAGAAGCAGTTCTGTCAGTGGACGAGCCGCACGCCGTCTTTATCGCTTTTCTGATCGGTGTAACGGTTTTTTTCATACTGGAAAGATCGCTTATGAAATATTTGAACGCGGGCCACGAGCATACTGAAAGTGACGATCACACCGAGTCATTGCCCGCTCTGATAATACTAGGGGACAGCATGCATAATTTTCTGGATGGCATGGCTATCGTTATTGCCTACATCGCCGAACCGGCTATGGGTTTGACTACAGCTTTTGCCGTAGCCGCGCATGAAGTACCTCAAGAGATCGGAGAATTTGCCATTCTTCTGGATAGAGGGTGGTCAAGAGCGAAAGTCTTCCTGGTAAATCTGTTCTCCTCCCTGGCTATTTTTGCCGGCATAGCAGTCGGGTATGTCTTGATAGATTCATTCGCTAGTTGGCTTCCATATCTTCTCGCGGGGGTAGCCGGCATGTTCACTTATATAGCGCTTTCCGAACTTGTGCCCGAAATACATCATAGAGCAAGACACAAGCATCTTTACAGAGTTCTCGTTCCTTTCATTGCGGGGCTTTTGCTTATCGGGTATCTTGTAACTTTTTAAATACTAATATCCCCCTTCGCTATTCATTCCGCTCCTCCTTCGCCAAAAGCTACGGAAGGACAAGTACCTACTTCGCTAAAGCTACGAAGGTCAAGGAAAGCTACGCGGGTCAAGAAGAGCTTCGGCGGGACACAGTCGGCACTTCCCCTCTAACTCCCCTTCGCTCGAAGCGAGCTACGGCGGAGCAAGGGAGGGGAAGAGGAAGAAGGAAGAATGTCAACGCTTAGCGTTGACATTCTTGGGGGTGGGGGAATGCTTGCGCTTGATACTTATGCATAAGCTTGACTCCTATAAACAATGATGTAATATACAAATGTACGAAGTTCGCCGATGGCGGACTTGTTTTTTTAGAAAAATAATGAGCGAAGCGAATATATTTTTCTCAACCCCGTGCAATATTCAATTAGAGCGCGATTGTTAAGATTTATAGTGGATACCGCTTAACGAAAAGCGCACACGAATAGGGAACACCCCATCGCCTCGGAAACCCTCCCCCTTCGCTCTAAGAAGAGCTACGGCGGGACACAGTCGGCACTTCCCCTCTAAAGAGGGGCAGAAGGGGAACGGTCTGCGGTGCCGCTCATAAAATTTATAGTCGCTTCACTCCTAAAAATCAATTATGTTTGATTTAAAAGTTATACATTCGGTTTTGGACCAGCTTGAAGAAGAGAGAGGTATTCCTAAAGAGAAAATTCTTGAGGCCATAGAAATGGCAATCGCCACTGCTTATAAAAAAGAGTATGGCAAAAAAAGCCAAATAGTAAGGGCCAAGTTTGACGTCAATTCGGGCAAAGCGGAATTCTACCAAGTGAAAATTGTGGTGGATGAGACGCGCGTTATTTCTGAAGAAGAACAGTTGGAATTGGAAAAGGAGGCGGAGGAGAAAAAAAACGACATAGCCGACGAAGAAGAAATGGATGATCGCGCCAGGTTCAATCCGGAGCATCACATAATGCTTGAAGACGCCAAGAAAATAAAAAAGGACGCGAAGCTGGACGAGGAGATTGTTTTTCCATTAGAGCAGAAAGAGGGCTACGGCAGGATCGCCGCTCAGACAGCCAAGCAGGTGATAATTCAAAAAATAAGAGAGGCGGAGAAAACATCCGTTCTCGCGGAATACGGAAAACGCCAGGGAGAGATTGTGTCCGGAACCGTTCAGAGAATAGAGAGAGGAAATCTTTTCATTGACCTCGGCCGCACCAGCGGCATGTTGCCCTATGAAGAGCAGATACCGGGAGAAAGGTACAGGCAGGGGGAGCGAGTCAGGGCTTATCTGGTCTCCGTGGAGGAGGGAAACAGAGGGGTTTTTCTCCGGCTGTCGCGTTCTCATCCGCAGTTTATCAATGAGCTCTTCAAGATTGAAGCGCCGGAGATCGCGTCCGGAGTGGTTGAGATAAAAGCCGTCGCCAGAGAGGCCGGCTCTCGTTCAAAGGTTGCCGTTGTTTCCAACGATCCGCATATAGACCCGGTGGGCTCCATGGTGGGACAAAGAGGGGTCCGTGTCGGCACTGTCATGAGTGAGCTCGGCGGGGAAAAAATTGACATTATTGAGTGGTCTGCCAAGCCGTCCAAGTTTATAGAAGATGCTCTTTCTCCCGCTAAGGTTATTTCCGTGGATATCAACGAGGATACGAAGAGCGCCAAGGTAACCGTTTCCGAAGATCAGCAGTCGCTCGCCATTGGTAAGGGCGGGCAGAATGTTCGTTTGGCCGCGAAGCTTACCAAGTGGAAAATTGACATTCAGTCCGTAAAAGGAGAGGAGGGGGGAGAAGAAATTTCCAATTGAAGAACATTTGACATGAACACTTGACAACTGACCAAAGCAAAGATTAGAGAGAACACCCCATCTTTAGATAAGCACCAAGCACCAAATTACAAATTCGAAAAAGAAGAAAACGAATAGTGAAGGGACTTCCCCGAGAGGGGAAATATTTATTAACTTATAGTTAGACTATGAACATCTACGTGATATTTTCGTTGGTTAGCGCAGTGTTGGCTATTTTATACGGTTTCTTTTTGATTCGTTTAATAATGAAGAAGAGCGCCGGAAACGAGGAGATGCAGAGCATAAGCTCCGCCATTAGCGAAGGAGCTAAGGCATATCTACACAGGCAATACATCACAATCGCGAGAATAGCTATAGTACTTTTCATAATCTTGTGGATCGCACTTGATCTTTCCACTGCCATCGGTTTCGTGGCCGGAGCATTTTTGTCCGGTCTCGCGGGATACATAGGCATGAACGTATCCGTCAGGACGAACGTGAGGACAGCCGAAGCGGCAAGAGAAGGTCTAGAGCCCGCGCTAGTCATGGCTTTTCGCGGAGGAGCGGTAACCGGACTTCTTGTCGTAGGCCTCGCTCTTCTTGGAATTTCCGCTTTTTTTGCATTGACTGAAGGAGTCGCGCCTCTGATCGGCTTCGGATTCGGAGCCAGTTTGATCTCTGTCTTCGCGCGGCTTGGAGGAGGAATATTTACGAAGGCCGCGGATGTCGGAGCTGACCTAGTCGGAAAAGTTGAAGCGGGAATTCCTGAAGATGACCCGCGCAATCCGGCGGTTATCGCCGACAATGTCGGAGACAATGTCGGCGATTGCGCCGGCATGGCCGCCGATCTTTTTGAAACGTATGCCGTTACTTCTGTCGCCGCCATGCTTCTCGGATCCCTGCTTTTTGCGGGTTTTGATGGCGCTTTGATTTATCCGCTTGCCATTGGAGGAGTGGCGATCATAAGTTCTATTATCGGTACATGGTTCGTGCGACTTAAGAAGGGTTCGTCAAATATAATGGGCGCGCTTTATAAAGGACTTATTGTCTCGGGCGTTTTGGCGGCCATCGGTTTTTATCCAATTACAAAATATATAATGTCCGGCAACGGGCTTTATGGTACTTGGGCTCTGTATGTGTGTTCACTTGTGGGACTAGCGGTTACGGCTCTTATGGTCGTGATAACCGAATATTACACGTCAACAAGTTACGCTCCTGTTAAATCAATAGCTCTCGCTTCGGAATCCGGACATGGTACCAACGTGATACAGGGCCTCGCGATTTCCATGAAAGCCACCGCTTTGCCCTTGCTTACTATTGTCGGAGGTATATTGGCAACGTATTATTTCGCGGGACTTTACGGTATAGCGATCGCCGCCATGAGCATGCTGTCAATGACGGGAATTATTGTGGCTATTGATGCCTATGGTCCCATAACGGATAACGCGGGAGGAATCGCGGAGATGGCACACTTGCCTGAATCAGTAAGAAACGTAACCGACCCTCTTGATGCTGTCGGCAATACCACGAAAGCTGTGACAAAAGGGTACGCCATCGGCTCTGCCGGATTGGCCGCTCTCGTTCTTTTTGCCTCGTATACTCAGGAATTTGCCAATCTCGGCATGCCGTTGAGTTTTGAACTTGGAGACCCTAGGGTGCTCGTGGGTCTTTTCATAGGAGGACTATTGCCTTACTATTTTGCCGCGCTCTGTATGGAGGCGGTCGGAACCACTGCTGGCAAAGTTGTGGAAGAAGTGCGCAGGCAGTTCAGAGAGATCAAAGGGATAATGGAAGGTACTGCCAGGCCAGACTATGCCAGATCTGTTGATATCGTAACCAAAGCTTCAATAAAACAAATGATAGTTCCCGCGCTCATTCCTGTCGCCGCGCCTATCGTCGTCGGTTTCGTCTTGGGTCCAGTGGCTCTCGGCGGACTTTTGGTTGGAAGCATAATTACCGGACTTTTCGTCGCCATTGCCATGACTTCAGGAGGAGGAGCTTGGGACAACGCTAAGAAATATATAGAGGAGGGACATCACGGGGGCAAAGGCAGTGACGCTCATAAGGCGTCAATAACAGGAGATACCGTCGGCGATCCATATAAAGATACGGCCGGTCCTGCCATCAATCCCATGATAAAAATTCTAAACATAGTGGCTCTGCTTCTGGTGGCGTTTATGATTTAGAAAACACAAATCAATGAATGGGGACGAATGCTACAAATAGGGAATCCTCGACTAACATGAACAATTGACAATTGACAAGGAAGAGAGAGAAATCCTCCGGTCTACGACCACCTCCTTTACGAAAGGAGGAAGAAGAGGAGACACCCCATCCCTCCGCACCTTCTTTTATCCGATAAAAGAAGGTGCGGAGGACTTCCCCTCTAAAGAGGGGAAGAGGGGATGAAGAAATTTCTCCTTCGAGTTCCTCAGGATGGTGAAGCAATTGAACCATAATTACTAATTTCTAACAGAAGAAGAAGGGAAAGGGAGAAATAGGAAAATAGGGTTTTGTCCACAGTTTATCGCACGCTGTTTTTATTGTAGTGGTATTATATACATACGGCGCGTTTTACGCGTTGCGGATAGTTTAACAATAAACATTAAAAGCAGAATTATGAAATTTAATAAAACAATAATTATATTTGCCGTGGTGGTAATAGCGGGTAGTTATTACCATGTGTCGGCTGAGACAGATACAGACGTTCGTTCCAGCGAAGAGGTCAGAGTGCGGCTGGATCCGTCACGCGCCCGCCGTGACATTGAAAGGCCGGAAGCGCGCGCGCAAGTTGAGACGAGGCAGAAAATTGAAATGGATAACAGAAGGGAAGAGACGCGCGTACGCGTGGATGCTCGCGGTGGAATGGAAGACGGATCCGTGGAGACACGAAGCAGAGAGGAAGTGAGGGTGATAAACAGAATTAGGTCGGATGAGGTGAGAGACAGAGCGGGAATTATTAAGCAGGAACTTATCCAACAGGCGAGGGTGAGATCGGACGCGAGGCCGAGGATTAGCGCCGAGATAATGGAAAAGAGGGAGGAGTACCGATCCATGAGTTTTGAGCAAAGGCAAGAAAAAAGAGAAGAGATAAGAGAGAAGTTGAAAAGTGAGCGCAACAAAAATATTGTCAGACGCGTACATATGCTGATAGCCAAATTAAACAGCGCCGTAGACCGATTGTTGGTGATAGGATCCAAGCTGGAGACAAGAATAGAGAAAATGGAAGAACGCGGCATAGTGCTTACAAGAGCCAAGGAGCTTGTTTCGGATTTTAAAGACAAGGCGGTGATCGCGGATGAGGATATCGCTTCCGCCGAGGCGGAGATAACGCTGATGATTTCCGGAGAAATCACCAGTGATACCGGAGCGAAAGTCAGAACGGCTTTAAAGACAGCGGAAGAAAGTGTGAGAGCGGTGCATAAAGCTTTGGTTGAAGCCACCAAAGCGGTTAAGGCCAATGTCAAAACGGAGCAGGAGACAAGCGCCGAGGTGGAGGAGGGGGATGAAGAAATTTCTAATATCTAATTACTAATTTCTAACAGAGGAGGGGAGATCTATAAGTTTTTTAATTTAAATTAATAATACTATGGACAATACACAGCAAAATTTGAATCAAAATCAAAACAAGGAGTCCGCTCCCGCGGAATCTCCAATGCCTGTCGCGCCGGAAAAGCCGAGCAAGTCAAATATCGGCGCGCTTATCGGTTCATTAGTTTTAGTGGCGGTACTTCTCGTGGGCGGGCTTTATGTCTGGGGTGCTCGTCTTACCGATACGGAAGAAACAGCGAATCAGCCGTTGTCGTCAGAGCAGGATGAAAAAACTGAAGAAAGCTCGGAGGATGCCGGGGCCGTATCTGAATCCGACGACTTGGTTGATATAGAAGATGAATTGGCCGGCACTGAATTTGAAGGATCGGCTGATCTTGATCTGGAGTTTGAGGCGGAGTAAGGACTCTTTTGTTTGGAGGGAAAAAACTTGTCCACTCGTGGGGCAAGTTTTTTATTATTGAAGTGATATAATAAATTTGATAGGTAGGGGGAAATTTCCAATTACCAAGTACCAATTTCCAAACAAATCCTAATTCTCAATTTCCAATTTCTAATTGAATAGGACTTACGTGTTTGGTGTCATTCCCGCGAAGGCGGGAATCCAGAGTATGCAGATAATATCTTGGATTCCCGCCTTCGCGGGAATGACAGATAGGGACTGGTTGGAAAAGGCTAAAATGCACAAGTTCTATAGAAGAAAAAAAGAAGAAGGGAGAAGAAATTTCTCCTTCGAGGTCCTCAGGATGGTGAAGCAATTGAACCATAATTTCTAATGAGCACCCCATCGCCTCGGAAACCTCCACCTTCGCTAATAAGCTACGGCGGGACACAGTCGGCTCTTCCCCTCTAAAGAGGGGAAGAGGGAGACAGAGAATATATAAGAAATTGTTTCTATGTATATAGAAGAAAAACAGCTTAAAGATTTCGTCGTTGACTCCGGCCTTGTATCAAAAAAGGATTTTGACGCGGCGGAAAAAGAAGCGCTCGCCGGAAAGACAAGCATAAGCAATGTTCTTGTCCGCGCCGGAAAAATAAAAGAGGAAGAGATGAGGCGTATGCAGGCATATGTGCTGGGCATTCCTTTTGTTGATCTCAAAAATCAAAAAATTGATTTTGATATTTTGTCCCTTATTCCGGAGCCAATCGCCCGAAAACACAATATTATAGCTTTCAAAAAATCCGATGAAGGGCTTGAGGTGGCGATGACAGACACGGATGACTTGGCCGCCATAGATTTTGTCAAGAAAAAGGTAAAGCTGAAAATTCTGCCTCGCCTTACTGATGATGAATCGGTGAAGAGAGCAATTCTTCAGTACCAGAAAAGTTTAAAAGCGGAATTTGGCGACATTATCGCGAAAGAGGCGCTAAATTTGAAAACTGTCAGTGAAGACTCTGGGGAGAGTGTTAGTGAAAGCGATCTGAAGAAAATGGCAGAAGAGTTGCCGGTCGTTAGGATTGTGGACACACTTTTGAAGCACGCGATATTGCAAAACGCGTCCGACATACATATTGAACCGCAGGAAAAGGAGGTGGTTGTCCGATATAGAATTGACGGCATATTGCACGACACCATGATGCTGCCAAAAAACGCGGGTCCGTCTATAACCGCGAGAATTAAAGTTTTGGCCAACCTTAAGTTGGACGAGAAACGACTGCCTCAAGACGGACGGTTCAAAATAGAAATGAACACGGAAAAGGTATCTTTCAGAGTTTCTATTTTGCCCATTTATTATGGAGAGAAAACAGTCATGCGTTTGCTTCGCGAAAACATTTCCGGTTTTTCTTTGGAAGCCATGGGGTTCCACGGCGCGGGTTTGGAGAAAATCCACTCGGCGCTAAAACAAACGACCGGAATGATTCTTACCACCGGGCCGACCGGTTCCGGAAAAACAACGACTCTGTATACCATGCTGGATATCTTAAATACGCCGGACGTTAATATTTCTACCATAGAAGATCCCATTGAATATCAGATGAAAAGAGTGAACCAAACTCAAGTGCGGCCGGACATCGGTTTCTCTTTCGCTTCGGGATTGAGAACTTTGGTAAGGCAGGATCCGGACATAATTATGGTCGGTGAAATACGAGATAACGAGACGGCGTCGCTTGCCATTAACGCGGCGCTGACCGGACATTTAGTTCTTTCAACTCTCCACACCAATTCCGCGGCCGGCGCGACGCCCCGGCTATTGGATATGAGAGCGGAGCCATTTCTCATTGTCTCAACTGTCAATATTATAATTGGCCAACGCTTGATACGGCGTCTTAATGATGAAAATAAAGAAAGCTATTTTTTGAACTCCACGGAGATACAAGCGTTGGCCAAGATGATAGATCTAGATAGGGTCTTGGGGTTTCTTCGGGAAGAAGATGTCGTGGGCAAGACTGCCACGTGGGACAAAATTCCTTTTGCCAGGCCGAAAAAAAATAAAGATGACAGCGATTGTTTCGAGGGGCGAATAGGAATTCATGAAGTGCTTAAGGTTACCAATTCAATAAAAGAATTGATTCTTCAATCAAAAAGCAGTGATGTTATAGAAGAGAGGGCGAAGAAAGACGGTATGATGACGATGGTTGAAGACGGTATTTTCAAGGCGGCGCAGGGCATTACGACCATAGAAGAGGTGTTTAGGGTGGTGAATGAGTAGGAAAGAGGATGAAGGAATTTCTAATTTCTAATATCTAATTTCTAATAGAAGAAAAGGGGGAGAAGAAATTTCTAATTGAAGAACATTTGACTTGAACAATTGACCAAAGCAAAGATTAGAAAGAAATCTCTAATTTCTAATAGATTTATGGCTGAATTTAAATACAAAACAATAGATAAGGAAGGAAAAGTATCCGAAGGCAGTCAAGAAGCCGCGGACAAGTTCGCTGTGTATCACTTGTTGAAAAAAGACGGAGTTACCGTTATTGACGTGGAAGAAAAGAAAAGGTCGTCGTTCAGCTGGGAATATATAAAAACCATAGGAGTGATTGGCGTGAGGGAAAAGATAAATTTCGCTAGAAACATGGGCAGCATGCTTGAGGCGGGCCTTTCCTTGTCCCGAGTCTTATCCGTGATGGAAAGACAAACCAAGAACGGCAAATTGATGAGGGTGCTCAGGGAAACCAATGACGATATTAGGGCAGGCAAAACACTCAGCCAGTCGCTGGCCGAAAAAGGGAAAACATTTTCGCCGCTTTTCATATCCATGGTAAAGGCGGGAGAAGAAGGAGGAACTCTATCGCAATCGCTGAAAATTCTGAGTATTCAAATGGAGAAATCCTATCTCCTTGGTAAGCGACTGAAAGGGGCGCTTATATATCCGTCCATAATACTATGCGTTATGATCGCCATAGCAATATTAATGCTCATATATATTGTGCCGACACTTACCGCGACATTTGAGGATTTGGACGTGGAACTTCCTTTTACCACCCAGATAGTCATAATGACAAGCGATTTTTTGAAAAACAATACGGCTACCGCGTTGTTGTTATTCCTGGCGCTGGGCGGAGTGTCCTCATGGTATTTTAGGACGAAAAAAGGTAAAAGAGTTTTTGACAAAGCGGTTCTTAAAATCCCTGTGATTTCCGGAATCATAAAAGAATCAAATTCCGCGAGAACAGCCCGCACTCTTTCATCGCTGCTTACATCAGGCGTAGATTTTATCATCGCTGTTGAGACTACGCGCGATGTCATACAAAATGTTTATTATAAAGATGTGCTGGAGGAAGCAAAAATGAAAATAGAAAAGGGCGAGCCGATATCTGAAGTTTTCAACAAACGAGATGATCTGTATCCTCCGTTTGTCGGTGAAATGGTAAGCGTGGGCGAAGAAACAGGAAAGCTCGGTGAAATGCTTTCAGGTGTAGCGATCTATTACGAGCAAGAAGTTGACCAAAAGACTAAGGATCTGTCCACGATAATAGAGCCGTTGCTCATGGTAATCATAGGATTCGCTGTCGGATTTTTCGCTCTGTCCATGATCACACCGATGTATTCAGTCATGAGTGGGATATAAATGTGGAGGAAGTAGTTAGTTGATAGTCGATAGTTGTTAGTAATAATAATACAAATATCCCCCTTCGCTAAGAAGCTACGGCGGGACGCGGTATGAAAGGAGGAAGAAAAGGGGAGAATAGGGAAATGCGGTAAAATTAATCTAAATGGGCTTGAGAACAAAAATCACAAATACATACAAAAAAAGCGGGTTGGCTTTGGTGGAAGCGGTTGTTGCTGTTTCCATACTTCTCATAATATTTGTGGGTGTAATTTCCGCCTACAATTATTATCTTTACTTATCAATAAACAATATACCGCTCGTAAAAGCCGCTTATTTGGCGGAAGAAGGGGTGGAAGCCGTAAAGATTTTTAGAGATTTATCTTGGAATGATAACGTCGCTACTTTGGGGAACGGAACAGGTTACCATCTGATTTTCAACGCGGGATCATACGAAGCCACGACGACGGTTCTAATGATTGACGGCCAGTATTCAAGAATGCTGTATCTGGAAGAGGTGAGGCGAAATGCTGATAAAGATATAAGCGATAGTGGTGATGTTGATGATAATATTAGAAAAGTGACGATCGCGGTTTCCTGGCAGGACGGCCGCGGAACAACTACGAAAAAAATATCTACTTATGTTACAAACCTTTTCAAAAATTAGAACCAATTTCAAAAGAAAAGAGAATCGCGGATTTACTCTGGTGGAAGTTATTATAGCTATTAGCGTAATCGTCATTTTACTTTCAGTTATTCTCGGCTCGTTCTACAGCTTCAAAAAAAATCAGTCGGTGGATAAAACTTCAAGAAATGTTTTTTCTCTCATTGAAGAAGCCAGAGTTTTGACGCTTGCCTCCAGAGAAGAAGCCAGGTACGGGGTCCACTTTGAGAATGATTCAGCCGTTCTTTTTAAAAATAGCTATGTTTTAGGCAATGCCGGAAACAAAGTTGTGGACGTATCTGCCCCCGCCGTGATAAGCGAAATCAATCTTGCCGGAGGTAACAGTGTCATCTTTGATCGGCTTATAGGGAGTACGGCAAATTTTGGCACGGTTGTGATAGCGTCCGTTGATGGCACGGAAAATAAAATAATTACGATTTATAAATCCGGATTAGCGCAAATAGAATGAAAATAAAAGTCAGAAAAACAGCGGGGTTTTCATTGGTAGAAATAATTATATATACGGCTATTTTGGCTGCCGCTTCAGCAGTCGTGGTCAGCACTTTGCTGGCCCTTACTTCATCTTTTGAAAATGTCAAAAGCGGCAAAAGTATTGCCGGCTCGGCAAACGTGGCCTTAGAGCGAATAACCCGAGAAATAAGAAATAGCAAGAGCGCTGACTTGGCGGTGAGCCAGTTCAACGTTAATCCGGGTGTTTTGAAATTGAACGCGGTGGATCAGTCTGGAGACGAGTACACAATAAAATTTTACATTGACGGCGGAGTAGTAATGGTAGAGAAAAATTCAGAATCAGCCGTCGCTCTAACATCGTCTCAGACTGTCGCGAACGACCTCACATTTAGAAGAGTGATCACTTCAGTGGGCGAGGCGATAAGGGTAGAGCTGGCGCTGGAGTCGGATTCAAATGGACAGCTGAAAAGTGAGAAGTTTTATGCCGCGGCGGTAATGAGGGGGAGCTATTAGTATTGCGAACGGCATTTTAAAAAATGAAAAGCAAAAGAACAAAAACTATAAGAAATTCATCCGGACAGACGATGCTTATCGCTGTAATTTTTTTTCTTGTGGTATCCATGGTTATAGTCACGAGTGTCTATCAAATTGTTTTTGGCGATTACAAAAACGCAAGTACTCTTCTGTCGTCCAAAGAAAGTTATTTTTTGAGTGAAGCGGCCGCTGAAGATGTGACATACCGTCTGACCAACGGAATCACGGTATCTTCCGAAGAAACAATTTCCATAGGAGGAAATTCCGCTACTGCAACTGTTACGAATGATTCGTCCGGGAAAATAATTACCTCTGTGGGAAACAAAAGGAATAATATCAGAAAGGTTCAGACCAGAGTGGGGGTCGGAGCCGGCATAGCGTTCAATTACGGCATTCAGGCGGGAAACGGAGGATTTGAGCTGGAAAACAATGCCGGTGTTTACGGAAATGTCTATGCCAATGGTCATATTACAGGATCAAACACATCTTTTGTAACCGGGTCGGCGGTGGCCGCAAGCACTGTATCTATACTAAGCAATCAGTCCAACATGCTTCCCGACATACCGGCTGACTCAATAATTTTTGGCGATACGAATTCCAAACAAGATTTCGCGCAAAGTTTTGAGGTCACGTTAGACTTGCCGATCAATAAAATCGTATTGAAAATAAAAAAAATAGGCAGTCCGCCGAGCGCTTCGGTGCGGATCGTGGAAGATTCTTCGGGATCGCCGGGCACAAACAACATATTATCGTCTAACGGAACGTTAAATTCCAACCATGTCAGCTCAACCTTCGGAAACGTAGATATAGTCTTGCCTTCCAATCCGACTTTGGTCAGCGGGACGAAATATTGGTTTGTGGTTGATCTCCCGTCAAAAAATGCATCAAACTATTACGTCATGGCGGCGAACACTGATTATTCCGAGGGTGAGGCAGAGGCAGGTAAATATGGCGGTACATGGATAACATCGGGACTGGACGGTTATTTTGAAATATATCTCGGAGGATTGGTGTCCGAAATATCAGGTATGAACATTGGAGAAAGTGGAATCGGTGACGCGTGGGCTCATACTATAAATAATTCTGTCGTGGCCGGCACTTTGTACTGCGACACGGGAAGCGGAAATAGTGGCGCCTGTGATCCTTCGCTTGGAGATCCCGCGCCGGAGGTGTTTCCCGTGTCTGATGCCAACATTAACGCTTGGAAAAACGCGGCGGAGCAGGGCGGAATAGTGGCTGGTAACTACACGCCGAGTGGCTCCGTGTCGTCCTTGGGACCTGTGAAAATTGATGGCGATTTGATTATTCCGGGCAATCACGAGTTGACGTTGACGGGTGCAGTGTGGGTGACTGGAAATATTACGATGTCCAACAACAGCGCGGCGCGTTTGTCGGCGTCCTTTGGAAACTCCGGCGGTGTTCTCGTTTCGGATGGAAGAATTTATCTTGATAATAACGTGGATTTTTATGGATCGGGCGCCGCTGACAGTTATATTCTTCTTTTGACTACCTCAGACTGTCCCACCGGAGCCGGCTGTGGGGGTGAAAGCGCTATTGTATTGAATAACAATGTCGGGGCTGACTCAAATCAAGTCATCGTAAACGCGCAAAAAGGAAGAGTTGAATTTTTTAATAACGCAGATGTTAAATCAGTCGCCGGAGAAATTGTTTATTTGAACAATAACGCGATGATCCATTATGACAGCGGACTTGCGAATGTAATTTTCAGTTCCGGTCCGTCGGGGGGGTATTCTATAGAAAGCTGGAAGGAGATTGAATAGTGGATACAAATATACAAATGGGAAGAAGTTTTTAGCTGTTAGCTATTAGCTTGCTTGTAAAAAATACAAATCAACGACCCCGACGCTTCGGTCGGAGCCCCGACCGAAGCGTCGGGGATGAATAACGCCCGCGGAGTCACCCCGTCTGTACACGGGATGTGTGGGAGGGCGCCCGATCTGCACATATTATAACATACTTCTAGGTATTAGAATGGTGCCCATCCTACACTTTCTGGGGCTAATCATAGCCCTGGAAAACACGCCAGGCGAGTGGCGTGTTTCTACCCAGGAGTGACGCTCCATAGTTTTATTGATATAATGCCATTTATAGTAGATACCGCTTGACGAAAAGCGAATACGAATGGAATATGTCAAAAAGTAAAGAAAAAAAAATCGTGGTGGCAAACTGGAAGATGAATCCTTCCGGAATTGAGGAAGCAAATGAAATATTTTCGGCGATAAAGAAATCCGCAAAGAGAGCTAAGAATGCGACGGTAGTCGTCTGTCCGCCTTTTACTTATCTTCATTCAGCAAAAAAACTATATGCAAAAAGCAATATTGCGCTGGGGGCGCAAGATGTCTTTTGGCAAAATTCCGGCCCTTATACCGGAGAGATCTCTCCTGGCATGCTCAAAGATTCGGGCGCTAAATATGTGATTGTGGGCCACTCGGAAAGGAGAACACTTTTTGACACGGACGAAATTGTCTGCAAGAAAGTCGGCGCGGCCATACGCTCGGGACTCGTTACGGTACTCTGTGTTGGCGAATCCGCGAGGGACGGCGACGGTAAATATTTTCAATTTTTAAAAGAGCAAATTTTGAGCTCACTCAAAGGCCTGCAGAAAAGGCATTTGGAAAAATTGATAATTGCTTACGAACCGATCTGGGCGATAGGCAAAGATGCCAAAAATTCCATTCTTCCCAGGGATTTGCATGAAATTGTCATTTTAATAAGAAAAATTCTTTCTGATCATTACAAAGCCGCTGTCGCCAGCCGGGTCAAGATTCTGTATGGCGGTTCTGTCGCGGCTACGAACGCCGCGGAGCTTCTTCTTCAAGGCAATGTTGACGGTTTTATAGTCGGAAGAGAGAGTTTGTCCAAAGAGGGGTTTGATAAGATGCTCGGGGCTTGTCTATAGATACGAATATACGACTCCGACGCTTCGGTCGGAGCCCCGACCGAAGCGTCGGGGATGGATACGAATCACCCCATCGCCTCGCAGACCCCCCCCTTCGCTCTAAGAAGAGCTACGGCGGGACACAGTCGGCACTTCCCCTCTAACTCCCCTTCGCTCGAAGCGAGCTTCGGCGGAGCAAGAGAGGGGAAGAGGGGGAAAAGAAATTTCTAATTACTAATTTCTAATAGAAGAAGAGGGAAAAGAAATTTAAAAAATTATGAGCAAATTGCCTTTACTTAGCCGCTTAAAATCTTCTGAAATCAAGGGTAAAATAATTTTCCTGCGGCTTGATCTCAATGTCAGTATCTTGCAGGGAAAAATTTCAGACGATTTTCGGCTCGTTAGAATTATTCCCACCATAGAATACATTAGAAGTATGGGGGGGAAAATAATTATCGGAGCGCACATGGAAAGCGAGGGGATGGAGACACTGGAGGAGGTTCATCATTATTTAAACGCGAAATTACCGGTCAAATTTATTAAGGTTCATCCGCGCAAATTGGACAGATCCATGTTCGACGCGATGCGAGATGGAGAGATAGCGCTTCTGGAAAACCTTAGACGGGATGAGGGGGAAAAATCAAACGATGAATCGTTTTCCAGACATTTGGCCGGACTGGCCGACGTATACGTGAATGATGCCTTTTCTTCTTCTCATAGGGAGCACGCGTCTATTGTCGGCGTGCCCCGTTTTATTCCCGGATACATGGGATTACTTTTTGAAGAGGAGTATAATCATATGTCTAGATGTCGTCGTCCGAAAAAACCCTATCTCGCGATCGTAGGCGGAGCCAAGTTTGAGACTAAGTTCGCTTTGGTAAAGAAACTGTTGGTAATTGCCGATAATATTTTCTTGTGCGGAGCGCTGGCCAATGATGTTTACAGGAGGCGAGGTATGGAGATCGGCCGGTCTTTCCAATCAGAGTCAAATATAAATCTTGACGCGATAATGGAGAGTAAAAAAGTGTCACTGCCTACAGATGCCTTGGTTGAAGATATCGGCGATCCTATTTATAAAAATATAGAGGAAGTGAAAAGCGACGAGATGATAGTAGACAGCGGGCCTGAGTCCTTGGAAGTTTTACGGCAGCTCGTAAGCGAGGCGCGATTCATACTTTGGAACGGTCCCTTGGGGCTTTATGAAAAAGGGTATACGGACGCCACTTTAAAAACCGCAAAAATGATATTGGAGAGTGGAGCGGAGTCTGTGATGGGTGGGGGGGATACGCTCACGGCCATAAGCAAGATAAAGGCGGAGGTTCTCGGAGAAGACGAGGAGACGCAAAAACGCCATTTCTTATCTACGGGCGGTGGTGCCATGCTGGAATTTTTGGCGTCTGGCACATTGGCGGGAATAAAGGCGCTTAGTACAAGCACGAAGCACTAAGTCCGATGAAATAATACCAATATACGAATTAATGCGAATATACAACTCCGACGCTTCGGTCGGAGCCCCGACCGAAGCGTCGGGGATGAATACGAATCACCCCATCGCCTCGCAGACTCGGCACTTTCCCTCTAAAGAGGGGAAGAGGGGGGATGAGGAAATTTCTCCTTCGAGTTCCTCAGGATGGTGAAGCAATTGAACCATAATTTCTAATTTCTAATACCTAATAGAAGAGGAGAGAAAGTCAGTGGGCGGACTTCTTAGAGCCCATCCACTATCTAATGGCAGGCAAGCTATGTCTTGCTTAGTATTTAGCGGTTAGCTTGTGGATAGACTCTTAAGAGCCGATCTGATTTTTTCGGCGTTTCCTTTCAAATCGTTTTTATCGCCCTTAACTCTGTCGTTTGGAAATACCCAAATATGAGCATGAGCGACTTCGTCGCCGACTATTTTGGAAATTATGAAATCGGTTTCAAACGAGGACTTTTGCGCCAACGCGATCTTTCTTGCGGCTTCAAAATATTCTCCGGCATTTGGTACGTCCCAAACCCAGCGGAAATGTTTTTTAGGAATGACTTGAACGTGTCCGGGTGACTGAGGGTGGATGTCCAAGAATGCTAAAAAATCATCGTCTTCGTAGACGATCTCCGATGGAATCTGTCTATTTATGATTTTGCAAAAGATACAGTCATTCATTTTTATAAAATGCATTATACCGTTTAATAGAAATAGATACCATAGAACTTACGCATTTTCTGTCATTCCCGTGAAAACGGGAATCCAGAGTGCGTAGTAATGCCCTGGATTCCCGCCTTCGCGGGAATGACACCGACCAGAACAAACTTTTGCGTAAGTCCTATACCAATATCCCCCTTCGCTCTAAGAAGAGCTTCGGCGGAGCAAGAGAGGGGAAGAGGGGATGAGGAAATTTCTCCTTCGAGTTCCTCAGGATGGTGAAGCAATTGAACCATAATTTCTAATTACTCCCTCGACAAAGCTCGGGACAAGTAATTTCTAATGAGAAGAGGGGCTGAGGGGGGAAGTGTGATAAGATCAATGTATTATGGATAATTATGAGGTTTCAGAGAGATTGGCGAGCAACGTCGGGGATGAGCTGTCGGTTTATCCCGAGCTGTTAAAAATTTTACTCTTAAACAGGGGCATAAAAAGCAGGGAGGAAGCGGAAAATTTCTTGCGCCCTGATTATAACAAGCATCTGCACGATCCTTTTCTGTTCAAGGATATGGCGAAAGCGGTTGATAGAATAATTAAAGCGGTAAACGAAAATGAGAAAATAGTCATCTGGAGCGATTATGACGCGGACGGCATACCAGGAGGTATTATACTCCACGACTTTTTTACAAAAATCCAATTTTACAGCTTTGAAATTCATATACCTGACAGAAATAATGAGGGGTTCGGCCTGAACGAAAAAACCATAAACCGTTTAGCTGACGACGGAGTCTCGCTGATAATTACCGTTGACTGCGGTATTGGCAACGTAACGGAAGTTGACTTGGCCAATAAAAAAGGTATTGACGTCATAATTACGGATCATCATATGCCTTCGGAGAAATTGCCGCCGGCTCTCGCCATTATCAACTCCAAGCAAGAAAACTGCGGCTATCCGTTCAAAGATCTTTGCGGAGCGGGTGTGGCGTTCAAACTGGTCCAAGCGCTTACTGTCCGGATCGGCGCGTCCGAACACTCTTCCAAACTAAACCCGGGGTGGGAAAAATGGCTTTTAGATATGGCGGGTGTGGCCACGATTTCGGACATGGTGCCTCTTCGCGGTGAAAATCGGGCCATTTCATACTATGGTCTTATGGTTTTAAGAAAGACGCCCAGGGTCGGGCTCGGGCGGCTTTTTCAGGATTTGAAAATTCAGAGGAAACATTTAACTGAAGACGATATAGGTTTTTCAATATCACCCAGGATAAACGTTTCCTCTCGCATGGGTTCCGCCATGGACGCCTTCCGACTTTTAACGACAAGAGACGAAACGGAAGCCGGAATGCTGTCCTCGGAAATGACAAAACTCAACAATGAACGAAAAGGCCTTGTGGCGGCGATGATAAAAGAAATAAAGAATAACCTTGGGAAAGGTGAGAAAAGCCGGCACGATATTATTGTTATGGGCAATCCGACATGGAAGCCGTCTCTTTTGGGGTTGGCGGCGAACACGCTGTCTTCTGAATATGAATGTCCCGTTTTTCTTTGGGGAAGAGGATCGGAAGAGGATCTTAAGGGCTCGTGCAGATCACGAAATACCAACCTGATCGCTCTTATGGGCAATGTCACTCCGGGTGTTCTGGCGGAATTCGGCGGACATTTTTTTTCCGGCGGATTCAGCGTGCGTCACGATAAGATACATCATTTGGAATCGGAATTGAGAAAATCGCATGAGCTCGTAAAGAACGCCGATGATGCTAAAGAAAAAACCGTAATTGACGCGAAGGCTTCGCTGGAAACCGTTTCGTGGGAAAACTGGGAAATGATAAGCCGTCTTGCTCCTTTTGGCATGGGTAATCCGAAACCTGTTTTTTTGTTCGAAAACATTGAAATTTATAAAATTGAAGAGTTTGGAAAAGAGAAAAACCATATCAAACTTCTTTTCAAAAAAAACAATTCTGAATATGTGACCGCCATAAGTTTTTTTACGGGAAGAAATAGTTTCAGTCGAGAGCCGAGGGAGGGGGAGAGTATCAATCTTGTTGCCTCAATGGAAAAATCCGTTTTCAGAAACTTTCCAGAATTACGTTTGCGTATAGTTGACATTATATAAATAATGCGATATTATAATACCAGATTTCCCGCGGTTACACCTGTCCATGAAAGCGCGTTGCGAGCCCGCCCTAAATAGGGAAACGTGAAGGACAACATATGTCTTGGCTAAACACGGCTTTCTAAAAACAAAACAGGAACTTGTAAAAGCCGACTGGTACTGACTAGGATTGGTTTACCAATCTTGTCGATAATATCTTGATGCTCATGGCGACTAGGAGTTGTTTTGTCTGCCTGTGCGTTCGGATGCGGCGGATCGTGTCGCGCGGTGCGTCATCCTAGAGCACCGCTCGGGTCATACAAGAATATGTTACAGGACGCGGGCCGGCGCGCACCTTGAGTGCGCGCCGGCATGAAAAAAGATTTACCCGAACAAAAAAGTTTGTGTGTAGTTCGGGTGATAACCCCCTGCCGTGTGGCCGGGGGTTTGTTGTTTGTTTTTTTATCAAGGTTTAACCTTGATATTTTTCCAAAGGTTATGCTGTGCTACTATCCTGACTATGATAAAATTTGACTATGATAAGAATTTATACAGACGGATCATCAAGAGGTAATCCCGGACCGGGCGGATGGGGCGCCATTGTTTTTTTTGGAGATGAATTTGTGGTGGAGCTTGGGGGTCGCGAGGCGCATACCACGAACAATCGCATGGAATTGACCGCGGCCGTCTACGCGCTTCGTTTTGTAGAGTCACACGAAAAAAAGCGTGAGGACCAAGGGAATTTTACGCGATCAAATGATTTGAAATCATACCCGATAGATTTGCGAACAGATTCGCAATATCTTATAAACGGCATTACCAAATGGATATGGGGATGGGAGAAAAATGGCTGGAAAACGGCGGCAAAAGAAAAAGTTTTAAACCAAGATCTTTGGATGGAGCTGTTTTCGCTCACCCAACAGTTCAAGGTCAATTGGAATTACGTTGCCGGTCATTCCGGTGTTATCGCCAATGAACGATGTGATGAGATCGCCACGGCTTTCGCGGACGGCATTAAAGTACCGCTGTATTCAGGCGAACTAAGTAAATATGCTTTGGCTAATATTGCCGGCGGGGAAAATTCGCGAGGTCAGGAAAAAGATTATAAAAAATCTGATAGAGAGAAAAATAGGAAATATTCATACATCAGTATGGTAGACGGGAAAATAATGGTTCACGACAACTGGGATGAGTGCGAAAAAAGAGTCAAGGGAGTAAGCGGGGCGAAATACAAAAAAATTTCAAGCGAAACCGAGAAAGCAAGAGTCATGGAAGAGTTTACAGCTTATCTAAGAGCCCATCTCCAATCTAAGCGTAAAATATGAAGCAAAACAACTACTTGCCTGCCGAAATGTTCAAAATTCTGCTGCAAATTGCGTCTTTTTCGTCAGCGTACCTCGGTATACTTCCTCAAAATACGCAATTTTCGCAACGAATTTTGAACATTTCGGCTAGGCATTAGATTGGAGATAGGCTCTAATCAAAAAAAAAGAGCAAGTAATTTATCTTGCTCAATGCGGCGCCAGGTTTTCCTCTATCCATCTGCCTAATAGCTCTCTGTAATGCTCATCTTTTTGTCGCTGAACCCTTGCTTCACGCCTTTGATTCAAGAACGCGACAAACTTTCTGACTTCGGAGCGCGGGGCCACCATTACCAGAGTGAACATTAGGATGTTCACTATCGCCGGGTCTATTCTCATAACTGAAATAAGTGTAATACTGTTGAGTTTGCATGACAAGTGCATAACTGAAATAAAAAAACATGTCTGCCAATCTTCTGTATGCTTCTATTTTAAGTTTTGGGACAGGAATATTCGCTTACTCATTAACAACGCCAAGCGCTTCTTTTTTATATTTTGTTTGGCTTCTTGGTTTTACTTTCTTGGGTCTTTATTGGGCGCGACGTCTGATTCACGGAAGAAATGTCCGTGTGTTTATTTTGCTGGGTGTTTCTCTGCTTTCATTTGGGTTTGGAGGAGGGCGATATATGTTATCGGAAGATGGCGGAGAAAGCGCGCTTGGGGGCATGGTTGGCAAAGAGGTCATAATGGCCGGAACTGTCGCGCGCGAGCCGGATACGCGGGAAAACAGTACGCGTCTTGTGGTTGTTGCCGATAGTGTGATTCTGAAAGCTCGTGATAAGGAGACCGATATCAAGCGGTATGATCGGGAAAAAATTCTCGTGGTCGCGTCGCCGTTTCCGGAGTTTGAATATGGTGACTTTGTGTCGGTGAAAGGAAAGTTGGAAAAGCCGGAAAATTTTAAGACCGAGAGCAATAAAATATTTGACTACAACGCTTATCTGGCCAAGGAAGGAATCTACTACGTCATATCTTTTGCGGATGTTAGCTTGGTGGAGCGGAAAGGGGGAAACTTTCTGAAATCCGGTCTTTATTCACTCAAACATTTGTTGATCGGAAACCTTGAAAAAGTCTTGCCGGAGCCGCACTCTTCTTTGGCTTCCGGCGTATTGGTCGGCGGAAAAAATTCGCTGGGTAAAGAGCTGGAAGATGATTTCCGCGTCGCTGGAATAATTCATATTATCGTGTTATCCGGATACAATATTATGATCGTCGCGGACTACATTATGAAATTTTTTTCGTTTCTTCCGCGGCTCGGGGGATTGTGGGCGGCATCGGTGGGTATAGTGGCGTTCGCGATCATGACGGGAGGATCCGCGACTGTCGTCAGGGCGTCAATCATGGCTATATTGGCTTTGGTCGCGCGCTCGGTGGGGCGAATTTATCTAGTTAACAGAGCTCTTTTTGTCGCGGGTTTCGCGATGATCTTACACAATCCGAAAATCCTAGCGTTTGATTTTTCATTTCAATTGTCGTTTCTTGCCACTCTCGGGTTGATACATCTCGCGCCCATTGTTGAGAAACGTCTTTCGTTCATAACTAGAAAATATAATCTGAGAGAGTATATCGTGTCCACCGTAGCCACACAGATAATAGTTCTTCCACTGATTCTATATAGAATGGGGGAGATGTCTCTTGTTGCCGTGCCGGTGAACGCGCTCGTTTTATTTTTTATTCCGTGGACGATGCTTGCCAGCTTTCTCGCCAGCATAGCCGCTTTTTTCGGCGGTGTAATAGCCCTTCCTTTTTCTTTCGTAGCTTATGTATTGATAGAATATGAGCTCAAAGTGGTAGAAGTATTCGCTTCACTGCCTTACGCATCGGTCGAAGTCGGCGGCTTTGGAGTCTACGCAATGCTTTTTGCATATGCTATTTATATCGTCGGATATTGGTATTCCAAACGAAGACACCCCATCTTTAGATAAGCACCAAGTACCAAATAACAAATTCGAAAAGAAAAAAATAAGAATAAGAAAGGCAACTTCCCCTCTAACTCCACTTCGCTCGAAGCGAGCTTCGGCGGAGTGAAAGAGGGGATGAAGAAATTTCTCCTTCGAGTTCCTCAGGATGGTGAAGTAATTGAACCATAATTTCTAACAGAAGAAGAGAAACATTAGCTTGTTAAAGAGTCTCGGAAAACATCTTCTATCGTTTTCCAATTTAAGTTTTCAAAAAAATCTTCTACATATTGTTTCTTGCCTGACGGCTGGTAATCGTATACGTAAGAATGTTCCCACATATCCAACCCAAGTATAAGCCGGCCTCCGTTGAGCTGTCCTAAGTGCTGTTCATCCACCCACGCGTGCACGAGTTTTTCAACCACTGGATCAAAGTAGAGCATAGCCCAGCCGATTCCTCTTGTGAGCGACAATAATTTGAATTCTTTTAACCAATTATCAAATGTTTCAAAATCTCTGTTTATGATTTTTCCAAGATCACTATCGGGATTGTGGCTATAAGTTCCTCCTTGCAACGATCGGAAGTAATGCTCATGATTTCTCATGCCGTTCCACTCAAAGCTGAATCTGCGATGAAGCTCTCCGAGTAAATACGAGTTGGTCTCAGGATCTTTTGATAGCTCGCTGATTTTTTCATATATTAAATTGGTATGCTTAACGTAGCCGCTGTATAGCTTGAGGTGTTCTTCAATGCTTTTTGTTGACATGCCTTTCAGTTTCGGTATGTCAAATTTTTGTTCTTCATATTTCATGTTTATAATTTTTCTAGTTAATTAATATACACATTATACTATATACTATGCAGGTTACATTAAATATATATTACTGTCGGTTTAGGCGAATACAAAACGTTCATTTGTAAAAAATGTAATATACTACGATCGTAGCTAAATTATAAATTTTAAGAGCTCGCCGCAGAGCGTTATTTATCCGTATCACCCTATCGCTTTGAAGCGAGCGTTTAGGGTATAATTTCTCCATGATTTTCTCCGGTTTTGGAACAAAGATTGCTATTGCCCTTCTTTTACTAAATATTTTTGTCTGGCACGCAGTAATTAAAGAATCTAGCAAGGGCGTTCTTACTGTTGTCTTCTTGAACGTCGGGCAAGGAGACGCTATTTTCATAGAATCTCCGAGTGGCAATCAGATGCTCATTGACGGAGGGCCTTCGCGCGTTGTTTTGCGGGAGCTTGGAAAGGTATTGCCTTTTTATGATAGAAAGCTGGACGTCATACTCGCGACTCATCCCGACAGAGACCACATAGGGGGTTTGCCTCTGGTAGTTCGAAGGTATGACGTGGGGCATGTATTGGAGTCGGATGTTTTTTCTGACTCAGGATATAGCCAAGCGTTAGAGGATGAGATTGGTAGAAAAAAAATTAACAAAATAGAGAGTGAAAGAGGAATGGTTTTGGATTTGGGAGGAGGCGCTTATTTTCAGATTTTTTTTCCTGATAGGGGCGTGTCGGCCGTTAATACCAATGATGCGTCAATAGTCGGAAAGCTTGTTTATGGCAACATATCCTTTATTCTTAGCGGTGATTCGCCTAAAAAAATAGAAGAATACCTCGTATATTTGGACGCGGGCGCGCTCGATGCCGATGTGTTGAAGGTGGGGCATCACGGATCCAGAACGTCATCGTCGGAAAGTTTTATCCGAGCCGTTTCGCCTCAGTTTGCTGTTATTTCAGCCGCAAAAGATAATAATTACGGTCATCCCCACAAAGAAGTGACTGAAGTTTTGCGAAAAAACTTTGTTGAAACGTTAAATACAGGGGATACAGGCAGGATTATTATGAAAACTGACGGCGTTAAGCTGTGGCTGGAAAGCAAAAAATGGCTACGCTGAAACTCTGTAGGAGTTTGACTCCTACATGGGGATTTTAAATAAGTCGAACACGCAAGTCATGTATTAGTTAATTAACCCGGCTTTTTTGAGAGTTTTGAAGGCGCCGTTTTTATTGATTGTCTTTATTCCCCTGGCAGAGACCGTAATAGTAACGCTTTTTTTAAGTTCAGGTATGTAGATCTTCTTTTTTTGGAGATTGGGGTATTTTCTTACCATTCCCGTGGGGTTAAATTGGGTAGCACGAGTGCGGTTGGAGTACCCCCCACCCATTCTTGACCCTTTTTTTGTTATTTGACAGACTTTTGACATATTTTTCAGTTGTTTTGGAATGCGGCATCAAGCATTAACTTGGTGATTCATTCGGAATTAATACATGGCTATGATAGCATGATATATGAAATATGCAAAAAAATTGAATATTCTAAGAACTTACGCATTTGATGTCATTCCCGCTTCCCCCCCCCTTCGCTCTAAGAAGAGCTACGAGAGGGCGCAGCGCGGGAATGGCAGATAGAGAATGGTTTAAATAAGCTGAAAGGTGAAAGTCCTAAATATATGGAAACAAATATAATCTTTACATTGGCAATAATATTGATGTCGGTAGTCATACACGAGGTATCCCATGGGTACGCCGCACTTATGCTGGGGGATTATACAGCCAAGTATGAAGGACGGCTTACGTTAAATCCTCTCAAACATATTGATCCCATTGGATCGGTTCTTGTGCCTATAATAACGAGTTTGGCCGGCTTTACCTTCGGCTGGGCCAAACCGGTGCCTTATAACCCTTTTAACCTGCGCAACCAGCGATGGGGGGAGGCAATGGTTGCGTTTGCCGGGCCATTATCCAATATCACAATTGCTGTTGTTTTTTCAATCATCATCAGAGCCGGAAACGGCAAACTTTCCTATAATTTTATAGTGCTAAGCGGCGTTATAGTGCTGATAAATCTGGTTTTGGCCTTTTTTAATTTAATACCCGTGCCTCCTTTGGATGGTTCAAAGATATTGTATGCTTTTTTGCCCCAACGCATGTATCACATTCGGAGCAGTATGGAACGATACGGTTTCTTTCTCGTTTTGGCTATAGTTTTTCTGTTCTGGAGCATGATAAGCCCGGTTATTTTTTATCTATTTTCTCTTTTTACGGGTCTTGGATAAGCTTCGCTAGCTTCATAAACTTCGTTAGCTTCAATAGCTTATGCGGAAGCTTTTAGCTATTGGCTGTTAGCTTGCTGATATAAAACACAAATTAACGACTCCGACGCTTCGGTCGGAGCCCCGACCGAAGCGTCGGGGATGAAGACGAATGCTACAAATGAGGAACCCTCGACTGACATGAACAATTGACATTTGACAGGGAAGAGAGAGAAATCCTCCGGCCTCCGGCCACCTCCTTTGCTCCTTCGCTACCCCCTCCGCTCCTCCTTCGCCAAAGGCTACGGAAGGACAAGTAAAGATACGCGGGTCAAGAAAAGTTACGGAGGCACATGGTATGAAAGGAGGAAGGAGAGGGGAAGAAATTACTAATAACTAATTTCTAATGAGAAGAGGGAGGGGGAAGAGGTAAATAAATTACTATTTACTAATAACTAATTTCTAATGAGCACCCCATCGCCTCGCAGACTCGGCACTTCCCCTCT
>MHSK01000031.1:44458-48533 GCA_001821295.1 Candidatus Taylorbacteria bacterium RIFCSPLOWO2_12_FULL_43_20
CCCTCTAAAGAGGGGAAGATGAAGAGGGAGAAGAAATTTTCAATTATCAATTTCTAATTTCTAAAATATGGAGTGAGGCTGGCAAGCTGTGATGCGGTAGACGAAGCATTCCGAAGATTTAGGCTTCATCCAGAAACAGGTGATCGAAGGGGAGTATCTCCTCAAATTTTTTTGCAGTTGATGTATCTACAAAATTTTTGTATCCCTCCGCGGAATCAAATTGTCCGGAGACAATCTCTTTTTTCAAAAGATCGCCCCATCTGTTTTCTCCGGTGTAGTCCATCAGCGATGACCACGGGTACGCGTGCTCCTTTCCTCTCCACTCTTTGAATTCTCTGGGGTTGCGATGGATGTAAGAAGACAGATGCAAAAGCTGCGTGTTCGTCGTCACGCGCACCGCTTTGAAGGTGCTCTCAAAGACATGACCGGTGCGTTTGTATTTCGCGCAAAAATATTTCGCGTATGAAGTGAGCACACGATGCATGTATTTTGAAATTCCGCCATCAATGACCTCCTCCACCGTCACGTGAAAATGATTTGGCATAATGCAAAAATTTACAACGTTAATCTTTCTTTGCTCGGCTATAAGTTTGGTTGTGTTTTTGTAAACATTAAACGCGCCATGCTTCTTGAAATACGAAATTTTTTTACCGTGTTCTCTGGGGGAGAGCGAGGACTGAAAATATAAAATCAAAAACATAAATCTGACGTAATCAGACTCGTCAAAAAAAATTGTCTGCTTTTGATCGCCTCTTGAAAAAAGATGATAGTGTTCGCCGATGGCGAATTTTACGTTACGCATGGGTTATATTTTGGTTACGCATAATATTTATATACTAGTCAAATCCCCCAAGAATGTCAACGCTTAGCGTTGACATTCTTGGGGGATGGATGAAGTGAGGATGGGGTGGGTGAGGAGGGGGGGGTGCGGAAAAAGCCATGTGAAACATCATTTTTTTATAAATATGATGAGATGGCCGTATTTAGCCGTTTTGAAAATATCGCTCAGTTTAAGGATGAAATATCTCACCTGTTTTTGAATGATTGATGCCATATATCGGTGACGTGCTGTTTCTGAAATTGAAACGTCATTTACCAGAAATACTTTACATCCACAAATTTATGTCTGCCGTGACTGTGGCGAGCTGAGTTTGGTGTTCTCGTCTAGGCGAGATGCCCAATGATATCCACACATTTTGGGTTGCGATCAATGCCGCTCGGCACCGTTTGCCGTATAATTAAATTATGAAAAAAAGAGGCGGGAAAAATTTTTTTAAAACAATTCTGTGGCTGGAGGAGATAAAATTATTTACGAGCCATTCATCAGATTTTTTTATGCAAGGAACTGCTTATGTTGCGAGAATTGGCAATGAGCGCGGGATTGGTATCACATCCATTCTTTTTTTATGTATGAGAGTTTGTTTTTCTGCCGGGTATTTACCGAGCTCGAGAACCGAGTCCGAGAGTTGGAAAATGGTCTACCGAGATGATAAACCATCACTTCGGACTGCCGAGATGATATGATTATCTATGGGCCATTCGGCTGTTCTGAGTCATAAAAGAAATTACAAGTGCAAGACATAAACTATAACGGAAAAATATATATATCGACCAGGCGAGCGGCAAAGCTCGCGAGGTACTCAACCGATTATATCGGACAGCTTTGCCGTTCGGGAAAATTGGACTGCACGACGGTAGGGAGATCATGGTACGTGACTGAGGAATCTCTCATGCGTCACAAGGATCAGAATGGAAACGGGCACGCTCGCCCTTCTTCTCTTAAGAAGATTAATGCGGTGATTGCGGCGCCAGCTGTTCCAGCTGTCTCTTGCGATGATAAAAAGGTAACCGGCGATGTTGCCGACCCAGAATCAAAAAGTGATCAGTTGACGAAATCCACGGATGTTGGAGTGGAAGCGGTAATTTCATCCGTCCACAAGGATTCGGTACAGCCGATTTCTTTTCTGAAAAAACTGTCGGACAGTTTTCTGGATATTGACTCCGTAATGGGTGAATTGAAATACGAGTCAGACGACGCTCCCCTTTTCCCTGTCTTGAAAAAGGAAGATGAGGATTTTGTTGCGAAAACTTTTGAAGTTAGCGAGGGAGACGCTTCCGACGGTTCTCATGAAAAGAAAATTATTGCAGACGAATTTGTGAGAGCGAGTGAGCCGTCCGTGAAGTCTCCCTACATGCCGATCATGACGACTCGCATGCCGAAGAGATCGGAAGTGGTCGGACTCGGCAGAATAATTTTTGAGAAGACGATTGTATTTGTTCTCATATTCACGCTCGCGTTCGGCGGCCTTTATTATTCAGATCGCGATTTCGGAAAGAGCATTGATGAAAAATTCGCTCGTGTTCGAGATGTTCTTGGCAGGGGATCTGGTGATCTCGCCGCCTTCGCAGGACGGCTTTCGGAAATTTCCGCGGATGACGCGAGAGAGAGAATGTTCGCTATCGCTCGAAAAATTACTCTTCAGGAAACCGGTACTCAAGTGGCTGGCGTTTACGGCTCGCTCCAAGGTTTGGCTAAATATGTTTACTCGGGCATCAATTCCATTTTTGACCGCGGCGGCGACACTCGTCTCGCGGAAGCGCCTCTTCCTCACACAACGAACATTACGATTAATTCAACGAGCACCATGCCCGAGCCGGCACGCAGGCGAGTCGATGAGAAAACCTCCTCTGGTGAGAAGACTGTTGCGTTGTCATCATCTCCCGTCGTAGTGGAACGCTTTACGGAGCGTCTCGTACTCGGTGAGATCACTCGGGCGGAGTTTGAAGAAAAATTCAATTACCTTTTTGATGAGATTTCTTTGCTTACCAGAGCTCGCAGTACGAACGAAAGAAGAATTGTTATAAACGATGATGCTCGGATAAGGAATATTGAAATGCTTCAGGATTACGACAACATCACGTTGAGCGGTGTTACCACCGTAACCGGCACCTTTACAGCCAAGTCCGGAGTATTCAGCGACAATCTTACGGTTTCCGATAATTTAACTGTTGAAGGCAATGCCTCTGTGGCAGGTACTCTCACGGTGACCGGTGCCACCAATTTTGCCGGAAATATATCCTTCCATATCGCCTCCACCACCCAGCTCTCCGTCACCAACCAAGCGTGGTTCGGCTCTACCGCCACCTCCACCTTTGATTCGGAAGGCCGCCTCGGCATCCTGACTTCTTCACCAACTTACCCTCTGGAAGTTACCGGAGCCGGCAGGTTCACAGGACTTGTGGACGCCAGTCATTTTGTGGCGACTTCTACCACCGCCTCCATATTCCCGTACGCGTCAACAACGGCTATCTCCGCCACGACAATCTGTCTTACCGCGGACTGCCGCAACTCATGGCCCACAGGATATGGCGAGGCGTGGTCTCTGACTACAAACATCTTCAGCGAATCGGCTCTTGCGCCCACCACGACTCTGAATATTGCCGTCTCAGGCACAGGCACTTCCACATTCGCCGGAGGTCTTGAAGCATGGAGACAGATTTCCTCCCCATATTTCCACGCCACCTCCTCAACAGCCACTTCCACATTTGCGGGCAACATAGACACAGCAGGCGACATAGAGGTTGACCAAATCTTCTCCTTGGGCACCGCTTCCTCAACTTTCGCCGGAGGAGTAGAGTCAGCCGGCCTATCATCATCGGCAGGCCTCGTCATATCGGGAGGCGTCCTTTCATCTCTAACCGCGGCAACTTCCACATTCGCCGGAGGTCTTGATATATCTTCAGGCAACATGAATCTCGCTACGGGCGGCTCCTATATCATCAACAACGCGAGCATCCTGAACTCCACCACTCTCGGCTCTTCCGTAGTAAACTCCTCCCTCACTCAAGTCGGAGCCCTCAACTCCGGTTCCATCACTTCCGGCTTCGGCGCGATTGACCTCGGCGATGACACTTTCACCACCACCGGACTCGGCACATTCGGATCTCTCTCCATTACCGGAGCATCAACTTTCACCGGCCTTTCTTCATTTGATATCGCCTCCACCACCCAGCTCTCCGTCACCAACCAAGCGTGGTTCGGCTCTACCGCCACCTCCACCTTTGATTCGGAAGG
>MHSK01000032.1 GCA_001821295.1 Candidatus Taylorbacteria bacterium RIFCSPLOWO2_12_FULL_43_20
TGAAATTGTAGATTTTTGTACTCCGGCAGTTGATGGATCATGATCATTCTCGGAGCTTACGCTTATCCATCCAACATTATCTGACCACATAAAGCCAGTAAGAGGTGTCCCCGTGCAGGATGATTGCCCCTCTACGCTTTTATTGTTGGTCACTGAGTAGGTACCAACCAGTATCAATGCTGCCGTTACTAATAAAAAAGGGATTTTTTTGATTTTTTTCATGCACTATAATTTTATAGAATACCGTCCAGTATCGCAATAGCTACATGTTGATAACTTTAGTGTTTTTTTCGTCATTCCTTGCTAGAATTTGTTCATGAAATGGAAATCATGGCCATATTGGCTTAGAGGCGGGGTGATTATGGGAGTTTTAACCTTAATCTATATTGTAATAATTTATGCCTGTGGCTGGATTATAAACAATTTTCTATGTTTAGCTCCACTAATGTTTGGACCAGTATATCCTGTAATTATAATGGATTCTAACTTAGAATTTATACTTAATAGAAAAATTTCCTTCGAATTTCTACTTATCCTAAGTGTCATATTCTGGCTTATTGTTGGCTCCCTCATAGGTGCCTTAGTTGGTCATATAAAATCTCGAAAAACTCAATCATAAAAAGAGCCCACAATGTGAGCTCTGAAGCGCCACTGGTTTAAATACCAGAGCATTGTAGTCGTAAAAAGAACTAATTCGCCCGAGAGCGACGTTACTGACCCATTGCACGGTAGAACATGTAACCATTGGTGTTGCGATCCATGTATCGCATGATACCGTTGGTGTTTACGAAGATTGCCTGGAGTTCCCAATCTATGAGATTCGAGGAGTTCTCAAGAACGTAGTTACCCTCAGGTCCTGTGAGCGTAATTACGACCGTACTTACGTCCTCTTCCTCAATACTCAGTATGTATGGCTCCCTTGTGCCTGCAAACCCAAGAGAAAGGTTGGTGATAGTTACGCTGGAGCTCGTGTTTGTGTATGTGTCCAGACGGAATCCTAAAACACCATTCTTCCCTTCAGGAATCTCCAGCGTATGCGCCGTCATCTCCGGCAAAGCGAATCTTTCGTCTATTGAGGCGATTTCATTCGTGCCCCAGTAAACCGTGAGAAGCCCTTCGGCTCCGCCTTCGCTCGTGAACGCTGACTCAAACGAGATGAAGTTCGCAGTGTTGGTCAATATGACTTCTACAGCGAACCATGCTGGTTCAGGTTGTGGTAAAGCGAATTGACGTAGCTGCTGTTCGGGTGAACCAGCTGTACTCAGTGTTACCCAGTTGTCTCCGATGAGCTTAGACCCTTTGGGACTTTCGATTTTCATCAACGACCTAATGTTTAAGGGGTAGTCAACGATATTACCCTCTTCATACGGAACACACAGTTCCTCTTGTTCGCTGCCCAGAACTTTCTCACGTCCTGGTGGGTACTGACTTTTCAGCCAATCGATGTTGTCTACATTGTCCATGACAAGGGAAAAACCGAATTCATCGGCTCCCTCCACTGAGTTGGGTGGTATGGTACTGTAGAAGAACTCATGTGGCCAGCCGTGTGAAGACACATGCTGAAAACATTTTTCCAGACTGAGTCCGCTACTGGTTGAATGCAGTACAGGTACCTCCTCCGTAGACGAGTCTAGTCTTGTTACGTCGACGTTGTAGGCATTTTCCAATCTACCTACAGTTCTACCAAATAAATGATCATACGTAACAGGATCGCGTGCGAAGAAGTTTATTGCCCAATCGGCATCTTGTCCATATTTTTTTCGGCCTCCATAATGTGAGCCAATGAATGGATCAAGAAAGATGCAAAACAGTGTAACTTTTGAATTCAGTGATTTGATCTTTTTGGTCATCGCTTGAATTAATGCCGCCCCAGCACTATGGGCTACCAGAATGATATTTTTTCTATCTTGTTGAGCAACACAACTACCAAGAAACAACCCATCCTTTTCCGCGTTATCAAGAACATCATCTTTAACTACAGCAGAAAAAGTTGGCAGCCACGCTTCCTCTTTCCACCTGTAGGCTTCAACTTGCCAATTACTGAGACCCCTTTCCGAAAGGTTATTTCGCATGGCTTCCGCCATCTCATCTATCCATTTTGGATCAGGTGGTTCTGTCTGGCCGTCTTCCTTTTTTATAAGCCCGTGCGTGATCACGATTAGTGAATCCGCTCCGTCCTTTTTCTGGAAGGGGCAATCATAGCTTTCACGCACCGGCAAAAGCAGGCTGTTAAACCATCCTGAAAGTGATGATGGTAGAACCGTGCGAAAGCCGGCAGTTGTTCCTACATAGTCCGGTCGTTCGGCCAATAATGATCTTACTGATGTCCTGCACCAGCGAGCACGGTAACGCCAGCCACCTCCACGTAGGACTCTGTCAGTTCCGACATTCGGGCCATTAGGATTGGAATACGAAGACCAATGATAATACGACGGATCATACCAATCCCAGCACCATTCTCTCACGTTGCCAGCCATGTTAAACAAACCGTAACCATTGGCATTGAAGTAATCAACGGGACTGGTCCATGAGACCTTACCCCATTCTGAAATATCTTTCATAAAGTCTGGATGATATCCGGACGTGGGCGATATGTCATAATCGTAACTCTGCGGATCGGCTCCATAGTTTGCATTCTCATGGCTTATGGTTTGTCCCCACGGAAACCGTTGGTCGATCAAGCCGCCTCTTGCCGCCTTTTCCCATTCCGCCTCTGTGGGCAGACGATATCCGGAATTCCAATCTACCCAGGATGACTCAATATCAGATTGCCCTCTGCGGTAAACTATAGTTTTTAAGTCATCTAGATAATATGCTGGTAATTTGCCCTCCTTTTCGGATCGCGCGTTGCACCATTTAACAACGTCATACCAAGTTACGCCATAAACCGGGTGGTCATCTGCACGGCCGGAGCCAGTATGGTCAAAATTGTAACCATGGAGCAAACCCCACTGATAGACATCGTCCCAAAAGGCCTTGGGTGTTTCTGTCTTGTCCATATAGAAGCCGTCAATGTGCACACGATGCACCGGCTGTTCATCATCAAAGCTTTCATTTGCCGCAAGCGGCGCTCCCATAAGGAATTCCCCTGCGGTAATAAGAACTATATCGGGCGCAGGTGTCGCAGCGTAAGTCAGAGCGGTTTCAGAGCAGAATGCCAAAAAGGCAAACACCAGCAATGAATTCAGTGTTTTCTTCATAAATTAACAGGGTATGTAGTTTTCAAATTCCGATTACATCACCAGCTCACACGAGCGGATCAGTGTCTAGCTCTACAGTACAACACTTCATATTCGTTTTCAACCTAATGCGAATATACAACTCCGACGCTTCAGTCGGGGATGGATACGAATAAGGGGGAGGGGGAAGGGACACCCCATCATTAGATAAACACGAAGTACGAAATCCGAATTCTAAAGCTTCATTAGCTTCAATAGCTTCATAAGCTTCACTAGCTTGTCAGACACCCCATCGCCTCGCCGCGAGGCTCTTCCCCTCTAAAGAGGGGAAGAGGAAGAGCGGGATGAAGAAATTTCCAATTACTAATTTCTAATATCTAATGAGAAGAAGAATGGAAAAATCCTCCGGCCAAAGGCCACCTCCTTTAATAAAGGAGGAGAAAGAGCTGGTTGTGTATTAAACGGCGAACACCCGAACGGCAAACGCCGTTCGGGTGTTGGGTTTCAAAGTGGTCAACATGTCTAACATTAATATCCCTCCTTTCTTAGGTTCTCAACGATACGACGTCCTTCTTTGGATAATTTCCTAGGAATATCAACATTGACGCGAAGAAGAATATCGCCTCGCTTTCCACTACCCACCGGCACGCCGCGACCTCTTACTCTGAGTATTTCGCCATGAGTTATTCCTGCCGGAATTTGAATGGTTGTATCTCCATCAAGAGAATGCAGTGTATAATCAGACCCCAAGAGAACGTCCGTGAGCTTGACGCGTATATCCGCGACAAGATTATTACCCTCTTTTCTGAACAGATCATGGCGTCTCACATGTATCCTAACGTAAAGATCGCCGACTCCGGCTCCCTCCACCGCTTCGCCTTTTCCGCTTACGCGAAGCATTTCTTCATCATCAATTCCGGACGGAATATTGATGCTAATTTCCTCCGTTTTTTTCAGTATTCCCGCTCCGCCGCAAACCCCGCATTTATCTTTAGGAATAGCGCCGCGCCCAGCGCACGTATCGCAGATTCTAACAGAAGAGTAACTGCCGAGAAACGATCTGCGTGTTTCTCGTATTTTGCCTTTACCTTTACAAGTCGGACAAGTGTCCATCTTGGTTCCTGGCTCCCCTCCACTCCCACCGCAGTGATCACATACAGAGGTCTTATGCAGTCTGATTGATTTTTCAGCGCCAAACACGGACTCAGAGAATGAAAGATGCAAATCTACAGAGATGTCTCTTCCTTTTTTCTGCTGTCGTCTGTTTCCGCCGCCAAAAAAATCTCCGAATATATCGCCGAGGTCCAAGTCTTCCCACTGTCCACCGGAAGAATAGCCGCCACCTTGTCTGGCAAAACCGGAAAAATCAAAACCACCAAAACCTTCGCCCGAGTTCGCACCGCCTTGACCGGCGCCGGCCGTTCCGAACATATCATACTGCTTTCTTTTTTCATCGTCGCTGAGCACGGAATACGCTTCACTCGCCTCCTTGAATTTCTGAGACGCGGTATTGTCTTCCTTATTTTTATCAGGGTGGTATTGATGCGCGAGTTTTCGGAACGCTTTCTTTATTTCGTCTTTGCTCGCGCCTCTTTCTACCCCTAATATTTTGTAATAGTCTTTGGACATAGTTTTGCAGCTTAGGACTTACGTGTTTGATGTCATTCCCGCGAAGGCGGGAATCCAGGGTTTTATCTGCATACTCTGGATTCCCGCCTTCGCGGGAATGACGGATAGAGAATGGTTGGAAAAAACTAGAAATGCGTAAGCCCTATAGCTTTTAGCTTGGGGAAAGACACTCCATCATCCGACATGCGGCTGTATGCACTAATTGTCTTTTTTATCGTCGTTATTTTCTTCCTTAATCTCGGCGTCACGCACATTTCCTTCCTTTCCTTCCTCCTGCTGAGTTTCAGCGCCGGCGGTATTCTCACCCGCGGATGCCTGCGATTGTTTGGCGATATGCTCCCCTATCTTAGATAGCTCCGCTGACAAACTGTCCAACGCGGTTTTAATTGCGGCATTGTCCTGTCCATCTTTGGCTTTCTTCAGTTCTTCAATCTTGTCTTCCACGCTTTTTTTCACCTCCGCAGGCACTTTATCGCCAGCGTCTTTAAGAGATTTCTCGGCAGTGTATATGAGCTGTTCAGCCATATTCTTTTGTTCAATTGTCTCTTTCTTCTTCTTGTCTTCCTCTTCATGAGCGGTTGCCTCTTGCTTCATCTTTTCAACCTCATCCTTGGACAAACCGGAGCTCGCCGTAATTTTTATGGAATTAGCTTTACCGGTAGCTTTGTCTTTTGCCGTTACGTTCAAAATACCATTAGCGTCCACATCAAATGATACTTCTACTTGGGGCAACCCTCTCAGTGACGGTGGAATTCCATCCAGAATGAATCGTCCCAGCGATTTATTATCTGTCGCCATTGCCCTCTCCCCTTGTACGATATGGATTTCCACAGATGTTTGATTATCAGCGGCTGTTGAGAAAACCTGCGTTCTCTGCGTGGGAATTGTCGTGTTTTTTTCAATTAATTTTGTGGCAACACCTCCCAAAGTCTCAATGCCGAGTGACAGTGGAATCACGTCAAGAAGTAATACATCTTTAACGTCTCCTGCCAGTATCCCACCTTGTATAGCGGCTCCAATGGCCACAACTTCATCCGGATTAACGCCCATGTGTGGCTCCTTCCCGAATATATCTTTTACAGCTTTCTGAATGCTGGGCATTCTAGTCTGACCTCCAACCATTATAACTTCATTGATATCGGCAACCTTGAAAGGCGAGGCGTCTAAAGCTCTTTTGGTTATCGTAACAGCTCTGTCTATAAACTCCCTCGCAAGCTCTTCCAATGTTGCTCTCGTCATAGTGATTAAAAGATGCTTTGGCCCTTCGGCGCCTGAAGTTATAAACGGAATGTTTATATCCGTCTGAGTCGCTGTAGAAAGCTCTATTTTTGCTTTCTCAGCAGCTTCGTCAAGGCGCTGTAAAGCCAGCGGATCATTTCTCAAATCAATGCCATTTTCTTTCTTGAATTCGTCAGCTAACCAATTGACAATCTTATGATCAATGTCGCGTCCGCCAAGGTGAGAGTCTCCGTCCGTTGATTTGACTTCAATCACGTCATCGCCGACTTCCAAAATTGAAATGTCAAACGTTCCGCCTCCAAAGTCAAAGACTGCTATTTTTTCATCCTTTTTTTTGTTGAAACCGTACGCGAGAGCGGCGGCGGTTGGCTCATTGATTATTCTTTTTACGTCTAGTCCGGCGATCTGGCCGGCATCCTTGGTGGCTTGTCTCTGGCTATCGTTGAAATAAGCGGGTACCGTAATCACGGCTTCGTTTATTTTTTCGCCCAAGCGCGCTTCCGCGTCTTGTTTCAATTTCTGGAGTATCATTGCGGATATTTCCTCCGGGCGATGCCATTTATCGGACATTTTGACCTCCACGCCGCCGTTTGAGCCCTTTCGCGTTTCAAACGGCACATTCTTAGCATCTTTCTGGACGCCTTGTTCTTCGAAAGTGTGTCCGATAAATCTCTTGATTTGAAATACTGTATTTTTCGGATTTGTCACTGCCTGCCTTTTAGCAAGTAAGCCGACTAGCCGCTCCCCTGTTTTAGATATGGCGACAATGGAAGGTGTCGTTCTCTGTCCTTCGGAATTTTCAAGCACACGAGGACTCCCCGCTTCCATCACAGCCACAGCGGAAAAGGTTGTTCCCAGGTCTATTCCTATTATTTTTGACATAGTAATGTAATGTTGTTTAATTGCTAATTTTAACCAATAGATTCAAAACTACTTTGTAAATTAGTAGCTGCTCAAAACCCTGAGTGGTGTCATTCCGAGCTCTTTTGTCATTCCCGCGTAGGCGGGAATCCAGGCCGGGCAGTGATCCTTTATCTTCTGGATCCCCGCATTCGCGAGGATGACAGAGGGGATAAGGACGAAGTGTTAAGCCGTTACTCGACCTTGTGAGCAGTATTGCGTCAGAGCGCAACATTAAAAACTAGCCCTTAGAAGGCGCTCTTGTCATTTGAGACACAAAAAAATCAAGTGAAATATATGGAGAAACAATCGCGTCGGAATGCGGTATTTTCCGGCAAACTCCGCACTCTAACTTATGCGATTCATTTAGCAAGCATACGTCATGTTGTCCGGTCTGAATTTCACGAGTACTTATGAGCTTGACGAAATAACTGCCGTGGATTCGAGCAACTACGAAAACAGCAATGATAGGTTTGCCATCCGGTCCATCCATCACCCTCGCTACTATTCTTTTTTTGGGGATTTCCATTAACATATCTGTATCTGTCATTCCCGCGAAAGCGGGAATCTAGGGTCTTATCCGTATACTCTGGATTCCCGCCTTCGCGGGAATGACACCAAATGCGTAAGTTCTATATTATATCAAATTTAATCATTTTCACCATATTTTCCAACAACGACATTAGCGGCTCGCACAATCTTACCGTTCAAAAGGTACCCTTTCTGTACTATTTCAACGACTTTATGATCCAGCGCTTGATCTTGAACCGCGACATTTCCTACGGCGGTGTGCAGTCTGGGATCAAAGTCGTCACCTTTTTTCGGAGTGGACTGTTCCATACCGTGTTGAGATAAGATTCCAGCCAATTGTGAATATATATATTCCACCCCTTTTCTCCACTCTTCTGAGACCTTTTCCCACTGTTCTTTGTTGTTCATCGCCATCTCAAAGCTGTCCAATACAGGCAAAATATCTCCGAGCACGGCCTCTTTGGCGTATGTGAGAAATTCCTTTTGTGATTCCTCGGTTTGTTTCTTAAAATTCAAAAAATCGGCCGTTGTCCTCTGCCATCCGTCCAAATTTTTTTGTTTCTCCAGGGCGCACTCACGAAGTTTGTCTTTCAGTTTTTTTATTGTTTCCGCCGCGTTCTCTTCAGCAACCACGGAATCGTCAAGCGTATCATCTTTTTCTATGACAACATCATGATCACCGGAATCGTTTTCTTTTATATTATTGTTCTCTTCGTCATTCATATTTTTAAACAAATATTAACCTAGTGAAGATTCTTTCCATTACAGTGGGGACATTAACCGCCTACACCCTGATAGGTGTCATTCCCGCGAAAGCGGGAATCTAGACAGTGTTTAAATCTGGATTCCCGCTTTCGCGGGAATGACAGATAAAAAAATTACAGTTAGCAGATCACACGGCCATATGAACCATTACTGTGAATTATTTCTTATGCAGAATACAAGTTCACGTAAACAGGTCGAAATAATTCATCTAGCGCTTTGACCACTGTGGAGCTTTTCTCGCCTTCTTTAGTCCGAACTTACGTCTCTCTTTCATTCTTGGGTCACGCGTCAAAAATCCGGCTTTCTTGAGTTTTTTTCGAAGTTCCACGTCGTGCAAAATAAGTGTTCTTGAAATGCCGTGTCTGAACGCCTCTGCCTGAGAGTGAATTCCTCCTCCCTTTATTTTAGCTGTTATTCGGTATTTTATGGATATTTTTGACTTAGTCAAAGGATCCATGACTATTCTTTGCAGTTCTTCAGTCGGAAAATATGTGGCTAAATCCTTGTCATTGACCGCGAAACCCGTCTTGTCACTTTCAACAAAAAGGCGCACTCTCGCTATGGATGTTTTTCTACGCCCGACCGCCTGTATATATTTTTCGCTGTTGACTTTTTTTTCAACTTTCATTTTATTCTTTAATGGTTAGTCGTTTCATCATGTTTCTTCGCAATTTGTTTGACGGCAACATGCCATAAACCGCCAACTTAAAAGCTTCCGAATATCCCTTTTTTTGCAAAACATTTTCCAATGTCAGCAATTTTAAACCGCCCGGGTAACCCGAGTATTTGGCATATGTCTTTTGACTCAATTTTTTAGGATGCAGATTGATCTTCGAGGCGTTAATTATCTCAACCGAAGTATCATCCGGGTTGGCGTTACGCGCAAAATCAGTACGGTTCTTCCCCATAAGTATGATCGCGGCTTGACTTGCCACTCTTCCCAATCTTTTTTCCTTTGCGTCTATAGTATACTTCATAAAACGATTGCGTTAAACCAGTTCAATAATAGCCATCTTACTTGCGTCGCTTCTTCTGGATCTGATCTTTATAATTCTTGTATACCCTCCATTCCTATCTTTATACTTATCATTTGCCAATCGCATGGTTTTCATGCCTAATCTTGCACTTTGCAAGCGTGATATTACCAAGCGCCGATTAGCAAGAGTATCATTTTTCCCTTTAGTGATCAATTTTTCCACCAAAGGACGGATCTCTTTTGCCTTCGCTTCAGTTGTTCTGATTCTTTCTTTATCAATAAGAGCCGAGCATAACGAAACCAAGAGTGCCTTTCGCACCTTCCTTATCCTGCCGAATTTTCTGTTTTTTTTGTGATGCAACATATCTTAAAATTTCTAATATCTAATTTCTAATATCTAAAAAATTCTTGGATTCTTCGTTAGAAATTAGTAATTAGAAATTACTTTAAAGTGATTCCATACTTATTTAACATTTTTTTTATCTCTTGAACACCTTTGCTTCCCAACCCATCAATGTCCAAAATATCTTCTTCTTTCTTTCTGGCCAAGCCACCCAACGTGCGAATATTGGCTCCGAGCAAGGCATTTTGCGTCCGTTGAGATAAATCCAGAGACTCAATTCTTGTCTTCAGCGTTTCCGGATCAACCTCTTTTTTTGATTTTTGCTCTTCTCCCTCTATTCGAACCGGCTCTGCGTCGTTATCATTTGGTTTATCTTCATCGACAAAACCAATTATCGCCTTGAGTTGGTTTATCATTATTTCAACTGATTTTTCAAACGCCTCCTTGGGTGAAATCGTGCCATCAGTTTCCAGAAATATCTTCAACTTATTGAAATCCGTCCTGTTACCCACGCGCATATTCTCAACTTCATAATTGACCCTCCTGATCGGCGTGAAAATGGCATCCAATGATATGCTTCCGATATCCACTCTTTCTTTTTGCAATGTCTCCTTGGAAACATAACCCAGTCCTCTCTCAACGGTCATTTGGATATCAACTTCCGTATTCTTGTCAGTGATTGTTAGGATATGCAGGTCGGGATTTTGAATGTTGATCTGACCCGGCGCCTTAATATCTTTGGCGGTTACCCCCTTCACCCCCTTAATTCTAAGTGACATTGTTTGAGGCTCGTCTGTCAGCATTTGCAGTCTGATCTTTTTGATATTCAAAAGAATAGTGATCACATCTTCCTTGACGCCGCTTATTGTTGAAAATTCATGGTCTACACCCGAGATCTTCACGGATGTAACTGCGGCGCCCGGTATTGAGGACAAAATGATTCTACGAAGAGAATTGCCCAGAGTATGTCCATAACCCGGGTAAAGACCGTCTATTTCATACAGGCCTGAAAATTTTTCCTCGTGGACAATCTTTGGTTTTGACGGAAGCAATACGCTATAATCTGGCATAATATGTAAATAATTATTTATAAGTGAATAATAAAAATCAATATTATCTTTGATAATATTGAATGATCGCATTGACATCAAACATGTTTTCGGACGGCATAAGCACTGGTAAATCAACAACCTTAATCTCTCTTTTAGCCGCATCTACCGTAATCCACTTGGGAAAAGACATTTCTTTTAATACCGCGTCTAAATTCGCAAAACACTTCTTCTTTGAGCTAGCTTCACGAATAGACACAACGTCTCCCATACTCACCTTGAAAGAAGGAATCGTCACCTTTGTTCCGTTCACGACAATGTGTCCATGGCTTACTATTTGCCTCCCAAACTGCCGAGTACTTGCAAATCCCGCCCTATATAGCACGTTGTCAATTCTAGTCTCTAGCATTTCATACAACGTGTCGGGTGTTTTACGGTTTTTCATAGCTAAGGCCTTTGAGACGTAGTTGCCAAACTGTCTTTCGTTTATACCATACATGAATCTCGCTTTTTGTTTTTCGTTCAACTGGGTTCCATATTGACTCTTTGCCTTCGGACGGGTCGTCTTGGATTTCTTGGCACTGGAAGCCGCGAATTTAGGCGTAGCAGTTTTATCAAAAATGCTCGCTCCTAGTCGCCTTGCAATTTTATATTTAGGACCTATTTTCATAATATATATATTTTACATTTGACATTTAACCGCTAATATTTGATGTTTTTTTGAGTTAATTGTCATATGTCAACCGAAGCTGTCAATTGCTCATGCTAAACCCTTCTCGGCTTTTTCGGCTTCGGTCCGTTGAACGGTACAGGTGTCTCGTCAGTAATCTTGCTAATGTTCACTCCTTTTGATATGAATCCGCGTATACCGGACTCTCTCCCTGAACCGACACCTTTAACAATAACCTCTATCTCTTTTATTCCCAGTATTTGCGCCTTTGCTGAAAGCAATTCACCAACCTTGGCAGCCGCAAAAGGTGTACCTTTTTTTGCCCCTCTGAAACCCAACGAGCCGGAAGATGACCACATTAAAGTTTGTCCTTTTTTATCAGTAAGGGTTATCTTTGTGTTGTTATACGTTGACTCAACGTAAAGCACTCCTGAATCAACTCTTTTCTTTGAGTGTTTTACAGCAGTGGACGCCTTCGCGCCTTCATCACCGGATTCATTAATCACAATTCTCTTCTTTCCCATATATCAAATAAATATTTAACTGCACAACTATACGTGAACTAAAAAATGCTATTTTTTCTCTACAGATTTTCTGCCGGAACCCATAGTTTTTCTGACATTTCCCCTTACTGTGCGTGAATTGGTTTTTGTGCGCTGGCCCCTCACCGGTAATTTTCTCAAATGCCTTATGCCTCTGAACGCTTTGATATCTTTTAACCTCTTGATGTTGTTGGACACATCCCGTTTCAGATCGCCTTCAATTTTAATTTCTTCAATATGCTTTCTGATTATATTTTCCTCGTCCGGAGTAAGCTCCTTTGCTTTCTTTCCCGCGTCTACTTTTGATTTACGGAGAATAGACAGCGCAAGCGGCCGCCCAATACCATGTATGGCAGTTAATCCAATTTCCAGTCTTTTATTGTCCGGCAATGTTATACCTGATACTCTCATTTAATATTATTTTACTTATGATTATTATCCCTGCCTTTGTTTATGCCTTGAATTGCCGGGACAGATTATGTACACGTACCCTTTTCGTCTGACGAGCTTGCATTTCGGACACATTTTTTTTACAGACGCTTTGACTTTCATATCATTATTACTAACAACTATTAACTTCTCTTTGTACGCTTTTCGTCATGCGATATTTACTGTTCTTCTCTTCTTCCTTTTTTGAATTTATAATTTTTTCGAATTTCGAATTTCGTGCTTTTTTTTTGTGTGCGCTTTTTGCTAAGCGGTATCTACTATAAAAACAAAAAAAAGGCCCTTGTCCCATTAATATTTGAGACATTTTTATAAACGTTTTATAATTCTTCCCTTGCCTCCGTAAGGGTCAAGTTCCACCATTACCAAATCGCCTATTAGAACTCTGATACGATGCATTCTCATTTTACCGCTTAGGTAAGCAAGTATTTCTTCGTCACGGCCTTCCAATATAACCTTAAATAGCGTATTTGGCAATGCTTCAGTAACCCTGCCAGTTACGCTTACGTCCTTTTTATCTTTATTTTGCATTTAAATATAACGTTTTGACATCATAGCAGATATAAAATTTAAGTCAATACCTTTTTTGTAACCGCTCACACGTTGATAGCTGCCATTCCCGCGTCACGCCGTGTTGTAGCCCTGTGCGAAGACAGGAATGCGTTCATGACAGAATAAAAAAATATTGCAGTTAGCGGGTTATTCGGCCTTATTTTGTATTTTCTTCACTATTTTTATATCGTTCAAATCCTCCGGCAGAGTTCTTTTCCAGAATGGTTTCATTACAATTTCCGCTTTATCAATTGAATTAAAATCGCTGATTATTTGTTCAATGAGGGAAAGCGGCTTGCCTCGCAATGCCTCCTTTACTTTTGTCTCATCAAAATTCCATACCGCTGTGGCGTCGCCTGCCAACTTAAATTTTATAGGGTCCTCGCCGGAAAAACTCTCCTCGTCTCTGCTAAATGATAATTCATCCAATCCTGCAACAGTAATCTCATAATTATTTTCACTACTAATTGTCCTCTCCGCTACGGATTTTTCAAGTGAAGCCCTATCAAATATAAACGCATATCCCGTGGCCTTTTCACTTATCTCTATTGAGTTGCCCGACTCTTTCAATTCACGTACAAATTCCACATTAACAGATTCATCATAAAACACATAGTCGGCTGGTGTCTCTCGCCTGCTTGACTCTATGACTTGCGACGTCAGCTCTTTGCGCATTTCCTGCCCGGCCTTTTCCTCGTCTTCCGGTGAAACGATTTTCTTTATTCCTCTATGCCCTCCAGTCATGGCTGTTTTTGACTTGGCGTAAATAGTCTTGTGTCTGGGATCTCCCATGAATCCAGGGATAGTAAAATCGGTCATTCCGATATTAAACTCGCTTCCCTCTTTATCGGCGTATACTGTGACTTCAAGCATGCCGCCTTCCCCGGACGAGGACTTGCCCGGCACTTTGACCTGCTCGGCAATCCTGTAGATCAATCCCTCTTCAGTCTCAAATCTAGTATTCTTTATAAGCACTTGGTCTTTGTTCTCATTATTTACAATTATAATCTTACCGGATGCTTTTTCATTTACCAATTTTTCCTCTTTTGCCTCTAGAATTCTTGAGCTATTCTTTGTCACACTTATCACATTGTACTTCACCTGATTTTCCCCCGGCATTTTCTCGGCTGTAAACGTATCATTAATTGCAATACTTTTTGTTTTAGGGGTAACATTGACCGTAGCACCTGCAAATATAGTTGAAAACGCAAAAAGCAAAGCTCCCAAACCGAGGATTATGCTGAAAAACAAGAAAAATCGAGAAGAATGCCTGTCCTCTACCTGTGACATATCCTCAGATGAAATTGGATTTACAAGAGAGTCCACAGCCGGAACATTGTCAACATCAGACATTCTCCGTGGCAGTTCGTTTTCCTCCGTGGGACGCTGCCTTTCTCTCGGCAAAGGTATATCTCTAATTGACCTTCTTTCAGGTGGCAGAACATCTTGCATTTTATTTTTTTGCATATTCTTAATATTAAAAGAATCTTGAGTAAAACTCAAGCGATTGCATTTTCGCCCTGCAGTTCCTTTGCTACGAACAATTTGGTATGGCTAGATGTAAATTGATTGGTGCTTTTCATTCCACTGATCACGTCTTTTTTTACGATATCACTGACTTTTTCTATCTTGTATGATTCCATATCACTTGGAAACTGCCTAAACGCTTTTTTCAAGATTATATCTGTTAATGGTTCGGTAAAAACAGGGTCAGATTCAATGCGAATTTTGGAAGGTAAAAAATATTCTTCGGCAAAATATTTAAATGCTTTTTCCATATAATTCGGCCACTCTTCAGCTTTTGATAAAGCTTCATTAATTTCATTTTTTACATTCGGCTCTGACTTTCCTTCATAACAAATTCTTAACATTGAATGCGCGACGGCTGGCAATGTATTCATACTCTCGGCTATTTTCCTAATGAAATACCCGGTACCGCAAGGTATGGTGTAAGTTTCAAATATAATCCCTTTTTTTACCAGAGTTAATTCAGTTATTTCCTCTCTTACGTCAATCAAGAGATAATGGGTGACTGATGGGTCGGCTATGCTTACTGCTTCATAAAGCACATAGGGAAAAGTAGCAAACTCAACGGAAACTCCGCCAAAAACTCCATTCACAGTCTTGATCACCTTGTTCGTAAATTCTTCCGGGGCAACGCTCAGATACACAGATAGTTCGGAGAATTGAGCGCTTTTCCCCATTGGCTTTTCAGTCGTATAACCATTCAGCTTAACTCTCATAATATGACTCTCAAGGGCTGACGCCTTGTCCTTAAGGTTATCCAGTTGCCGGCCTTTATCCAAAGATGAGATAATTCTATTTTTTTCCACCTCAACCAGATCAGCGAGAAACTTGGGAGATACGGTAAAACTTTCCTCTTTCGGGCTTCTTATCACTTTAGTCTGAGAAATATACCAAGGTGAAGATAGCGCGACATAGCAATTTTTAATTTTTTGCTTGTGTAACCTTGATCTCTGTACCGTAAGATAGTCAATGGCATTCTCTGTCGCGACGGCCGATTCCTTTAATGCTTTCAATATTCCTCGCTTTATGCCGTCAGCCGAAGCTACCTCCGCCGTGGGAACTGCAAAGCTTTTTTTTAAAATCAGCTTGGCTGAATCCATAGCGCTGTCTGTATTAAAAAGGAAAGTCGTAACTGAACCCGAACTAATCTCAAATAAAACAGTCAAATATTTTTTTTGTCCTCCGAGAAATGAAAACATATTTAAATTATACAGCGAATCATTACGTCTGTCATTCCGTTTGCGGTAAACCGTAAAAAATGGAATTGGTAATTTCCCTCCCCTCCTCCCCTCTTTAGAGGGGAGGTGCCTCGCCCCGAGGCGATGGGGTGTTCGTATTCGTTCGTATCATTAGTACCATTCGTACTGTGTCCCGCCGAAGCTCTTCTTGACCCGCGTAGCTTTACTTGTCCTTCCGTAGCTTTTGGCGAAGGAGTAGCGGAGTGGGTAGCGAAGGGGGATATTGTTATCTATTACGGGTCGGAGAGAAATCATTCAAGGATCGCCTTAATGCGCCTTATACCCTGCGCCACAGACTCTTCCTTGGTAATTTTAAAATTTCCGAGATCACCTGTGCTATTCACATGAGGACCTCCACAAAATTCTTTTGAATAAGCGTTCTCAAGTTTTTCTCCTATAAAATATACGCTAACGCTATCTCCATATTTTTCACCAAAGAAATGCTTAGCGCCGGTCTTTTTCGCCTCGTCAATCGGCATAACAACTTTGTCTACTGTTAAATTTTCAGATATCTTTTCGTTAACAATTGATTCAACTTCGTTTTTTTCATCTTCAGTCAATTTTCTACCAAACGTAAAATCAAAACGCAGCCGCTCGGGGGTAATATTACTCCCCTTCTGCCTCACTTCATCGCCCAGGACATCAATAAGAGCTTGGTGTAAAAGATGCGTGGCTGTATGGTATTTCAATGATTTTTCGGAAGTATCAGCAAGGCCACCCTTAAATTTTTTTTCCGCGCCTGAACGCGATGTCTCCTGATGTTTTTTAAATTCAGCTTCATATCCCTTTTTATCCACTGAGAGCCCCCTCTCTTTAGCTATATCTACTGTAACATCAATTGGAAGCCCGTAGGAGGAAAAGAGCATAAACGCATCTTGCCCGGAAATATTTTCAATACCTGATTTTATTAAGTGTTGAAATTTTCTCACTCCCATATCAAGCGTCATTTTGAAATTATTAATCTCTTTTGAAATCTCCTCTTTAATTGCGCTTCTTTTCAAATCATCGTTAAACTCCTCGTAAACATCCTTATAGATGTCAAATACAGTGTCTACGAGGGATGTGTGAGAGAGATCAGAAATTCCAAGTTTATTAGAAAATAAAGTCGCTCGGCGAATGAGCCGCCTCAATACATATCCCCGTCCCGTATTGAAAGGAATAATTCCATCTGAAATTAGAAAAACCGATGCCCGCAAATGATCCGCGACAATTCTTGCTGATTTCAAATTAAAATTTGTACAATTTTCTAAGGTTTTCATTATCGTTCCAAACAAATCGGTATCATAAATATTATCAACACCCTGAAGAGTCATAGCCAGACGCTCAAGTCCGGCTCCTGTATCTACTGAAGGTTTTTCCAATTTGCCAGTTATCTGTCCATTTCTTTTCTCATATTGCATAAACACATCGTTCCACACTTCAACGACTTCATTCTTGGAGTCTGCCTCTATAAATTCTTGTTTGGAAATCCCCTTGCTGTTAAAAAAACCTTTCACGTCAAAGTACATTTCAGTGTCTGGCCCGCAAGGACCACTATCACCGGCCTCCCACCAATTGGTCTCGGCGGACATAAAAAAAACTCTTTCTCCCTCAACCCTGTTGGCTTTAAAAATATCCAGCCAAATTTTTGCCGCTTCATCGTCTCTCGGTGCATTTTCATCACCTTCAAAAACAGTGACGTAGAGACGGGAAGGATCAAGGCCCAGCCCTTCTTCTTTTGATGTTAGAAACTCGTAACTCCACTCAATGGCTTCCTTTTTAAAATAATCCCCAAGCGACCAATTTCCGAGCATTTCAAAAAAAGTTGCGTGTGTTTCATCGCCAACATCGTCAATATCTATAGTGCGAAGACATTTTTGAACATCAGCCAGTCGTTTTCCCAGCGGGTGCGGTTTTCCCAAAAGATAAGGAATCAGCGGCTGCATGCCGGCAGTATTAAACAAAGTGGGGTTAGTCACTCCTTTCTCGTCAGATGAAATAAGCGAAGCGGATTTAATAATTTTATGCCCCCTTTTTTCAAAAAAATCAATAAACCGTCTACGTATCTCTGAGGATTTCATGATTGCAAATATATCATATTTAAATCAATCTCAAAACACACGTTCATCACATACGATCATCTGTAAGAAATAGATAAATGCGTAGGCGAAAAACATAGAGTACATAACAGTTTAAACACGCCAGACGGGTGGCGTGTTTAAACACGTTTAAGCCTTCGCAACAAGAATCACTATTCTCTTATTCGTACGAATAAGAGAATAGTGAAGGATTACAAACCCAGTCCAATTACCCTGCGCATGCGCAGGGTGTTCCCCATTCGTGTGCGCTTTTCGTTAAGCGGTATCTACTATAACTCTTCAATAGAACCATCGAGATTAATGTGCACCAATTTCACTTGCGAAAAAAATTCATTCGCGATTTCCTTTGCTTTCGTAAAATCTTCCTTTTTTGCTCCCGCTCCGCAATCTTCATGGATAGTTAAAATCACGGTATCAGTGTCATGCAATCTATTTGATATTTCAGCATGCGTTCTCAACTGTTCAAAATTACCCGCGCCGCCCGCTACAGCAACTCTGTCAAAATCGCCATAATTGATTCCCAATTTACTTATTAATTCTTCATGAGCTTTTTGAAAACGAAAATCAATGCAGTGAATAATAAAATTTTTACAAGTATGTTTTTTCATTTATAATTTTCTAATTAATATTACAGATAACATATCACTAAATAGTAAATCCTCAAATATCATAACTCCACGCTATTAAAAAAATAGCCATCTCGTCAAGATGGCTTATGTCTACCGCTGAATTTTAAATCGCCATAATCTCTGGATGGGCTTCAACGGGGAGCGAGAATTCCGATAATGTTTCTCTACCAAGTCGTTGCCAGTCCACAAAGTATGATTTCTTGCCTTTTTGTTCACCCCAATCTATATGGATAAAGCACAAAACCTTTCTCCCATTGTCGGACTTTTTCACATTGAGTTTGGCAAGTCGGAGGTGATGGAGGGTATCTCCGATGGTCATATCCCTCGCGCGGACAGCTCCGCACGGCGCATGTGCGTATAGAACAATCGGCCCCGCGCCTTTTATGGTCAGTGATTCTGATATCTGATCATGCAACACGGGGCAGATAAAAGTTTGAGGGGCTCGCAATGGTTTGAATGAGCCCGATAACCAGAGCGCCCCGCCATTAACTGTGATACCGTGTATGCAGCTGCCGTGGCCGTTCTCATGAAGCTTATGATGATGCTTCAGGATGTTTCCGATCTGATCTCCGTCGCCGCAAGAGACTACAATGTTTGTTCTCCTACACTGTATTTCGTTTGATTTTATGTCAGTGAAAACGCCGCTTGTTTTGAAGTTGGAAATTTCACCAAGTTCCGAGTCTGTGAGTTTTAGCATTTGATTTGATAAGATGTTAACGTTCAACTGGTTATACAGTACACTAAAAGTTAGTCTCGGTCAAACAGGCCAAATAAAAACCCCACACTGAGTATGAGGTTTTCGGTTTAAATTTTTAGATTATCTACGTCGGCGGTTTACTTTCTATATTTCTTGACTTTCCATTTATCCGCTATCTTCACTCTTGTGAGCGACCGCTCCAGCTCCACAGCAAAATGTTCGTAGTCAACCGTTTCTTTGTTTTCCATCTGTTTTTTCAATTCCTCCGCCCTATTCTTCGCCTTTATAACCTCTGCTTCTGAAAGTTCAGATACGTGTTCGGCGAAATCAGCAAGCACAGTAACCGCAGTCACTTCGTTTTCCTTTTTTACCTCCACAAACCCTCCGGACACAGCCATCGGAATATGCTCGCCGTTTGAGACCCCGACAATGTCTCCGGATGCAAGACCGGCAATTAGAGGAATATGGTCAGGTAAAATCGTAATCTCTCCATTTTGAGTCGGTAAAGTAACTTGATCCACCATGTCTTCGAGGATAAGTTTTTCAGGCGTTACTATTTTTAGTTTGATTAGCTTTGACATTTGACATAGACATTTGACACATGACCTGAAATTACACGGTCAATTGTCAATCATCAAGTGTTACATGTTTTTAATCTTAAATCGCTCCGCGCATATAAAATTCGTTCTCGGGTTTATCATCATGCTTACCTTCAAGTATTTCCTTAAACGACCGAATCGTTTCCGCAAGCGGAACATATTGACCTTTGGAACCCGTAAACTGCTCCGCCACGAAGAACGGCTGGGATAGAAATTTTTGGAGCTTTCGAGCGCGGACTACCAGACTTCTATCTTCTTCAGAAAGTTCCTCCATTCCTAGGATGGCAATAATATCCTGCAAATCTTTGTAGCGCTGAAGAACCCTCTGTACTTCACGAGCTACCGTGTAATGTTCTTTCCCTACAATATTCGGATCCAAGATGGTAGAAGACGAATCAAGTGGATCTACCGCAGGATAAATACCTATCTCAGAGAGAGAGCGGTTGAGCACCACTGTGGAATCCAAATGAGCAAAAGTAGTCGCAGGTGCCGGATCGGTAAGGTCATCTGCCGGAACATAAACCGCCTGTACGGAAGTCACCGAACCCTTGTCGGTTGAGGTAATGCGCTCCTGTAAATTACCCATCTCTGTCGCTAATGTCGGCTGATAACCTACAGCTGAAGGAATCCTGCCGAGCAAAGCAGATACTTCGGATCCAGCTTGCGTAAATCTGAAAATGTTATCAATAAACAGAAGTACGTCCTTGCCCTCTTTGTCTCTAAAGTATTCAGACATCGCTAAAGCGGAAAGAGCGACACGAAGACGCGCGCCCGGCGGTTCATTCATCTGTCCGAAAACCATGGCAACCTTATCCAAAACACCGGATTCTTTCATTTCATGATAGAGATCGTTTCCTTCACGCGTTCTTTCTCCCACTCCCGCAAATACAGAATACCCTCCGTGCTTAGAGGCAATGTTGTGAATAAGTTCTTGAATCACAACAGTCTTTCCCACTCCGGCTCCTCCGAAAAGGCCCACCTTTCCGCCTTTGAGTACCGGGCATATCAAGTCTATAACCTTAATGCCGGTTTCAAGAATTTCAACTTTTGTTGCCTGAGAAACAAACGACGGCGCGTTTCTATGAATTGGCAACCTCTCGCCTGCCACTTCACTGCCATCATCAATAACCTCTCCCAAAACATTGAAAAGGCGGCCGAGTACGTCCTTGCCTACAGGAACTGAAATGGGGGCTCCCGTATCGGAAACCTCCATCCCTCTGGATAAACCATCGGTGGAGTCCATGGCGACAGCGCGAACGGTATTGCCGCCTATATGCTGTTCCGTTTCAAGCACCAGTCTCTTATCGCCCTTCATTATAACCAGCGCATTATAAATTTCAGGCAAACGATCAGTGAATTCAACATCCACTACTGGCCCGATTATTCTTTTTACTGTTCCTGTTTTCATATTTTTTATATTTCTCGTTTATTAAGTTACACTTGCCATACCTGCGCTAATTTCTGATATCTCCCTCGTAATGCCGGACTGCCGCGCTTTATTAAACACCAGCGTGAGATCTCCGATCATCTCGCCCGCCGCCTCGTTTGCGTTTTTCATGGCCATCATTCTTGCTGATTGCTCAGAAGCATTTGATTCAAGCAGCATTTGATAAATCTGCATTTTGGTTAACTTCTCCGCAAGAGACTCTAAAAGTTTATTTCTATCCCCCTCGATCAAATAATCCACCTGAGTTTCCCTTGACTCTTGACCTTTGACATCTGACTCTGGCGCGCGGTCAATTGTCACATGTAAACTGTCAATTGTATCTTTCAGTTCTGTTCTTGACACAGGTAATATTTGTTTTATCTTAGCTTTTTGAGATAAAGCTGAAACAAAATCCGTGTAAGAAACAAGGATTTCATCATAACCGCCTTTCTTGTATTCGTTAATTGAAATAGACGATATGGGGGTCACGTCGCGAAGTGAAATACGGTCGGGTAAATTTGTGAATGCGGCAATAATATTCATTCCGATCCTTCGCATAGCCGCGTCCCCCTTTTTACCCACAGTGATCACATCAATTTCCGCGCCATTATTTTCTTTTTTAAGCAGAGCTAGAGTCTTTTTTATAACCTGTGCATTATAAGCACCGCAGAGGCCACGGTTTGAAGTAATGAGGATTAGCAAAATACGCTTCCGATCAGCGTTAGCCCCTCCCATAGACGACTTCGATCGATCCTCAAAAAGTGGGTGGGTTATTTCATTAAGATTTTTTGCCAGCGAGGTTAAAACTTCCCATGAGTATTCTGCGTAAAGGCGAGACAAAAGAGTAGAAGCCACAGCTCGCTTCATCTTAGAAGCAGAGACGAGCTCCATGGCTTTAGTGATCTTCTTCGTGCTCTTCACACTCTTTATTCTTCTTTTTATTTCTTTTGTGCCCTGCATGATAGTTGTAAGTTGTAAGATTAAGGATTTAAGCCAGAAAACATTTTTAATATTTTATCTTCCGCTTGCTTTTTATAGGTTAATTGTCAATTGTCATACAAAAATGTCAGACCTTGAAACTTTCTTTGAATTCTTCAATCGCCTTTTTCAGCTCATCTTCTCCCGGGTCTGTCCACATTTTCGTTTCTCGCACGTTTTTATAAAAAGTCTTTGCATGAATCTCAGTATAATCAATTAAGCCATTTTCAAACTCTTTTATTTTTTCAACAGGAACATCGTCCATGTATCCTTTGGTAAGAGCATACAATGTCACCACCTGGTGCTCGGCCTTAACGGGTGCATATTGCGGCTGTTTTAACACTTCAACAGCGCGCTTCCCCCTTTCAATCTGTTTTTTTGTGCTTTCATCAAGATCAGAACCAAACTGAGCAAAGGCCTCCAGCTCCCTAAACTGAGCGAGGTCAAGTTTCAATGTTCCCGCAACTTTTTTCATGGCCTTAATTTGAGCAGAAGATCCGACTCTGGATACGGAAAGTCCGACGTTCACTGCTGGCCGGACACCTTTATAAAACAGATCTGTTTCCAAAAAAATTTGTCCGTCAGTAATTGAGATAACATTTGTGGGTATATACGCGGAAACATCTCCGGCTTGAGTTTCTATAATCGGCAAAGCCGTAATGGAGCCCCCTCCATATTTCTCGTTTCTGCGGCAAGCTCTTTCCAATAAACGAGAATGCAAATAAAACACATCGCCTGGATATGCTTCTCTGCCCGGAGGCCTCCGGAGAAGGAGAGAAATTTCTCTGTAAGCGACCGCGTGCTTGGAGAGATCATCGTAAATAATCAAAACATCCCTCCCTTGATCCATGAAAAATTCGGCAATAGCGACTCCTGTATATGGCGCTATATAAGAAAGAGCGGACGATTCCGACGCTCCCGCCGACACAATAACCGTGTATTCCATAGCTCCGCCGTCCTCAAGCCGTTTTTGCAGCTTACGAAGTTTTGAGTCTTTCTGTCCGATAGAAACATACACTGTTATCATATTTTCGCCTTTTTGATTCAAAATTGTGTCAATCGCAATAGCGGTTTTGCCTGTTTGACGATCTCCTATAAGCAATTCTCTTTGTCCTCTTCCAATTGGAATAAGAGCGTCAATCGCCTTGATGCCTGTTTGAACCGGTTCACTCACGCTTTTTCTCGTAATGACGCCAGGTGCGACCTTTTCTATAGGATAATACTTATCGGTTTGAATCGCACCCTTACCGTCAATCGGCGCCGCCAATGCATTAAGCACGCGCCCCATAAGAGCGTTTCCAACCGGAACCTCCAGAATTTTACCAGTGGCCTTCACCTCATCATTTTCCTTAATTTTTGAAAAATCGCCGAGTATAATAACACCTAGAGTATCCTCCTCAAGATTCAGAACCACCCCTATTTCGCCATTGGGAAAAGTAACCATCTCAGACGCCTTAATGTCGGAAAGTCCGGAGACCTTGGCGATGCCGTCAAAAACTTCAACGACATGACCGACTTTTTCGGCGCGAATTTCGGCCTGAAAACTTTCTATTTTATTTCTTAGGTTTTCTACGATTGTGTTACTTTTACTCATATGTGTATTATGCGTAAGTCCTATATTAAATAATTTTTCAATTGATTAAGCTGATTGCTCCACGATAGATCCACTACCTCGTCCTTGGCCTCAATTTTTATCCCGCCGACGAGCGACGGATCTGTTTTCGTCTGAACGATAATCTCTCGAGCGCCATATCTACTTTTTAGTTTACGAGCTATTTCATTGACAGCTGACGCGCTTAGCATATGCGGACTCGTGACCAACGCCCTTACCGTGCCGCTATCATCATCAGCAAATTTTTCAAGATGATCTAAAATTTCATCCGCTCTGCCGATCAAATTTTTTTTTATCAAAAAATTAAACGCAAGATCAAGCGACTTTTCAAATTCATGGCCGCTTTTATCTTTTGTCGCGAGATATATCGCGTTCGCGGCATTTTTTGAGGAAATAACGGCCATATTATTTTATTTTTTCAATCTGATCCGCGTCAGCTATTAAAATCTTTTTTGTCGCTTCTATCGCAAGAGTGGCTATCTCATTCTTTGCCTCTTCAACGATTTTTACTTTCTCGTCTTCTAGTGTTTTCTTCCCATTCGCTATCATTACTTCAACTTCAAGATGCGTTTTCTCAAGTATCTCAGCTCTTTTCGTCTCAGCTTCATTCTTCCCTTCTTGAAAAATGGCTTGGGCTTCCGCTCGGGCTTTCGTCAAAGCTTCTTGGTACTCTTTCTCAGAAGATTCCAATAACGCAGCATTTCTTTTCGCATCGTCCACGCCACGCGCTATTCGTTCAGATCTCTCCTCCATAAGCTTTTGCAGAGGTTTAAGAGCAAGAAAATAGAGCACCCCGAATACAATCGCAAAGTTTATGGCTTGGGCCACAATTATTTTCCAATCAATGTGAAAAGTTGAAATGATAGATTCCATGAATTAGATTGAAGTTGAAAGATTTAAGATTTAAAACTTAAGCCAATAAGCAAGTAAATTTTAAGTACGGCACTACAGAGCGTTCCCCCTCTGCCCCTCTTTAGAGGGGAAGTGCCAAGTCTTCGAGGCGATGGGGTGTCTCTCATTCGTGTGCGCTTTTCGTTATGCGGTGTCTACTATGAATAGAGCGAGTATGCGCCTCTTTGTTAATCGTAAATCGTTAATTTAGCGTCAACTACAGAGAAAAAGCGATAACAAGCGCATAAATCGCAATAGCTTCGGCAAATGCCGAGGCAATAAGCATTGGCACAAGTATTTTTCCCGCGGCTTCCGGATTACGGCCGATAGCTTCCATCGCGCGAGCGCCGATCATACCTATACCTATACCAGGACCGATAGCTCCTACTCCGATAGCGATTGCTTTAGCCAGAGGTTCAATTTCCATAAATTTCTATTTTTTGATTATTATTAATAATTTTGACCTTTACCTTCCAGTATCTTATCTCTATAAAATACCAAAAGGCACCGTTCAAATTTACACATGAATCGTTTTTTTGTCTTCATGATTTTCGTGCTCATCGTGATCCGAAGCGGCAATTGTGAAATACACAAGAACAAGAATAGAAAAAATCAGCGCCTGTATAAGGCCGACAAAAATTTCTAGGAAAATAAATGGTATGGGAAGAGCGTAAGCAAAAATAGCACTCATAGCGAGAAGGAGTACTTCTCCCGCAAAAATGTTTCCGAAAAGACGAAACGACAGCGACGCAACTTTTGCAAACTCGCCAATAAGCTCAAGAAGACCTACAAAAAAAGTTACAGGCGCAACCACAAGCACTGTTGGATCCTTCTGCAACCTTACAAAAATCCCCCCAAGTGCCTTTACATTAACATATTTATTAAAAGTTTTCCATATACCTATTGAAAGAATGCCGAAAATATTTGCGGCTACCACCGCCATAATCGCCAGTGCTATCGTGGTATTAATATCTGCTGTTCCGCTTCTTAAAAAAGGAACAAACGCCGGACCGTGATCGCCATTTTCTATCACCCCAATCCCTCCCAACGGCAGTAAACCAAGCCAATTATTAACCAAGATAAAAAGAAAAACAGATAAAGCGAGAGGAAATACCTTTAAGGAAATTCTGCGATTATTTGTAACCTGGTCACAAAGATTGAGCGCGCCTTCCAACATTGCTTCAAAAAAATTCTGAATACCCCTCGGGATTTCTCTCAAGCGCATCCTAAGAACGACGGCTATGAGCGCGATAATGATAACCGCGGCAAAACTCGTAACCATTGCATTCGTTATCGGAAAATTGCCAACATGAGCCACAGGTTCGGCATAAAGAGTCAATTCATGCGTCAATTCGCCCGACGTTTCAGGCGCTATAACCTCTCCTCTTTCATGAATGTCATTTTGATCTGTCGGTTTTGCCATTTTGTTCTTTTTCCAATCTACTTATGTATCTAGTTACCGTCCGCACAATACCGAATGATGAAATAATAAACGCAAGTCCAGTTAAAGCCAAAAACAACCAGGGGTTTGTTCCGTAGCGTTCATCCAAATATTTTCCCAAGAATATCGCTACTAATATTGGTGCAACGATCCACACGGACACTTGGCTGAAAATCTGAAGCGCCAACTTCCACCATGTTTCTTTGAGATTATCGTTGTCCATTAAATTTTCAAAAACTCGCGACCAGCAAACCGCGTTTCAATATATTTATGTTATTTTGTTAATTTAGCAGAAAAACACGCCCTAATCAAGAGCACGAGCACGGGTGTAGAATGGGAGTGTAGGATGGGCACCATCCTAACTTACAAAACTGTGTTATAATATATCTTCAAATTCCTCATCGATAAGTAAATCGGGGTCATATCTCATTTCTCTTTTTTCAATAATGGATCGTTCTGCCTCAGAAACAAACTGACCGTAATCTTTTCCCGAAGTAAACTGGCTCATAATCATTGATTTTTTTACTATACCCTCTTCATTATTGTAATAGTCTTTATAACTGCTATAAGGATAATCCTGATTTTTAATTTTCATTTTTGCCACTGAAGGGTTGCTGTGTATGTACGCTGAAAGCCATAGTAACTGCTCATTAGTTTTAACATGAACAGATTTAAACTGATCTTGAAAAAGCGATCCGACCCTATTGTAATTTCTGTTGAAATATTTTGAATACCCTGTACACACTTTTAAAATAAGCCGACTAATTGATAAGTTCATTTCTTGCCTAATTAGAAAATGAAAATGATTAGGCATTAAACAATAGCAATTTAGAGAGAAGGCGCCTGTAGGAAGAAGCTTGCGGCAAAAATTTTTCTTCACCTTCGTTTGATCTACCTTTTCCGGGTATAAGTTTTCATATAATCTGGCCAGGAATACTCCATAATCATCTTCCGTATTAAATATTTTCATTTTATCCACACCGCGATTATAGACGTGGTAATACTCACCTTCCTCAAATTGTTTATAATCTCGTGACATATTGTAATATTATACCACACTTTTAATATGTAGAATGGTGCCCATCCTACACCCTACATTTTAGAAAGAATGCTGAAGTCTTTTTTGAGGGTCTCTTTTAAATGCTGGTTGTATATAGCGGCTGCCGGATGATAAAACACGGCAATTTTGATTGGGCCATATGACGCAACGGCGTCATACGCCTTGCCATGAGCGGCAGATATAGATTCTATTTCAAAATCCAGATCAAACTTTTTCATAATATACACCATGGAATACCGTCCAAGGGTTGCAATCACTTTTGGCTTAATTATGTCAATTTGCCGACTTAAGAAGGGTGAATATAATTCAATCTCGGAAGGAGTTGGATCTCTGTTTTCAGGAGGCCTATCCTTTACGATATTTGTCACATATACATCTTTTCTCTGAATACCTACGGAAGATAGTAGCTCGTCCAAAATTTTGCCAGCCGCTCCGCAGAAAGGTCTTCCGGTCAGCGCCTCGTTTCTGCCGGGAGCTTCGCCTACAAACATTATATTCGCATCATGACTCCCCTCCCCGATCACAGGAAAATTTTTATGTTCCACTCTATATGCGTACAGAGGAGAATTACTCAGCATCAAAATCTCATCTTTTATTTTTTTTAGCTCATCATTTCGATTCATATATGAGCGGACACGTGACGTTTGACCGAGAAGTCAAATGTCACTTGTCACATCTTAAATGTTACTAAGGCTCTAACGGTTTCTTGTTACCCACCAGTCACCGTCTTTGTCTTTAAACCACCAATCACTGGAGTTAGTATCCATGATTTTTTCCGCAATAGATATGGCTATGTCAGTTTTCAATCGTTTAATGGCCGGCTTAATCCATTCCAACGCTCGCGCGTTTCCCGTATCTACCTGTTCCTTTAGCGATAAAATCCATTCAATGTTGTCAGCATCCTTGGCTAATATCGCCTCCTTGCTTATTCTCTCTTCGTATTCTGAAATGACCGCTTTGACATCATCGCCAAAAGGGAGAGAACCGGCCAAATCATCTATGGCCTTAACCTCATCACGCTTTACATATTTCTGATGAACATAATTCAAATCCGAAACTCTTCCCTCAGCCAGATCGTGAAGCAAGCACATCTTAAGAACCTTAAGCATATCAACATTTTTTTCAATCGAGGCCATAGCGAATCCTATGAATACCACTCTATTCGTATGTTCCGAAACACTTTGTTCTCCCGAACCAAGAAAATGAAAACCGCTTCGCGGAGTTTTTGATAAAATCCCGATCTCAAAAAGAAAATTTACGACGCTTGTTCTATCATTCATATTCATTGAGTAAATTTTAGGAGCGGCATAGCAGGGTATTCCCCCATTCGTGTGCACTTTTCGTCATGTGGTATCTACTTTTATACCAAAGGGACGAAGGAAAATCCTGGGTATTCCTCGGTATCAATCCTTCTCTCATCCTTTTTAATAATCTTTAAAATGCTATTTTTCACAGGAATGACCATGACCCCGCCAATTTTTAAAGTGTCCACAAGCTCATTTGGAATTTCGTTTGCAGCCGCGCTTACCAAAATTCGGTCGTACGGCGCATGATCAGGCAACCCGACAGTTTCACTCGCAAGCAATATCTGGGCATTTCCAGTTTGATATTTCTTTAACTTTTGCCTGCCTTGTTCCACCAACTCAGGCACTATCTCTACGCCCCAGACATGGCCTTCCTCGCCTATGATTTTTGACAACAGTGCCGTTGTCCACCCCGAACCCGAGCCAACATCCAAAATCTTATCTCCACGGCGAGCGTTGAGCAGTTCCAACATAAAGGCGACAGTGGTCGGTTGGCTTATGGTAGCCCCATAGCCGATGGGGATCGCGTAGTCTTCGTATGCCTCATAAGCATAATCCTCGGGCACAAAATCCTTGCGGTCGACATTTGCGAACGCTTCTTTTACCAGCTCATTTTTGAAAACCTTTGATCCTTTTTCCAAATGCCTTGTCAAATCTTCACGCGTCTTCATGGTGTTAAAATAGTGTTTTCCGCCCCTCATTATTTTGATCCCTATCGGCTTTGTTTGACACTTTTGAAGCCGCGGAAGTAGCCAATTTCGTCACAGTGGAACCGTAAGAATCCACGTAATTACAATAGTCGCACGCGTAGTTTTTCATTGGAATTCGTCGATCCATTAGACATTTTTTCATTGTGAGCAAGGTCTTTTCAACCCAGGAATCATCTCCTGTGTATGGAATTATTCTCACATCAAATTCCAGCTTGCCGTCGAACGCTTTTCTGTCAGTCTTGCCATTAACATAAACGAAATACCCCGTATCAGATACATTAAAGCCGTTACGTCTGAAAAGCCACTGGTATATTTCCATTTGCCTTTTATAGCCGTCCTGCCATTTCGCGTCCAAACTTACTTCGGCATCCTTGCTCGTGGCTTTGTAGTCAACTATATGAAGCTGACCGTCCGGTGTGGACCAAACATCATCAACCGCGCCGGTAATAAGAAGGTTGCTGTCCTTATGGTGGAATCTTATGCCTTTGAAATTTTCACGCCAAATATCCATGTCCTCATGAGCGAACGGTATGGCATCAATACCATACGCTTCGCATAGCGGATGCTTGGTCTTGCCATTTCTATGAATATCAAACTCTTTCTTAAGCAATTTATCCACGGCGCTGTTCAAGGCGAATGGAAAACCCGGCGGCCTGCCGACACCCTGCCTGACATCAAGATAAAAGCACTTCTGACACTGCGCGAATAAATCAATCTTTGATCTGGATATCCTGAACGGCTCGCCGCTTTCGGGATCAAATAAATTTCTTGTTCTTTTGGGATTATAATAATCACTCATATATTAGAGCCTGTTCATAATCTAACCGCAAATTAATGAATAAAAACAGCGCTTGCCTGCCACATTTCCCAAATTTCGGCTGCAAATCACTCATTCCTCCTCGACATAGCTCGCTATGCCTTGTCGGACTTCGTGATTTTCGCTCGAAATTTGGGAAATGTACCTAGGTATTAGATTATGAACAAGCTCTTAAAACAGGCTTGACGCCTCACTTATGACTTCGTCCATCTTTTGCTCTGATATGTTTAGTGAAGTTAGGATGTTTTTATTCTCCACTATTGTGCGGCACAACACAACTCCACGTCCAAACAGTTCCTTCTTTTCATTATTAGTCAAGGTCGTAAGACAGCTCAGCGGATGAAGATTCGCCTCCTCAATAAGATCTTCCAATCCCCCTTTGTCCGGATAATTCCATCCGAGCAAATTCAACCCTGCGCAAAGTCCGTACTGGATCGCTGTTTCTGTAAATTTGGTATTGGTTATCAAATAGCCGGCTCGAAGTTTCTGCTCTGATCCGCCGATGTTATAGAAAACTCCAGACAAGTCGTCCATTCTGGCTTTTACGTAAAGAGCGACTTTGAGATCGGTTTTGTATCCGAGTTCATTGTGAAATTTAACCTCGGCCATAACCAACTCATCTTTCTTCCAAGCCACGACGTCAACTTCATGAGGCACGCACTTGCCTTTAAAAGTCCTGCCGGTCTCCGCCTGCCACCCCCTCGCCTTGAAAAGCTCCGCCATATAATCCTCAAACGGAAAACCCGAAGGACCAAGGCCTGCCAGCGCTCGCCTCAGCGAATATCTCACGGCGGCGCCCCTCTGGCTTTGCGCGAGTAGAGAAAAAGCATGCCTATAAATATCAGACGTAGACATGTCGTTTATCAGCTCCGCTTGAATATGATCGCTTATCCGATTTACTGTATTTTCGCTCACACCAGTTCGTCTCAATGACTGCTCCAGTTTTCCACTATCAAAAAACTCCCTTGAACCGTCAGCTTTAAGTACTTGAATATTATTATTGGACATGGTAATGACTTTATTGATATAGGATAGGACCCTACGCAGAAGCTTGTTTTGGTCGGTGTCATTCCCGCGTAGGCGGGAATCCAAAGCATTACTACACACTCTGGATTCCCGTTTTCACGGGAATGACAGAAAATGCGTAAGTCCTATAGGATTTACGCGTTTGATGGGAAATGGTTTGAAAACCGAAAAGCGTAAGTCCTATATTACCTAATTATAACACCTCCTCTTATTACCCCAAAGTAAGAAAGGCAAATGTTTATTGATTTATTCAAGTAGCCATAAAAACGGCTGAATATACAGCCGTTTTTATGACTTAGCAATCCATCTTATCCATCTATCTTCGTGCTTATCCAAAGATGTGGTGTCTCCTCTCTTTTTCTCCCCATTCGTATTCATCCCCGACGCTTCGGTCGGGGCTCCGACCGAAGCGTCGGAGTCGTATCATTCGTATCAATTCGTACTGTGTCCCGCCGAAGCTCTTCTTGACCCGCGTATCTTTACTTGTCCTTCCGTAGCCTTTGGAGAAGGAGGAGCGGAGTGGGTAGCGAAGGGGGATATCGGTATTGTTTTTTGTAATTTGTTATTTGGTGCTTCGTGCTTATTTAATGTTAACCCTTAGTATTTATTTCAAAATCGTCAAGATCCTCGCCTAGAGGTACTTCAAAAATATTTAGTCTTATGGACTCGCCGTTCAAGGTACCCCTAACACTAACATTTTCAGGTCCGCTCACTGTCGCCTTGAATCTTCTTGCGGTGATAACTTGCGCGCAGACTTCCGATGTGCTGGAAGTCTGGAAATCAAGATTTACCGTGCCGTCGGATAACGATGCCTCCACATCAACCGTATCGCACGGCGTTCCGAGATCAATCTCGCCCGCATAAGTATGAACACCGTCCTTATATTGATGTCTGACGTCAACCGTTCTCACGTCTTCATCATTTCCACGCGTTGACTCCAGAGCCGGATTGAACACCTCTCCGTTTGCCCTATTAGAGTTATATGAATAATAAAATCCCCAAATTATGAGGCCAATTGCTATTATGGCCACAATAACCGCGATTGCTTTTCTACTTCCTGTGTTTTCCATATATTTAATGTTACTGCTTGTAAATTTTATGAACGGAACCGCAGGACGTTCCCGCTTTTCCCCTCTTATTCGTATATTAGTATTGTCTTTTGGAATTTGTTATTTGGTGCCTCGTGCTTATCTAAAGATGAGGTGATTCGTATTCATCCCCGACGCTTCGGTCGGGGCTCCGACCGAAGCGTCGGAGTCGTATATTCGTATTAATTTGTACTGTGTCCCGCCGAAGCTCTTCTTGACCCGCGTAGCTTTACTTGTCCTTCCGTAGCCTTTGGCGAAGGAGGAGCGGAGTGGGTAGCGAAGGGGGATATTTGTATTTACATAATAACGCCTCCTCCCAAACACGTGTCTTTATCATAAATTACAGCCGATTGCCCCGGAGCGCAAGCCACAGACTCCCCCAACAATTTTATGGCCCAACAATCTCCTTCTTTTTGAACATTACACCTTAACAATTTTTGACGATACCTAAAGCGAACAGAGTACTCGCGAGCGGGAAACGGCTCGCCGGAAATCCAGTTGGCGCTACAGATATCCACTTTTGTATTATTTAACGACTTCTCAAAAATATTTGACTCACTTTCGGACACTGTAATCGTGTTGGCGTCAATGTCTTTGGACACTACATACATCGGCGGCGTGTGCGGATTTTTTTCCGTAATCTCAAAGCCACGTCTTTCGCCTATTGTGTAAAGAATAGCGCCATTATGCGTGCCCACTTGCTCTCCTGCCATATTTAACACTATGCCTCTTTTTGGATTAAGATATTGTGAAAGAAAATCCTTCATATCAAGCTTGCCAATAAAGCAAATTCCCTGGCTGTCTTTCTTGCCAGCGGTGGATAAATTAAATTTCTCAGCAAGTTTCCTTACCTCGCTTTTTTTATACTCCCCTATTGGAAATATTACATGCGCCAACTGTTCTCTCCTGATTTGCCACAAAAAATACGATTGATCTTTTTCTTCATCAATTCCTTTAAGAAGCTCGTACTCTTTTTCACTTGACTTTAAATTTTCAATTTGAGACTTGTTTGGAATTTGGTACTTGTGATTTGGAATTTGCCGCATTCCTATGCGGCTGTAGTGGCCCGTCGCTATATAATCTGCCCCATTATCAATCGCCCAATCATAGAACGCTCCAAACTTAATGTGCTTATTGCACATAACGTCGGGATTGGGGGTCTTGCCTTTGGAATATTCGGCGATCATATAGTCAACAACATCCTTTTTGTATTCTTTTTCCAAGTCCAGAGTCAGAAAAGGTATTTCCAATTCGGCGCATACTCGCATAGCATCGCGTCGCTCATCTTTCCATGAACACGGAAAACCCTCCGGCTGCCATGTTTTTATAAACACACCGGTTACTTCATATCCTTCATCCTTCAACAAAGCGGCTGACACGGATGAATCTACCCCTCCAGACATACCGACGAAAACCTTTTGTCTAGGGGAAATCTTTGTTTGTTTATGCTTACTTGTCATGAGTTTTATCGAATGATTCCTAATTCCTGCCATATATGCTTCGTTATAGGGAAGCCGTAAACCCGCCACACGTCTGGCGTGTTTACGGCTTCCCCGCTACTATCCGTGTGCGCTTTTCGTTATGCGGTATTTACAATAAAAACCACAACTCAGACTGATATACCCATATATTCTCTGCCTTTTTTTGGCCAAAGGGAGGGTTTGGCAAATTATTAATTGTCAAAATATTTCGCTTTGTTTTTTTTGTGATCTTCAAAATCTTCCGCGTAATACATATTGCCTTCTCTGTCGGATAAGAAATAAAAATACTCAGTCTCGGTGGGATTTAAGGCGGCGAGAATTGATTCCATGCCGGGATTAGAAATCGGAGTCGGCGGCAACCCCGCGTACTTGTGCGTATTATATGGCGATTCAATTTTCAGGTCATCAGCGGTAATTTCATAAGTGCTTTTTCCATTAATGTATTTGAATGTTGAGTCAACCTGCAAGAGCATGCCGTTTTCCAGCCGCTTCCATAATATACCCGACACAATCTTCCTTGCTTCTTCAGTAACGGCTTCCTCTTCTATTATTGACGCCATTGTGATTATCTCACCGAGAGTGTGGGGTGAGCTATCTATCTGGTCTTGAATCACCGATATTTTGTCGTTAAAATTGTCAGTCATATGATCAGCCACGTCTTTTTCATCAGAATTTGAAATGAACAAATATGTGTCGGGAAACAAATAGCCCTCTTTATCCTGAACAAGCCGAATAAAATTTTCCGAGTCAAACTGCGGCAGGAGAGGTTCGGCGATGGATGCATACTCGCGGTTGCTCAACCCTTCAGGGAAAGTTATTTTAAGCGGCACAAGATTGAAACTGCCTTTCGTTATCCTCTCTCCGACCCCCATTACACTTAGCGGCTTCTCAAAATAATAATCGCCTGCCACCACCTTAGTTTCTCCCTTCAGAAGTATTACATAGTTGATGAGTGAAAAAGATCTTCTGATAATTGCCGTGTCCTTCATCCTATCTGAGATTTGGCTTAGCGTTTCTCCTTTTTTTATACTGAAAACAATACTCTTAGGAAAACCAGAGGGAGGGGACAAAAACAATTGATAAAACGTCAGACACGCAGAGACGATCACCACAAGCGTCGTGACTAAATAACGAATACCCGCGCGGTTCAACGCTCGGGAACGATATTTCTCGTAGTTTGTTGTCTGCCAGTCTTTCATATATTTCATAGGACTTACGCGTTTGGTGTCATTCGTGCGAAAGCGGGAATCCAGAGCATGCAGATAAGACCTGGATTCCCGCTTTCGCGGGAATGACAAACCGAGAATGGTTGGAAAAGCAAGGATGCGTAAGTCCTATAAGACTCAAATAGGCAAATTCGCCGGCGGTTCAGCCTTCTTCGCGGCCAAGCGATCAAATGTAGGCGCTTCAGATACTTTGCCGGGAAAATGGAAAATTGTAGCAAGCTCTTCTGAATTCAAGATAAAAGGTTTGGACGACTGATAAGGCGGGTAAAAAAACGACCTTCGCTTATACGCTTCTACCAATCTTCTTTTGTCTCTGTTATGCCTTCTATCCTGATAATCTTGCCACGGATAATCATACTTCGGAAGCCAGACCTTGCCGTTGGGTACCAACGAATTCAGATCTGGACTGCTGAACTGCTTCAACGAATTACGCAAACCCGGCTCATTTGTTTTTCTATACGCCGCGCGATCTGCCAGATAAATCGCCCTTATGCCGCAGTCAAAGGGGGTCTTGCCGATACTTCTCTCAAGGGCTTTTATGCGGTCTTTTTCTCCCGACGTCAGCCGCTGTTCATTAAATCCGTCCTTTTCCGCGTCCTTCGCGTGACTTGTTATTTTCTTTATCTCAATCTCCGCTTCATCCTTCCAATCGCTTTTTTTCCTCCACAAGCCGCCTGTCGCTCTTTTTTCCTTTTTGTGGGCCCTTATAATAATCTGTATCCACATCTGCTCATTTTTTCCCATCGTGCCTAAAAATTCTATGACGTTTGTTATGGGGTCTGTCTTACTCTCCTCTTCCAACTGAGCATTGTCCAAATTGTAATCCACATAAGTCTTTATGGGGTAAGGGTCGGGTTCGGTCAAAATAAAATCACAACCCCAAGCGTTATGTTTTTCCTTATCAAAGACAACCGTCTTGGCATAGTCCGGAACCTCCACCACTTCAATACCGGGATACTGCGCGTAAAGCTGGGACTCAATGAAATTTTTCCAGCTTGCCCTGGTCCAGATAAAAAACTTTACTTTGCCCTCGAGCGATGCGATCTCAAGCGAGAACCATGGTCTAGTTTTGCCCATCCAATACCTGTCTATAAAAGTCCTCTCTCCCCCTGTATCGTATAGAGCGTCCAGAAAAACTTCCATGGCCAGAGGCGTTTTGAAAATATCTCTAGGAATTTTAAATTCCAGCAAAACAGTTTTTTCGGATAAAAAAAATTTTGACCGAACGTAATTTACCCACAAATTCCAAAAAATAGCCACAAGAAAAATTGGCAGCCAGACAGGATATAAGGTTAGCAATAAGTGAAAATCAAACATAATATGCTTCGTTAAAACAAATTATAACATTTTGTTAATTGGCACGCCAAGAATAAAATACCAATATCCCCCGTCGCTCTAAGAAGAGCTTCGGCGGGACACAGTACGAATTACTACGTATATACAACTCCGACGCTTCGGTCGGAGCCCCGACTGTAACGTCGGGGATGTATACGAATGGGGAGTAGCTTTTAGCTGTCAGCAATTAGCTATTAGCTTGGGGAAAGAATACAATCGCAAAAAACATCACCCTTGGCGAGATGATGTCTTTTGTAAATTACCTTGGTTTGAAAGGAAATTTACTGCCCGACGACGGTATATTTTCCCGTGGAATCTTTCTTAAAGTATTTATGATTTTGCAAATTGACCAAAATAGTGTTTTCCTTCACATATCTCTCCTTGAGCACTTTCTCTATAATTTCGTTTTTCGTGATAGGTCCGTTTTTTTCCAAAATCTTTTTTATTACATCACGCACGACACCGCTCATGTATCCCCACTCTGCCAGAGCGTATAGACCCCTGCCTACGAGCACAAATCTGGGATCCTTAATAAGTTCATTATGAGTAGTAGCAACATGTGCTTTTTTGTTGAAAAATTTCTGAATATTCTTGGCTACCTGAGTGAAATGTATCGGCGAGCCATGCTTTCTAATTACGAGAAAAGCATAATCTCTCATTCCTTTTGTTCTGATGTTCGGTGAATCAGAGATCCCCCATTCACCAAGCGCGTTCTTTGCGATTTTTTTAGAAAGATGCAACCATCTCTTGATTATTTCCTCATTCTTGTATTTTTCTGAAACATCTTTACAGTGCTCCAAAAATGAGCTGATCATTTCCGATTCGGCCAATATATCGTTAGTGGAGAGATTCTTATACAGCTTCTTTAATGATTCCTCTACTTGGTTGGTAACTTCTTCATTAACGTGCCACCTGTGTTTGAAATCCTCATCTTCTTTTTTACGTTTGAACTGATCACCAAGCGCCAATATCAAATTCAGATGATTCTGCGTATCTTTGTCCTTGGCTAGGTGAGACAATAAATGTTCCTCCACCACGACTCCACCGAGTGAATGCAGAACCTCCTCAAGCTCGGTAAACACAGCTTTCTCCTTGGTATACGCTTCCGACTTGCGAACATGGCTGATGGCGTAATTTTCTATCTGTCTTACTCTCTCGCGCGTAATGCCGTAACGCTGTCCTATCGCTTCCAACGTCATACGCTTGCCTCCCTTGCCAAGACCGTAGCGTGATGCGATTACCTCTTCGGCTCTCTTTGGAAGAACTGATAGAAGTCTCTTAGTAACCTGCTTTGGTTTGAATTTTATTGTCTCGCTCATAATGCTAATTAATATGCTAATAATCAAGAGAAAATCAAGTTTACTTCTGCGCAAACGATATTTAAAAATCGTACTTACCGAAACGTGTGAAAGTAAATATTAATATCGGCACCACAAGGCATTCCCCATTCGTGTGCACTATTTGTCAAGCGGTATCTACGTGTTCTTCTCTATCTTCCTTTTTTGAATTTACAATTTTTTGGAATTTCGAATTTCGGATTTCGTGCTTTTTTTGTGTGCACTTTTCGTCATGTGGTATCTACTATAAATTATCATCATTATCTCATCGGGTCAATCCTGCCTAATAAATTTGAGTAATTTTCAATACTTACCCTCATTTAGTCGGTTTTAATGATACTACATATCAAATTATTTGTCAAAACATCAGGATTCCAGCACAATATTCACTATTCTACCTTTAACCACAATAACTTTTTTCACTTTCCTGCCTTTAATCCATTTGCCTACTTGCTCATTTTTCAAGGCGGCCGATTCAATATCCTTTTCATCCATTGTCTCGCTGACCATTATCTCCGCTCTGGCCTTGCCGTTGACCTGGACTGCTATTTTTTTGTCTTTATCCTTCACTAATTCTTCATCGTACTTCGGCCATTCGCTTTCATGGATATAGCCGTTATTTCCCATCATCTGCCAGATTTCTTCAGATATATGAGGAGCGAATGGGGCAAGAATTTGAATGAATTTTTCATAAATTTCTTGTGATATGTTTTTTTCCCTGTCAGCGAAATTGACGAATATCATCATGGCCGAAATGGCGGTATTAAACCTCATTTGCTCAATATCTTCCGAAACCTTCTTTATGGTTTGATTAAGCATGCTTTGAACGCGCATATCCGATTTTGTCTCTCCGTCAATTTTTCCGCTGATCCTCCACACCTTTTCCAGGAAACGCCTTACGCCAATAATACTGTCGCTGTTCCACGCGATTGACTGATCAAAAGGACCCATAAACATTTCATAGAGCCGTATGCTATCCGCGCCATAAAGCGTTACAAGATCATCAGGATTAACGACATTGCCTTTTGACTTGGACATTTTTTCACCATCATGAGCTAGAATGAGGCCGTGTGATGTGCGCTTTGCGTACGGCTCATGAGTCGGAACATACCCCTCGTCATACAGAAATTTATGCCAGAAACGCGAATATAGAAGATGCAGAGTTGTATGTTCCATTCCTCCATTGTACCAATCAACAGGTAGCCAGTGACCGAAGACGTCTTTATATTTGGAAATTGCCTGTACCGAGCATGTCGAGGTGGAAAATTGCTTGTCCCGAGTTTTGTCGAGGGAGAAATTGGAAATTCCTCGCATCGCGTAGGCGAGGTAATACCAAGACGAACCGGCCCAGTTGGGCATTGTGTCGGTTTCCCTCTTGGCCGGACCGTGGCATTTCGGACATTTCACGTTTACCCATTTCGGCACTGAAGCAAGAGGGGATTCTCCTGTATCAGTCGGCTGATATTTCTCCACGTCCGGCAGTTTTACCGGCAAATCTTCTTCAGGCACTGCCACCCAGCCGGGATTAATCTGTTCCTCTTTGGCAATTGGGTATTGCTTTGCCCGTCGTAGCTTCTTAGCGAAGGCGGGGGAATTGGGTATTTCCGCTCGTCTTTTGCACTCTTCGCAAAAGACGAGCGGAATCGGTTCCCCCCAATATCTCTGCCTGGAAAAAACCCAGTCGCGAAGCTTGTATTTGACAGCAACGCTTCCGCCCGTAAACTCTGTAATTTTTATCTTCGCTTCTTCCGAATCCATCCCGTCAAATATGCCGGAGTCGTGCAATATACCCTCACCTGTATGAATATAGTCGGGATTATAAGCAGTATCTCCTGACTTTATTACGAATTTCGGCTCTACAACTCTTCTTATCCCCAAATTATATTTTTTTGCGAACTCATAATCTCTCTTGTCGTGAGCGGGAACAGCCATTATGGCGCCTGTGCCATAATGTCGTAGTACATAATCAGCAATCCAAACAGGAATATATTCTCCATTGGCCGGATTTATTGCTTTTATTCCTCGGAGTTCTACGCCCGTTTTTTCCTTGCCCTCGGCTGTTCGTTCTTGCTCAGTCTTATTTTTTGAGATTTGTATATATTCCTCAACCTCTTGCCAGTTGGTTATTTGTTGCTTTATGTCGGTTATCTTTTCATGTTCAGGAGAAAGCACCAGATAAGTGGCTCCGAACAAAGTGTCCGGTCTCGTAGTAAACACATCCACATTATCCAAATCAAAAAGTCTTATAAATTCGTGTCTAATAAATTGATCGAACTCACTAAACGCTACATGAAAGGGCTGTTCTATTCTGAATTCTCCAGTATCCGCGTCTTTCATATACCGATCAAAAACATAACCCTCATTAGTTTTAGGTGACTTGTTTTTTTGTAAGATGTATTCTCTTTGCACGTTTACATAATCAACAGTTCCTCTGCCGTCAGTAAATGAAATCGCGTAATGAAACGTGGCCTTTGATTCTCCGTACTTATGAACAATCTCCTCAATCCAGTTGCCAACCTCTTCGTCCGTGGCTCTTCCTGTCTCCATATTTGCCTCTTTTCTGGCATGTACTACAAAACCGCCGTCTTTGGGCCATTTTTCTATCCATTGTATTTGGTCAGTAGATACGGTCGGTATGCCAGTTTTCTGGTAATAAAACTGGGATTTTAATCTGGCGTTTAATTTGAAATCATCTCCCTCTACGAGATCCGAGTCATCAATATCAGGTATATCACTCAGAGAAATTACCTCAAACGGAAAGTCCTTCGGAAAGGCGTCTCTAAACATCTTTACCTTGGCCTCATTTCGCGTTCCAATCAGTATTTTTTTTGGCCATATGTTACCTGTATTTTTTTTTGAATTTGATTCTTGTGATTTATTTGGAAATTGGTAATTGGTAATTGGAAATTTTATCTCCGATCCTTCCGACCTACCTATCCAATTTCTCTGTTGGATCTTTATTTTTTCAAGATAATCAACATCGTCCAAATCCTTATCCAGCCGATCGGCGTATTTTGTAATTGCCAGCATCCACTGATCTTTCTCTCTTTTTTCCACCACCGTCCCGCATCTTTCGCAAAGCCCGTCTATAACTTCCTCGTTAGCCAGGCCAATCTTATCTTTCGGACACCAATTGATAGTCATCCTTTTCTTATAAGCAAGACCTTTTTTGAATAATTGCAAAAAAATCCATTGCGTCCACTTATAATACTCGGGGTTTGACGTATCAATCTCACGAGACCAATCAAAGCTGTAACCCAGTGATTTCAATTGTTCTCTGAACTTGCCAGTGTTTTGTTTCGTCACCTCGGCAGGATGAATGCCGGTTTTTATGGCAAAGTTTTCGGTAGGCAGACCGAACGAGTCGTAACCGATCGGGTAGAGCACGTCATATCCTTCCGCTCGCCTTTTACGAGCAATTATATCCATAGCGGTATTGGATCGGATATGCCCGACATGAAGCCCCTCGCCGGAGGGGTACGGAAATTCTATGAGTCCATAAAATTTCTTTTTATCGGAATCATCCTTCGCCGCGTAGCATCCTTCTTTATCCCACCTCTCCTGCCACTTCTTTTCTATTTTTAAATGGTCGTATTTTTCCATGTGTTTTCGCTGTTCATGTCAATTATTAAAACTATAGCAATATATTGCTTCTTCATCAAATAAGAGGTAATGTCAATGGCAGAAACGCAGTAAACCAAAACGTCAAAATACTCTGTGAGTGTAAGCTCTATGAAAAATCAAAGTTCTCGCTATACTCTTCCGTCTCCAGTCTGGTTACAAGTGCTGGGTTTGATACTTTTTACAGTATTTTTCGTGCTCTTGTCTATATCCTCTTCCAATACATGGTTGGGCGATGTTCTCATAATAGCTTCGATCTTGTTCTTATTCTTAGCTGTTTATGGTGTCAAGTTGCGCTTGGTCATGCAGTATCATCATGATGATTTAAAGACTGCTAACGATGCATGGAGTGTTGCTCGTGGACACTTGTTCAAACTTCACTCAATTCCAATTTTGGGGTTTATCGTTACGTATATCTTACGTAATCAGCTTCACTGGTTCATCAAAGAAATCAAATACAGGAAGTGCCACGAATTATATGTACGCGGTTTACATAATTTATCGCCGCGTCAACATAAAGGAACGATGGATCTCTATATTGAAAAATTAGAACCGTTCAATGAAGCGCGAGAAATTTCCGATCCAGATATCGATTTTCATTATTGGCTGAACTGGCTGGAAATTCTATTGGGTCAGTTGAAGTTCCATGCGCGTCTACACGCGAGGGAGTGCTTCAACCGCTGGTACGAACTCTCAATCAGGCACAAGGCGAACGAAGTTGTTAAAACAGGCCAGAGACCGCTATATGATGCGCCAGACGGCTTTACGAAAGACGACATTGATGATGTGTATCAGAATCAAATCGCCTACGCATTCAATAAAGCATCTGTAGCCGCCCGTATCAGAGATAAACTTGATAAAATACATGCTTCTGGAATGGCGAGCATAGAAGGAACTCTGAAACTCATTGACGATGTTTTCGTAGCGGCAAACACTGCCGATGAAACAACAGCCGTCGTCGCCGTCCACTAGCTCTTCATTCATATACCCGTCCCCGACAAACGTCGGGGATTTTTTGTAGATGCCGCTTAACGAAAAGCGCACACGAATGGGGAACGATTTGCGGCACTACTCTCAAAAGTCATACATTGCCTTTTCTCGTGTACGGAGTGACACTTTGTCTGAGGCTATTAAACTGCGGCTATTAAATTGAATGTTGAAAAAGTAACGGTCAGTAACATTAATTAAACCAAAGAAAGTAAATTTTAAGATCGGCAGCGCAGGGCATTCCCCCTCTGCCCCTCTTTAGAGGGGAAGTGCCGACTGTGTCCCGCCGTAGCTCTTCTTAGAGCGAAGGGGGAGTCCTCGAGGCGATGGGGTGTTCCCCATTCGTATAATTAGTATGCATCCCCGACGCTTCGGTCGGGGCTCCGACCGAAGCGTCGGAGTCGTATATTAGTATTTTTTTGTAATTTCGGATTTCTCCTTCGAGTTCCTCAGGATGGTGAGTTTGTCGAACCAGATTTCGTGCTTTTTTTGTGTACGCTTTTCGTTAAGCGGTATCTACTATAAAAAGCCGTGGAAAGAATTCCACGGCCATCGCGCTTTGCTGTCCCATATTAGGTATACGCCAGATTGTATCGAGCACAAAAATCCTCAAATTCCCCGATGTATCGCTGAATAGACTTATAGGATCTTCGCTCTACAGCCACGGTAAGAATATCGCGAGTTTTGCAAAGCACTCCCAAAACCAATTTTCGTCTTTCAATATCCACTGGTTCTATCAAACTACCCATGTACCACGCTTCCATCTCTACCCACCTGGAATTCAGGGCGCGCGCGGCACGATAGATTTCCACCTCCACCTCCACTCTCTCTTCTTGAGTCGTCGGAGGATTTCGCCCTTTAAGTTCTGTGTATTTCGATACTGCCTGCTCAAGCGAATTGATGCACATTTCAATTTTATAATCGGTCATTTGAACATTCTCCTTTCCATACAGACAATACACCAAAGAGAAACCCCTCGCAATCGCTTACGAATACAAAAATTGCGAAAAATCCTGCGGACATCCGATGTCCGCAGGAATGATTCAATAACGGAGTAACCGCTCACACCAGTGCTGTCATTCCCGCGAAGGCGGGAATCTAGGCCATATTAATAATCTGGATTCCCGCCTTCGCGGGAATGATGGAAGAAAAAGGTGTTACAGTTAATAGATTGCTCGGTCCTGTGAGTGGTTACATCAAAAACTGACGCTTGAAGAATGGAATGTTAAATGGTAATGTGCGGCGAGATGCAGGGCTTCCAACAAGAAGCCGAAACAAACAAAAAAACAGTTCAAAGGAGAAGTTATGACAGACAAAACAAAAGGCGGATTCACATTGTTAGAAACGATGATCGTCATTGCGATCATCGGACTACTCGCGGCGATAGTAATTCCGAATCTCGTGAAGATCAAACGCGCGAAATCTCTACGAGCCACGATGCAAAAAGTTTTGCTTGTTCCAAGCAAAGAATGTCCAAATCTCTTTACAAAAGGAAACACAAGTTTCCTCGCAGTGGAGGTGGACAAGGTCGCCCAATATCAAATGGAAGCATCGTTCTTCGTGCTTGAAGCGGTTGAGAGAGTCCAGCGGCATTACCCGTCCTTGAATACGGCGCGTATACAAATCGTATACCATGTTGGTGCCGCCCCCTACAATGTTGGGGTTTATTTCTTTCATGACGAACCGCTGTCGCTGTCCACCAATTATTCGCCGCTCGCCGTTAGCGACTAGAGCTTGGCCAGAAAAAACAAAGAAAAAGCCCTTAAAAGCATCGATGCGTTAGAAGCTGGTTAGGCGCAAAGTGGTGCCGGCAGTGCAGGATCCCAAAGTCCTGCACTTTTTATATTGATTATCTTTTGATTTTTGAAAAAGAAAGGGCGCGCTTCAGTGCGCCTGCTCCCTTCGGAGAGCTAGCAGGCGCGGGAATGACACCCTTCAGGGTGTGAGCGGTTACCTCATGGCATTTTGACATCACTCTCGAAATTTACACATTGCCTTTTCTCGTGTACGGAGTAATGTGTAAGCAGAACATTTGAAAGGACATTGCCATATGAAAAGTAAACTTCAAGTCGATTTACCGTGGGAAATGGCTATAGCAGATACACTAGCTATAGTATGTTTGGGCGGTTTTATTTATCTCTTGACTCTTGCGTCCGCAAGACCAGTCAGTGAACTCATTTGGGTTTTCCTCATCCTTACAGTAACGGTTCTTCTTTCTGACTGCCTCAAGGGAATTGCCGGTATTAGAAGCATCTACCGGTTTCTGGCAGGAAAAGAGAACATTGAATGCGACGCCGTGACTGAAATGGAGGAATTGCGGGCGGACGCATGCAAAGTTTTCAGTTTCCCGATCATCGGCCCCGTTGTATATTTTGCCTTCCTTCGCAGGCCTATAAAAAAACACATGGAGCGACTGCGGCACTTCATTTACGCCGAACGAACAAATGCGATAAACTCATACTCCTCATACACAGACCCCGCGCGTCTGATCGATGAAGCACTGCCGGTTATTGAAAAAACATACCGGATGTTTGACGAAGTCGAAAGAAACGATGAGCAATTCCACTGCTGGCTTAACGCTTTGGAAACTAGCGTGCTTACACTTCTATCAGCCAAAGAAGCAGAGCACGCGTCAACTCATCCATTGAATCGCCACGACAACAGTAAAACGATCATTGACAGGGTCGACAAACTCAAAGACCTGTCTTGGAAGTCGAAACAGTTTTCAACCCGCGTCTAACGCGGGTTTTTTATAGTAGATACCGCTTGACGAAAAGCGCACCCGAATGGGGAACACGCTGCGGTGTCGCTCTTAAAATTTACAGTCGCAGGAAAACACCACCGTGATTGCAAAACATTTCAGCTTGCGGCAGTAAATCTGTTGGCGCAATATGGACACCAATCTGTCCGACTGTCCGAAAATTACCTCTCCAATCCCTCATCAAGCTCAAAAATAAAACTCCACCTTTTTGAGATGGAGTCTGTGTCTGTGTAATGCGACATATGGTCAATCCATCGTCCGAAACAGCACGTACCAGTACGAATGGAAAAGGGCGTACGGGCAACCTACCAAGACGATGATGACGAGGAGAAGATCCAACCCCGACACTATTTTATTAAGAGCCATACAGTGAATAATGCTACACTACTGTCCCACTAAAATTTTCGTAAATTAGAAAAACCCCTTCGGGTAAGCCATAATATGTCTGTCGGACAAATTAAAGGCTTAA
>MHSK01000033.1 GCA_001821295.1 Candidatus Taylorbacteria bacterium RIFCSPLOWO2_12_FULL_43_20
AACAACTGTGTCTAAAATCATAGAACCGGATGTCGCACAATTACGGCTGTTGGAAGTTTAGTGGGACAGCACTGCATGAGGCCACCCATTTTTGCACTCTGCTGGTAATTTAGAAACATAATAATCTGAATTGATTAATACCTCAAGCGGAGTCTGTTTGTTGTTGAAAGCCCAGTGAACTCTCTTGGTATTGTAAAACTCAAGGTATTTGCTCAGTTTCTCATTGAATTTGGTCGTATCATCGAACAATAAATTCATATTGTAATCCACAAACTCCTCCTGGATTGTGCCGTTGAATGATTCACAGTGAGCATTCATCTTGGGGGGTCTTGGGGTAGGTATGGTAATGCAAAAAAAATGCGAATATTCATCAAGGTTAAACCTTGATATTTGAATTTACATCTCAGTCGGAGATTGAATACCGAGAAGAAAAAGGCCGTTTTTCATCACCGCCATAAAAGATTTTGCAAGAGCCAACCTATACCCGGCATTGCCGTCATCGGCGTCAATTATTTTCTCGCGCGCGTACCATCCGTTGAATATACCAGCCAAATCAATGAGATAGGTGGTCACGTGATGCGGTTCATTCTCCGCGCTCGCTCTTAGCACCTCTTCAGGAAATCTATACAAGGTTTTTTCCAAATCAGTCACTCGCCAACCGGCCGGCACTTTCGTTGATAAAGATATTTTTCGCGCTTCTGCATTTCTCATGACCGAATCCGCTCTGGCGTATGAATACTGGAGATAAGGCCCCGAATCTCCCTCAAAAGAAACCGATTTTGACTGATCAAAGCAGATGTCCGATCCCGTACTCTGCCTTAAAATGGAATACTTTATCGCGCCGACAGCTACGGATTGAGATATTGCCTTTTTTTTCTCCACCGGAATTTTTCGCCCTTCTATTTTCTGCATAACCAATTTTTGAATCTCAGAAATAAGTTTTTCCGCCGTGATAACATTTCCGGTTCTTGAAGACATTTTGCCGGAAGCAAACCTCATCATTCCGTGGCCGATATGCCTTGTACTGTTTCCTATTTTTTCATTTATTAACGAAAGCGCTTTAATGAGCACTTTGAAATAATCATTCTGCTCATTGCCTGTGATAATCATTGAGCTTGTAATGTCTGGAAACATTTCAAATTTTTTCAAATTGAGACCGAGCTCCTTCGCTTCATAAGTAGGCAAGCCGCGAGAGGTGACGAAAACCCGTTTATGAAGACCGAATTTTTCACCGTTAAAAATAATAGCGCCTTCACTTTTCTCAAATACGGATTTTTCCACCAATTCATTGGTAATTCGCTTGCCTTTCTCCGCCACTTCGCTTTCATAAATAAATACGTCAAATTTAGTTCCCAAACATTCGTAAATTTCTTCAAAATGTTCGGTACTCCACTTCTTACCGTTGTCATATATTGAGTTGATTTTTTCATCTCCCTTCTCAAAAATTTTCTCATTTAAAGAGTCAATTTCTTTTTTGCTTTGCTCCGATTTTTCATAAGCTTCACTGCCTGAAACATAAGCATCGCCAAGAAACTCCACTTTCTTGCCTAGGGAGTCATTCAAAAGAGGAGCGTTCTTTTCATTCTTCAAGTAACCCCAAACTGCCTTAGCTATATGCAAGCCAACATCGCTCGGATAACACGCCCTTATAATGTCCGCTCCTTGAAATTGAATGATACGGGAGATTGATTCTCCGATTGCGTTGGACATCAGATGTCCTATGTGAAATGGTTTAAAAATATTCGGATCGGTATATTCCACCATTATTTTCTGGCCTGAAAGCGAGTCACCGCGTCCGAAACTGTCCGAATGAGAGAGAATATTCTCTATGCTGTCGGCAAAAAATTTTGAAGAGAGAGAGAAATTAATGAATCCGGCGCCCGCTATCTCTATTTTTTCTATTTCTTCAGGGCAGTTATCGCGCATTTCCGCAACTATTTTTTCCGCCAAGTCCCGAGGAGATTTATGGATTTTTTTCGCGGCGGCCATGGCCGCGTTGGTAAAATAATCACCATGGATTAAGCTGTCCGGATGTTCCAGCACAAAGGTAACGCCCTCAATTTTCAGCCGGCTTAACGCTTCAGCAACGCTCTTTTTTATTCTTTCCCCCACAGATGATACTGCTTGCTCTTTTGTTTCCATCAAATCCTCAGTCTTATAATAATTTTGTTTTATTCATGTAGCTCAAAAAGTCTGTTCAGAATAACATTTTTTACTCCATCAATTCGCCGGAGCAAGCACACACCTTTGAACTCCTCCCCTTCTGTAACAATTACAGTAAGCCATTTATTGTTTTCAAAATCCGTTTCCAGATTTTCTCTCTGCTCGTACCCCAGACCGCTTGATTCAACAATTTTCACCGCTTGGCCGAGAGAGATATTGTTGTGAAAAGACGCCAGTATGGTGCCTTTCTCATATGAAATATCCTCCGCGCGAACCGATTCACGCTCACTATTGACGCATCGTTCCAGCGCGATGTCAGGTGTTACGTCCGGGTTTTCTTTTGATTTATTTTTCGAACCATTGTCCGTGTTGAGAGAAACCTCTTCGGACGGTAAAAATGCTAAATCTTCTTCGGAGCTGACGCTGATATCATTATCTGACCTTAGAGAGAGTGCCCAGATAAGCCCGATTATAGCCAAGATAACGATAATAATACCAACTGGTTTGAAACTTGATTCCATTGGCTCATGATAGCACAAAATCTTTTCTTTGCGCTGTAAGCTAAACGGTTATTGTCCAGATCTCAATGTTTTATCTATTTTTCTCGCGATTTCCGTAAAATCTTTTTCTTTTTTTCCTCTCGTGGTTTCAGCGGGAGATCCCAGCCGTATGCCGGACGGATCAAACGGAGAGCGTGTCTCCCCCGGAATAGTATTTTTGTTACAAATTATCCCCGCTTTTTCAAGTCTAGCTTCCGCTTCTTTTCCTGGAATACCATTACCGTTCATCCAAGTGTCAACTAAAATCAAGTGAGAGTCTGTTCCACCAGAAACAACCCTCCAGCCCAAACGAGAGAGTTCGCGAGCTAACACTTTCGCATTCTTAACAATCTGTTTTGCGTATTTTTTAAATACCGGGGAATCTGCTTCTTTAAGCGTAACCGCGACAGCTGCTATCTGACCCATGTGCGGGCCACCCTGAAGGCCGGGGAAGATTGCTTTATCAATTAATGTTGAGATACTTTTATCATCTCTTTTCTTGTCTTTCCTTGAAAAAATAATGGCGCTTCTGGGACCTCTAAGGGTTTTATGCGTTGTAGTGGTGACAACATCAGCATATTCAAAAGGACTTGGATACGCACCTCCGGCCACCAGACCGGCAAAATGCGACATGTCTACCATCAAGTAAGCCCCGCACGCGTCGGCAATTTCTCTACATTTTTTAAAATCAACAAAACGAGGATATGCCGTAAAGCCCACAATAATAAGAAGAGGTTTTTCTCTTATGGCATCTTCCTCCATTTTTTTATAATCAATGAGCTCTGTCTGCAAATCTAAACCTATCGGCAACTGCTCCCAGACCTTGCCTGTAATTGAGACTTTTTGACCATGAGTTAGATGTCCCCCTGAAGAAAGAGGCAGACCCATAACTTTGCCCCCTTTTGGCACGAGTGCAAGATAAACGGCTAAATTTGCAGGTGATCCTGAAAGTGGTTGGACATTCGCATGCCATAAATCTTTTTTTAATTTAAAAAGTTTTAATGCTCTTTCTTGGCAAATAGTTTCCAACTTATCTGTGTATGTTTGCCCCCCATAATATCTCGCGGAGGGATAACCCTCGGCATATTTATTATCAAATATAGACCCAAGCGCCGTTAAGACGTCTTTTGAAGCATAGTTTTCAGACGGTATCAAATTTATAACTTTTTCTTGTCTTTTCTCCTCGGCTTTAATTAGTTTTTGTATTTCTTTATCTTTCATCATGTTTTGTTTGATTGGCCCGGCAAACGCACAGGCATAGTAATGTTGAGTAAGGTTAAAAAGTTAAATCATATTTAGGCTTTAAATTACTAACTTTATGAAAGCATATGGATAATTTTAAATTAAATAATGCTAGATATTGCCTTTAAAATCTTTTCATGTATTTCCTCGCGGGGCAACAAACTTCCATTTTTTGTACATTCTAGTATTTTCCATTTATATTTTTTTGCCACGGCTAGATAAGCTTCTGACGCCTTATTCAAATGATCAATATCCGCTTCATGTATATCTCTTTTTTTTCCCGATATATATTCACGGGGGGCTTTTCCATCCACCAATCCCTGTGCCAGAACCGGCGGCATAAACAAAAGCAGAGTCATATCCGGCTTTGGTATTGAAAAAATTTTATACTCCAAATCACTGAGCCATTCCAAAAACCGCTCGCGTTCCTTCCGGCTTTTGATTTTTCCCGCCTGATGTCCCATGTTGGCTGATACATATCTGTTACAAATCACTATGTAACCCTCCTCCAGCCATTTTCTCATTTCAAACGACTTATCATATCTGTCTAAAGCATAAAACATGGAACCGGCGTACGGGCCGACGTCGGAAGCTGTCCCATATTCCCCTCGCAAATATTTCTCAGCGAAATATGATGACGGTTTGCCGTATTGGGGAAAATCAGCCGTTTTTACTTTATGCCCATTTTTCTTAAGTTTGTTCTCCAAAATTTTCATCTGAGTCGCTTTGCCGGACCCGTCAGTGCCTTCTATTACTATTAATCTGCCTTTTTTCATTTGTTTAATGCTTGTATTATCTTGGCGTGTATACCTGTGCCATTACTCGCGATGAACTCTGAATTTTTACATTGATCTTTTTCACCGTCCCATTTCGTAATAAGCGCGCCTGCCTCAGCGGCGAGCAATTTGCCCGGAATATAGTCATACAACTCGGGATTGTTGAAAACCACCGCTTCAATTTTTCCCGACGCAAGAAGCGCGAAATCTCTTGATGGCGACCACAGGGACATGGCGCGTTTGGGATGAAGATCCACGATGTGGCTATAGTCTTCCCTCTTCTTATTGTGCGCGGTGTTATATGAACAGGCGTAGGATATGGTGCATTGATCCACATCCTCCAGTTTGTTAACCACAATCTTGGAACCGTTCAGAAAACTGCCTCCATTTTTAACCGCGTGGTAAGTAAGATCGTGAAAAGGGTCGTGTATTACGGAAACCAGCGTTTCCTCATCTTTCATAAGCGCTACTGCCACGGATACATAAGGCACACCAAGAAAAAAATTATTCGTACCGTCCAAAGGGTCTATTATAAAAGTATACCCTGACCCGTTGTCTCTGTAATCACTTTCCTCCGAAAGAATATTGTACTCGGGAAAAGCTCCGCTAAGCAACGTCACAATCTCCCGCTCGGACTCCATGTCGGCCTTGGTTTTAAAATCCGCGGCTGTTGTTTTTGGAATTACTTCAAGAATACCGCCAAAGTATTTCTTGACCATTCCCCCTCCGGCTCTCGCCGCTTCTTTCATTATTTTTATCGTTTTTTCTTCCATTGTGGGTAGTGTTATTTTGAAGCCATTCTTCATTCAAATACGCTTTTCGTCAAGCGTATTTACCATTATTTTCCGGTACTGCCGAATCTTCCTTCGCCGCGCGCTGTAGAGGAGAGTTCCGACACTTCCTCAAATTCAGCTGTGGCGATAGGAAATATGACAATTTGAGCAAGTTTATCGCCTTTATGAATCCGATAAACATCAGATCCTAAATTTATAAGATTGACATTATATTCCCCCCGATATCCCGCATCAAACACCCCGCCCATGGTATGAATTCCGGCGTTCTTAGGCAAACTGCTTTTATCTTTAACTATAGCGGCATACCCTTCCGGAAATTCCAGAGCAAATCCGAGATTAAAAATTTTTCTTTCTCCTGGTTTAAGCTCACACTCCTCCAATGAGTAAACATCCAGTCCCGCGTCCCCCCGATGCGCGTAACTCGGCATTGTTGCCTCTTCAATTATTTTTTTAATTTTCACTTTCATCGTTGAAAAAAATAAGAGTATAGAATATCGGCGGTTATGTCCTTGAATTAAAAATCCCTTGCTACCAAGGGATATGAAGGTGTCATCTTTTGCCAAACATGATCTCACTATTTATGAGCAAGTATACATTGCGTATCCCCGCGTCCATCATGACTTTCCAGCAGGGCTCGCAACACCACCAGTGGCCATAAAGATAAAGATCAGCCCCTTTTGTTTCCATTCCTTTTTTTTGCGCGTCTTTTACTGCTCTTGATTCAGCGTGATGCCGAGAAGACGAGCACCCGGGGCAAATCCAATATTTTTTGCCCGTAGGAATCCTGAGAAAACGACGTACGCAAAAAACATCCTTGTGAAATTCCAACAACTTTTTGTTCCTCAGCGCCGATTGATTGGCCCCGCGGCCTATTATCTGAACATCTTTTACCACAACCGCGCCCGTTGGAAAGCTTAGGTCCGTTGAAGACTCCGCCCTGCATGTTTCCGCAGCTTTCATCCAAGGATTCTCATTGTTAACATATATAATTGTCTTCCCTTCGGGTAGAAAAGGATAGAGGATTTTTCCCATACTAAGGTGTATACTATCATGAATACCTTAGAAAAGTCATATGATGAAATTTGATGAAATATATAGCAACATTGTCGGTAATATCCTGAAATACGGCATTGTTGAAAAAAACGAAAGGACAGGGCATGAGACAAAAGCCCTTCCAGGAATACATTTCACAACCGATATTGAAAAAGACGGTTTTCCGCTGTTAACCCTGCGTAAGATCCCGATTAAATTGTTTGTATCCGAACAAATATGGTTTATTTCGGGTTCAAGAAAACCCGAGGATTTTCTCCGAAATTTTACAAAAATTTGGGACGATTTTACCAATCCCGGAGACGTTGTAACAGTCGCTTACGGTTATAGATGGAGAAAACACTTCGGCAGGGACCAGCTAGGGCTCTTGATAGAACTTTTGGAAAAAGAGCCGTCCTCAAGACACGGCGTAGTGGTCACATGGGACCCTTCAGGGGACGGCCTATCGCTCATAAAAAAGAAAAATGTCCCTTGTCCATACACTTTTACCGTAAATATTATCGGGGGGAGACTCCATTTACACAACATAGTCAGATCCAATGATTTCTTTCTCGGGGTGCCAACAGATGTTGCCGGTTTCGCCCTGCTTCAATGCATGCTGGCCGAGCGGCTCAAAGTCAAGCCGGGCATATACTCCCACTCCATATCAAACGCGCATATATACGATAATCAATATGAAGCAGTTAAAGAAATATTAAAAAGGAAACACAACCATAAAAAAATTTTCTTGAAGCTACCCCCCAACTCTTTTAAACGCGCTGAGAAAAAGGATGTGGAATTAGTGAAAGACATATATGACAATCTCTCCGCGCAGTATAACCCGCTCTCGCCCATAAAGGTTAAAATTGTACTTTAATGATCAAAACATTTATTATCGCCGCGATTTCTCTTGACGGATTCATCGCAAAAAACGCGGAAGATACATCCACGAGCTGGACCAGCGGAGCTGACAAGAAATTTTTTATGGAAAGAACCAAGCAGTCCGGGGTTGTAATAATGGGCTCCACAACTTACTCAACGATAGGCCGCCCTCTGAAAGACCGTCTCAACATCGTATACTCATCAAAAATCACCAATTTGGAAGGAGTGGAACTTACTATGAAAAAGCCGGCTGATTTATTATCAGACCTTGAAACCAGAGGATATAAAGAAGTGGCTATCTGCGGAGGAGCGTCCATTTACACCATGTTTTTGGAAGCCAATCTTGTAGATACGCTGTACCTCACCATAGAACCGAAACTTTTTGGCAAGGGAGTTTCGTTGTTGAACAAGCTCACAAACGTCTCATTGACGCTTGCTACAACTAAACATTTATCAAAAGATGTGTTATTATTGGAATATAAAGTTGATAGATCTCATCCTTAATGTATTTTAAAAAAACATTTCATGTCTGTTATCACAAAGAGGCAAATATTGGAAAGGATAAAAAAAGGCGAAATTTCTTTTGAACCGCCACTGGATCTTTTCCAGCTTCAGGATCATGCCGTTGACCTGCGTTTAGGGTTTACCTTCATGATTCCTAAGCGCTGGAAGATGACCTCAAAAGGCCGAGAATCCTTGGATACTGTTCATTTTGATAAAAACAATAGCGGATATTTTGAAATAATTGAGCTTGAGGAAGGTCAATTTTTTGACCTTTTGCCCAATGAACACATAATCATATCCACTTTGGAATCTTTAAAAGTACCGAATGATCTTATGGCTGTCTTATACCCAAGATCTTCCACAAATAGGAAGGGCCTTTCGCTGGATCTTACCGGCATAATTGATTCAGGTTATGAAGGACAGCTTACACTGCCGGTAAAGAACAGTACTCAGTCTCAAATAATACGGCTTTTTCCCGGGGAACGCCTCTGTCAGATCGTTTTTGAAGAGCTTAGCGAATTGGTTTATGCCAGAAAAAGCAAGTACCATAAAAAAGACATCATTGAGGGCATAGGCAGAGAAAAAAGAAAAGAAGCGGAGCTCATACTCAAAGGGCAGATCAAACGTCTTAAAAACGGGTTTCCCGCGGTGAAATGAAAAAAACGCCAAAGAAAAAAATATATGTCGGCGCCGCATATACCTACGCAAATTACGAGTTTCGTTTAAAAGTTGAAAAATTCAAAGACCGTCTGCGTAAAAAATTCGAGATAATGGATTTTAATTGGCTAACCGACAAGGTTCCAGCTGACTCATACGAATTGAGCGTCAAATACTTGAACGATTGTGACCTTTTTATCGCTATCTGCGATTATCCTTCTCTTGGCCTCGGGTATGAGATGGGCTGTGCCGTAAAAATGAATAAAAAAGTTCTGGCTTTGGCACATAAAAATTCCACGGTAAGCATGCTTATCCTCAAAATAAATAAAAAACACAAGAATTTTATATTAAAAAGATACTCTAATTCCTTGACGGAATTAACTTCTTTTATAGTAGATGCCGCTTGACGAAACGTGCACAGAGGAGAAGCTTCGTAAGCTTCGGAGATGGAGAACACCCTGATCTTACTCAGGGTTATGTCATATATTATTTAACCTCAACCCCCATAGATTTCGCTGATCCTTCTATAATCCTCATTGCTCCCTCAACATCTAAGGCGTTCAAATCCTTCATTTTCTTTTCCGCGATTTCTCTTATCTGCGCCTTGGATATTGACCCTGCTTTTTCCGTAACATTTTTCCCCGATCCTTTCTCTTTTCCTATTGCTTTAAGTATAAGCGCGGAAGCCGGCGGAGTCTTGAAGATCAAATCAAAAGTCTTGTCTTCGTAGACTTTGACGACAACAGGGACGAGATCCCCCATCATAGATTTCGTTCCTTCGTTAAAACGAGTCACGAATTCCCCTATATTGACTTTTGCCTGACCCAAAGCCGGTCCAACAGGAGGAGCGGGATTGGCTTTGCCGGCCGGTATAACCATTTTAAGTTGTTTTGTTATTTTTTTTGCCATGATTGATTTTTAAGGAGTGAAACGACTATAAAAATCATCACCCCGTGAAATAAGATTTGAGGCGGTTTTTTATAAAACGGTGCCCGTATGTAGTCTTAAGATAGTTCTCGCGATGTCGTGCGTCTTTGTTGTCCTTGCACGCCTCGTAGTATACAAGCTCAAAGGGTCGTCGGTCAACCGTTGAGTGTACAGAACCTTTTTGATGAGCCTCAAATCTTAATTTCAAATCACCGGTGCAGCCAATATAAAATTTTTTATCTTTTTCCGAACGAAGCACATATACATAGTAATACATACTTAGTGATTTGAAATTTATTTCACGGGGTTAAGAAAAATACACTCGCCTTGCTCGTTATTTTTCTAAACCTTCTTCACCTGTAGAAAATCCAGCTCCACCGGTGTCTCTCTTCCAAACATAGAAACTAAAACTTTAACCCTTCCTTTTTCCTCGTCTACCTCATTGACCTTACCCTCCAACTCTTTGAACGGCCCGTCTATAATAACTACTGAATCTTCAACTACAAGATCAATGTTATGTCTCGCTGTGTCGCCGGCGTTTATTCTTTTGAACAATCCTTCTACTTCATTCTTATCAAGAGGTACCGGATAGACACCCGAACCAACGAAACCGGTAACCCTGGGAGTATTCCTGACAACATACCATGAATCATCCGTGACTATCATATCTACCAGAATATATCCCGGGTAAATTTTCTCCTCCTCTTCAACTCTCTTACCGCCTTTCACCTTGATTTTCTTTTCAGTGGGAACCAAAACGTTGAATATCTTGTTTTCCATTCCGAGAGATTCTATCCTCTGTCTAAGGTTTCTAGCCACGGCATTTTCATACCCCGCGTAAGTGTGGATGGCGTACCAATTTCTCTCCTCTTGCAACTTTTGTTTAGCCATAAATATATTTCTGAAATAATTTGACTTACTTGACCTAAGAGCCCATCCACTATCTAACCGCCAGGATATAAAGCAAGATATGGCTTGCCCCCACACCAATATTCATTGGTGTGATCTCGCAAAGCGAGCTGGGGCTTGCCTGCCATTAGATCGTGGGTGGGCTCTTATACACGGCTGATATTAATCAGCGGAATAGCGGAATATAAGAATACAAAGGAATTATATGACGACCCCAAGTATAAACGCAAAGACATAGTCAAAGAAGCCCAAAAGCGCGCCTATAACAATGGAAATGACTATCACCAAAGCCGTGTAAATGGCCGCCTGTCGCTTCGTTGGCCAGCTTACATGCTTCATTTCCACCCTTGTTTCTCTTACATAATCAACTATTTTCATATTTTTTTACTAAAAAACCCCGCCCGGGGCTTATGATCATCATAATAGCCCCGTAATAAAAAAAGTCAAATACCGAGACCGCTTTGTAAGCTTCGTGAACTTCCTTAGTATGGTGGAAAAACTGATGAAGTTGATGAAGCTCTCGCCTATCACCTTATCTCATAACTGATGTTGACCCTGGAGATGATTTCATTTTCACCTGGCGGAATAGCAGGCGCTGCCAACACTGACTCTCTCATCATATCACCGCCCATACCCAAACCGTCTTTGGCGAAAGGAATAGGGTAACCTCCATCTTCATGGAAAGAAGTGATTCTAACCAATTTTACACCCAAGTCTTCAGCCAATTTTTCTGCCTTATTTTGCGCGTCCTCTATTGCCATCTTTCTCGCGTCACTTTTTAACACATCTTCATCATCCACAGTGAAAAGCAGACCGCTTACGTTGCTGACCCCAACACTGCCCAATCCCTGAAGTAAAGAGCCCGCGTTGGCTGTCTCTCTCACTTTTACACTCACGGTTTCGGAAACAGTATATCCCTTCAAAACTTGCCTGCCGGGAGGACAACGGAAAGCTGTGCAGGTTTCCTGAACAAATTCATATTTTGGACTAATGTTGTATTCAATTGTTTTGATATCTTTGTCCTCAATATTGTTGGATTTCAGGAACTCCAAGGCCTTGCCCTCTTTTGACGTCACTTCTTTCTGCGCCTCATCCACCGTGAGAGCTTCTTCGGAAATGGTAAAAGTAAAAGCAGCCACGTCAGGTATAGCGGTAACCTCTCCCTCGCCGCTAACCGTTATTACACTGGAAGGGTATGAATACCTGCCTTCCTGGCTGTAAAGCCGGAACTCGTGCATTGCTTTCGCCAAGAGAAAGATAGCCAAAAGAACCCCCACAGTTACCCACAACCACGAAAATTTACTTGAAAACACTACATTATTTGTCCTATCGTCATTATAATTTTCCATTCTATTAATACCCAAAAGGGCGTTTAAACTAATAAAAGTTTCCCTGGAGAAACGCGAAACATTGGAGCTATTATATCTTAAGTACCTACGCTAAGGAAAACCCTCCGATTCATGCTCGAAGCGAGCTTCGACGAGCGGCCGCTTCGCACATTTTCAAAACATTTCCAAATAGAAAAGCCACGGTCAAGGGTCCAACCCCTCCCGGTACTGGAGACACAGCTTTGGCGACATTTCTTACACTTTCCCAATTGACATCACCCACCAAATGTTTCCCAAAAATTTCTTCCTCCAGTTTCTTACCGCGCGCTATGTTTATACCAACATCCACGATAACTTGATTCGCGTGGGAATAACTCTCATCCACTAACCCCGGCACTCCGGCGGCTGATATTAAGATATCGGCCTTTCTGCATGTTCCGACCAAATCTTGAGTCTTACTATGACATATTGTTACCGTGGCGTTGCGGCTAAGCAGAACAGCCGCTATGGGCTTTCCCACCAATTCCGAACGGCCTATAATCACCACATTCTTTCCCTCCGGACTAAATCCATAAAAATCTAAAAGAAAAGCCACGCCTTGTGCCGTCGCGGGTATCATCGCTTCCTCATTGCCTTGCCACATCAGTTTGATATTGGCAGATGTAAGCCCATCTGCGTCTTTTTCCGGATGAATAGATTCTATAATCTCGTCTTTATCCAAATTCGGAGGCAAAGGAAGCTGTACTATTATTCCATGAATTTTGTCGTCGCTATTCGCCTTCTTTATGCTATCTATTACTTCTTTCTCTGATACCGAGCGTAAAAAATGGATATGTTCCACCTCCACCCCTATCTCCGCGCCAAACTTTTTCTTCTGCTGAATATATTTGTTTGATTCCTCTTTGTCGCCGCATTGGATAATCACAAGCTTTGGCCGGTCAATGCAATTTGCTATTTTATCCATCAAATTCGCTTTCAGTGAATCTCTGGCTTTTTTACCGTCCAAAATAATCATGGTTCAAACTATACCATGAATTAAAGCAGCTGGCACACATACACATAAATCAGCTTATGGCTGTCAGCTATTACTGATCCTCACAAATCCCCTTTAATACATCCTTGCTTCGTGATACGCTTAAGACATGAGCAACGTACACCCAA
>MHSK01000034.1 GCA_001821295.1 Candidatus Taylorbacteria bacterium RIFCSPLOWO2_12_FULL_43_20
ATTAAGCCTTTAATTTGTCCGACAGACATATTATGGCTTACCCGAAGGGGTTTTTCTAATTTACGAAAATTTTAGTGGGACAGTAGTGTATCTAAAGGGGGAGCTTGCATCTAAAGTCAATATGTTGTATAATTAAATAAGAGCACGTTGAAAGGACGGCAACTCTCTTTCTCACTTTTCGCGGCGAATATAGCCGTTTGAGGCGAAGAGGAGGGTTGTCTTGATTACTAGGCAATTTCGCGGCTGTCACCGCGGAATATTCCACTCTCCTTAATTCTTACTCACATGAGAATTAATAGAGCGTTGGGACTAGCGCTGGTAATCATAATTCTTCAATTTTTAGTTCCAAAAATTTTTACTGCCGGGGAAGAGGCAGTCATCAAATTCTTCCATACTTCGGAAACCGCGTTTGAAAGCATTCAAGCCGTGGTCGTCACGGGCGCTGACTTGCCTGTACCGAAAGTCAAATGATGTCAAGAGCTCGTACGTTTGTACGAGCTCTAATTGTTTTCACCGTACAATGTAATCCCGAATATGCGGATACATTATGTCAAAGGGAAAAAATTGATATAATGGCAATATTCTGATGAGTTTACCACTCAAATTATTATTTGTTATTGTTGTATCATTGCCATGCGGTATACAAATTTGGGATATTTGATAAGAGAAAATGAAATACTATTGGCGATGAAAAAGCGTGGCTTCGGGGCCGGTAAGCTGAACGGTTTCGGCGGAAAAGTTGAGAAGGGTGAGCGGATAGAATATGCTCTGATAAGAGAAGCGGAAGAAGAAGTGGGTATTGTCGCGGATGAATCAGATCTGGAAAAAGTCGCTGAAATACATTTTGCGTTTGAGTCAAAATCGGATTGGAAACAGACAGTGCATGTGTTTTTTTTGAAAAAGTGGCGGGGTGAACCGCAAGCATCGGAAGAGATGAAACCGGTCTGGGTGCCCCTTGATAAAATACCTTACTCAAAAATGTGGATTGATGACATACATTGGATGCCTCTTGTGCTCGAAGGTAAAAAGGTTAAGGCAGATTTTCTTTTTTCAAATGACGGGTCGGAGATAAAAAGGCAATCGGTGAAAACAATACCGAGTTTTTCATAAATAAAATGTCAGACACCAGAATCTCAACAGATAAGCACGAAGCACTGGTTCGACCCCCTCGACTTCGCTCAGGGTAAAAGGCTCACCATCCTGAGGAACTCGAAGGAGAAATACAAAATTCGAAAAAATTGCAAATTCAAAAAGGTAGAAAAAAAGAAAAAGATAGGAGATACCCCTTCCCTCGTACCCTACGCTCGAAGCGAGCTTCGGCGGAGCAAAAGAAGGGAAGAGGATGAAGATCAATTATTTTTTAATATAAATGGACAAGAATAACAAATCCAAAGCAGCAGAGAAGGAGGAAGAGATCCTGGAGTTTTGGCGTGAAAATAAAATATTTGAAAAATCACTGAAGAGAAATGAGGGAAAAAAAGAATTTGTGTTTTATGACGGGCCGCCTTTCGCTACCGGTCTGCCTCATTACGGCCACATATTGCCCGGAACCGTGAAAGATGTGATCCCTCGTTTTCAGACCATGCGCGGTAAGTTTGTCCGTCGGGAATGGGGTTGGGATTGCCACGGCTTACCGATTGAAAATATTGTTGAGAAAGAGCTCGGATTAAAATCAAAGAAAGACATACTGGATTATGGCATTGAAGCATTTAATGAAAAAGCAAGATCGAAAATATTATTGTACGCGGATGATTGGAAGAGGATAATACCGAGGACCGGCCGATGGGTGGATATGGAAAAAAGTTACAAGACTATGGACACGGGATATACGGAGTCTGTCTGGTGGGCGTTCAAAAAACTTTACGAAAAAGGGCTTATCTATGATGATTTCAAATCAATGCATATATGCCCCAGATGCGAAACGACCCTGTCCAATTTTGAAGTTAATCAGGGCTATAAAGATTTAACCGATATATCCGTATATGTTAAGTTTCAGATAACCAATGCCAAATCACCGAGGTTGGAAGAGCGGCTTCCGAAAGTTTATTTTCTGGTATGGACGACAATCCCTTGGACACTCCCCGGCAATGTCGCTCTGGCGATAAATGAGAACGTCAAATATGTGAAAATCAGGATGAAGTCCGACGGGGATGTAATTATATTGGCAAAAGACAGAATAGATCACGTCGTAAAAGATCAGGAGTTTGAAATTATTGAGGAATTCAACGGTTCCAAACTGATCGGATCAGAATATGTTCCCGTTTTTGATCAGTACCATAATGATCCCGCGCTGGAAAATAGAAACAACGGATGGAAAGTTTATGGCGCGGATTTTGTGACTACGGAAGAAGGCACGGGCATAGTGCATATCGCTCCCGCCTTCGGAAGCGACGATTATGATCTTCTGAAAAAAAATAAATTGCCCTTTGTTCAGCATGTCAATTTTCACGGCGAATTCAAACAAGAATTGGAGATGTTTGCCGGTATGTCGGTAAAGCCAAAACCAACAAAGGAAGATCCGAACGCCCATCAAAGCGCGGACATAAGCATCATTAAATATCTTGCCGGTCGCCAAGCTCTTTTTTCAAAAGAAAAAATTATTCACTCCTATCCTCACTGTTGGCGTTGCGAGTCGCCGCTTATAAATTACGCCACTTCTTCATGGTTTCTCGGAGTCACAGCCATCAAAGACAAGCTAGTGAGGCAAAATGCCAAAGTCAATTGGATTCCTTCCCATGTAAAGGATGGCAGGTTCGGCAAATGGCTGTACGGAGCGAAAGATTGGGCGATATCCCGAAGCCGTTTCTGGGGAGCGCCGTTGCCAGTATGGAAGTGCGATAAGTGCGCGCGGATAGACGTCATGGGATCCCTTGATGATATTAAGTCTGCGGTTCCGCGCAAAAATACTTACTACGTAATGCGGCACGGAGAAGCGGAGAGCAATGTCTTGAAAGTGATGAGCTCGGATCCCGGTCTTCATAGCTTGACCGAAAAAGGCGTTGAACAGGTAAAAGCCTCCGCGTCTCGATTGAAAAAAGAAAATATAGATTTGATAATTTGTTCTCCTTTCAAACGCACGAAAATGACGGCTAGGATCATAAGGGAAATTTTAGCTCTGCCGGTTGGAGCTCTCGTGATTGAGCCTGGCCTACACGAAATAAGCGCGGGTGTTTTTGACGGTAAACCCGTGTCCGAATACAGGAAATTTGCTTACCACGAAGATCGTTTCAAGACGCCTCTTCCAGGGGGAGAAAGTCAGCAAATGGTGAAAAGTCGCGTGGGACACTTTCTTTATACGTTGGAGAAGAAGTATTCAAACAAAAGAATATTAATAATAACGCATGATTCTCCCGCTTGGATGCTATTTGCCGCCGCGGAGGGGGCGACGCCCGAAAGGACATATGAAATGCATGATAATAAAAATTTTTTTATGGACAACGCCGAAGTGAGGCGTTTGAATTTCATTCCATTGCCGCATAACAACAGGTACGAAACCGATTTGCACCGGCCTTATATTGATCGGCTACGCTTGGCTTGCCCCTGCGGAGGCGAGAAACAAAGAATTCCCGAGATTTTTGACACATGGTTTGATTCCGGATCAATGCCTTTTGCCCAGTTTCATTTTCCATTCGGTGATTCATCCGAGAGATTTAAGCCGGGGCTCGGATTATTCGGCAAAGAGAAAGGGTTTCCGGCTGACTTTATCGCGGAGGGAATAGATCAGACGAGGGGGTGGTTTTATACCTTGCTCGTGATATCTACGGCGCTGTTCGGTAAATCTCCGTATAAAAACGTCGCGGTTAACGGTTTGATTTTGGCCGAGGATGGAAGGAAAATGTCAAAAAATCTGAAAAATTATCCAGATCCCATGAGTATCATAGACAAATATGGTGCCGACGCTTTGCGGCTTTATATGCTTGCGAGTCCTTTGGTCTACGGTGAGGAAGTGAACTTTTCTGAAAAAACAGTGGATGAGATATACAAGAAAAATATTCTGCGGCTTAATAATATGGTTGTTTTTTATGAGATGTATGGGGGAGGAAAAAAGAGAGTGCCACGGATTGGGAGAAAACAGAATATCTTGGATATTTGGGCGACAGCCCGCCTCAAAGAAACAGCCGTTTCCGTAACTTCCGCGCTAGAGAAATACGAGCTGGCTAAAGCGGTTGAGCCGATAGCGGAATTCATTGATGACGCGTCCACTTGGTATTTACGGAGGTCTCGAGATAGATTCAAGTCGGAGGATCAGAATGAAAAAACCGCCGCATTGGAATCACTCGGAGCGCTTTTAACCGATTTTTCAAAAATAATCGCGCCCCTCGCACCTTTTATAGCTGAAGATTTGTATCGGCGAAGCGGGGGGAGTAAAGAAAGCGTGCATCTTCTGGATTGGCCGGATGTCCAGTATCTCAACGACTCGGATAAGTTGATATTGGAAAAAATGCGGAAAGTCAGGGAATATGTTTCGCTCGGTCTTGAAGCAAGAGCGGCGGCCGGCATTAAGGTGCGTCAGCCGTTGGCGGTGTTGAAAATCAAGGGATCAAATGAAAAAGAACTAACCGAAGACTTGATTTTGTTAATTAAGGATGAAGTCAACGTCAAACAGACGGTATTTGATGCCGGTTTGGAAAACGCTGTTTGGCTTGATACGGATATTACTCCTGAGTTGGAGGAGGAGGGCTACGTGAGGGAATTCGTAAGGGCGGTGCAAGAATGGCGCAAAAAGGATAAATTTAACGTGAACGAACTGGCGGCTATGTCGGTGGAAACGGACGAAAAAGGCCGTCTGTTTATTGATAATAACCTTGATAAGATTTCAAAAGGAGCCGGCTTGAAGAAAATCGCATACGTTGATGCAGGAGAGAACGAGCTTATGTTGGGACCGATGAGGTTCAAAATCAATCTCTTGAGATAAAAAAAGTAAGCTATGAATTACGAAACTCTTTTCTCGGCAGGGCTTTTGCGGAACACGGGTATTTTTTTGCTAAAAAATCCCTATGCAGAGCCCGTCGGCTTGCGCAATGTTCCGCAAAAGCCCTGCCTTCGACGAGTTTCGTAATTCACAGTAAACAACCGATCCAACATGCACCACATATATCACACCGAAGGTTTTATAGTGTCTAGCCGGCCGAATGGCGAGGCGAACATGATTCTCGGCATATTTACCAAAGAGTTGGGGATGGTTGACGCTTCCGTGCAGGCAATGAGGGAAATTCGATCCAAACTGCGCATGGGGCTCAGTGATCTTACTTTCTCTGATCTTTCGCTGGTGCGTGGAAAAAACATTTGGAAAATCACAGGCGCAAGCAGCTGTTATAATTTGTTTGAATGTTTTAGAGACGACCGAGTCAAAATGGATGTGGCGGCAAACATAGCCGCGTTATTGAAAAGGATGCTGAGCGGCGAAGAAAAAAACAAGGAAATGTTCATATTGATTGCTAGCGGTTTTGAATGGCTGAAAGAAGAAAGACTGTCTGAAAGGGAGGTGAAAAACTTTGAAGCTGTCATGGTCATGCGGATATTGAATTTTCTCGGATATGCCGGCGATAAATTGAAGTTTGAAGAATTCTTGCGCGGTGCCGAATGGAGCCGTGAGATACTGGACAATATGGCAAAAAAGAGAACAGAAGCATTAAAAGAGATAAATGTGTGGTTGAAAGAAAGCCAGCTTTAGTAGATACCGCATAACGAAAAGCGCACACGAATAGAAAAGGATCGTAGATACCGCTTAACGACCCCTTCTTCCATTGGTAGTTGGAAATTGATATAATTCATCCATGTATAAGCCGGAAAATGAAGATAAATTGGAACAATTGGAGGGGAATCTGTATTCTCGGACGGAAAAACCCCACATTTTAAAAAGTTACGAAGGACTCCGCAGGGAAAATGTTGATGTTAATGAAGATTGGAAGCGCGAAAAAACTGATGAAGATGAATTGAAATACTATCCTAAAAAAATAAGCGCGATAACCAGGAGAATTTTGATATTCTCGTTGCTATTTCTTCTCATAGCCCTGTCTTTCGGCGCGTATATATATTTCAAAGGTTCAAACGTTTTTTCATCCAGCAATATTGATATCAGTATTACCGGACCCGTGAATGTGGATGGGGGCGAAAAATTGGTTTTGGATATTGCTGTAAAGAATAATAACAATACCAATTTGGAGGAAGCTATTTTGAAAATAGAATATCCAGAAGGTGTGAGGAACCCGCAGGATATCAGCAAGGAGTTGAGAAGACAGCAGGAAGCATTGGGAGAAATTAAGGCCGGAGGAGTTGAAAGACGCGAAATATCGGCAGTTCTGTTCGGAGAGGAAAACAGCAAAAAGGAGATCAAATTGACGGTTGAGTATCGCGTCCGAGACTCCAACGCCATCTACGAGAAAAGCAAAGTCATAGAGGTATCTCTCTCGTCCGCGCCTTTGAGCATTAGCGTGGAGGGTTTAAAAGAAATAAACTCTGGTCAGAGCATGGAGTTCAGTATAGAAATCGCTTCCAACTCCGCGGAGCTTTTGCGGGATGTTGTATTTAGAGCGGAATACCCCTTCGGATATACATACGGAGAAGCTTCTCCGAAGCCGACTTATGGAACAGATGCGTGGAAAATAGGGGACCTTAAGCCGGGAGAAAAGAAAAAAATAAAAATAAGAGGCCAGATCCAAGGTCAGGACGGTGAAGAGCGCAATTTCAGATTTTCGGCCGGTTTGCAAAGCAAGAAAGATGAGAAACTCTTAGAACCCGAAATTTTGACTGTCGCTCATTCAATTGTGCTCAACAAGCCATTTATCGGACTTGAACTCGCTTTGAATGGACAGACTTCATCCGTATATGTAGCCGAAGACGACAACCTTATCAGAGGAGATTTGTCTTGGCGGAATAATGTGCCGAGTGAAATCTCTGACTTGCAGGTAGAAGTGGAAATAGCGGGAGATGTGGATGAGAAAACTGTTTCCGTCAGTCGCGGTTTCTACCGGTCATTGGACAATACGGTAATTTGGAATTCGGGAACACTTTCTGATCTGCGCGTCATAGAGCCGGGGCAGAGCGGACGGTTGAGCTTCAGTTTCTCGCCTCTCTTAAAGAAAGACGTCGGATTTGTAAAAAATGGGGAAATAACTTTATCCGTGAGCGTAAAGGCGAAAAGAAGGGGCGATGTTTCCGTGCCGGAAGAGCTTGTTCGCTCTGTGGTAAAGAAAGTGCAAATGCAGACCGGCCTATCCTTTGGCTCCGGCATTTCGTATTATAGCGGTCCTTTCAAGAACACGGGGCCTTTGCCTCCGAAAGTGGAGACCGAGACGACATACACGGCGACATTTAGCGTGGGCAGTTCCAGCAATGATGCGAGAGACGCGGAGGTTACAGCTCGGCTTCCTTTGTACGTGAAGTGGCTCGGTGAAATTTATCCGGAAAGCGAGGTTGTGGAGTACAACGCTTCAGGAGGTAACATTGTTTGGAAGGCGGGGGAAATAAGGGCGGGTGATGTAAAACAATTATCTTTCAAAATTTCAATATTACCGAGCGTGAGCCAAGTCGGGACTTTGCCCGTGTTGGTAAGCGATATAAAAGTTAAAGCGGTGGACAGATTTACCAATACTGAAGTAAGATACACAGGAAACAATCTCACCACATCCCTTGTCGGAGATGCTGGGGCGAGAGAAGGAGATGAGAAGGTAAACAGATAAAATTCGTTTCCCTGCGGTCTCTGCCGCAGGGTAATTGATTAAAAAACATGTCAGAGAATTCAAAAAAAAACGATAGCGCCGGTTTGATGGAAAAAATAGTTTCGTTATGCAAACGGCGGGGATTCGTATACCCCAGTTCAGAAATTTACAGCGGTTTTGCCGGTGTTTATGATTATGGCCCTATGGGCGTAGAGCTTGAGAATAATCTTAAGGCGCATTGGTGGAAATGGATGGTTCACAAGAGGCAGGATATTGTGGGATTAGATTCCAGCATTTTTATGAATCCGCAAATTTGGGAAGCGTCGGGCCATACGAAGGGTTTTTTTGACCCTATGGTGGAATGTAAGGAGTGCAACGCACGCATCAGGGCTGATAAGATGCTTGAAGATATTGGAGTAAAAGCTGACGAGAAGATGCCTGAAGAGAAGCTCAATGGATTGTTTCAGGAAAATGAACAAAAGATAAAATGCCCGAAGTGTGGAAAGCGGAATTTTACAAAAGTTAAGAAATTTAATTTGCTTGTGAAGTCAAATCTTGGAGATTTTACCGATTCCAATATGGCGCCATCATACTTACGAGGAGAAACATGTCAGGGCATATATGTTAATTTTAAAAATGTGGTTGACTCGCAACATGTGAAAGTGCCTTTTGGTATCGCGCAAATTGGAAAGGCGTTCAGGAATGAGATTTCCCCCAGGCAATTTCTGTTTCGTGGACGCGAATTTGAACAAATGGAGATGCAATACTTTACGCGGCCGGAAGAAGAAATGTCTGAGTATGAAAAATTGAAAGAGTATAGGTGGAAAGCGATTTTAAGCTTGGGTTTCGACGAATCGAATTTGCGTTGGAAGAAGCATGACAATTTGGTTTTTTATGCCAAAGAAGCTTATGATGTTGAATATAATTTTCCATGGGGTTTTGACGAGATGGAGGGAATACACGCGCGTGGGAATTATGATCTGACCCAGCATTCAAAAGGTTCAGGGAAAGATCTGTCTTATCATGATTCTGAAACAAACGAAAAGTTTATTCCGCATATTGTTGAGTCATCGGGAGGGGTTGGAAGACTCTTCTTTGCGATCATGTGCGATGCCTACAAGGAGGATGAGCTGGGCGGGGAGACTCGTGTTTATTTAAAACTAAAGCCAAGTCTCGCGCCTGTTAAGGCGGCTGTTTTCCCATTGTTGAAAAATAAGCCGGAGTTGGTAAGCAAGGCGAAAGAGGTTTTTGATATGCTAAACGAGGAGATTCAACCGATGGTTTTTGACGACAATGGAAACATTGGAAAAAGATACAGGAGACAAGATGAAATAGGCACGCCTTATTGCATTACAGTTGATTTTGATTCGCTGGAAAAAAACGATGTGACGGTACGCGATAGGGATACAGGTAAGCAGGAGAGAGTCTCTATTGCCGATATCGGCGCGCGTATAAAGGGCGCTATTAGCTTATAAGCTACTCACAAATTTTAAAGTTTATTAAAGGAGGTGGCTGAAGGATTTCCTCTTCCCCTCTTTTAGAGGGGAAGAGCCGACTGTGTCCCACCGTAGCTTATTAGCGAAGGGGGAGGTTTCCGAGGCGATGGGGTGTTCCCCATTCGTGTGCGCTTTTCGTCATGTGGTATCTACATAAAAAACCGACCATGAAGGTCGGCTGTGTGTCGGGCTCGATGAGTTAATGATCCGTAAGTTCATCGAAGCCCAAAATTCTTACTTTTACGCGCAAACTCCTCCTCGAATCCGCCGATAGCGAGGGCCGAGGGCGTGGAGTATGGAGGCGATCATGCCGGATATCGCCAGGTCGTGATGCCAGACGAGGCCGCTCGTTGCTACGATGATGCCGTTTTGGACAACGGAGCCGCCGTATTTTGGTTAAAGAATACCTATCTCAATATCTCTGGTGGGACTTATTCCTTTCGGTTAGGTTGTTTGTTCCAATCGGAATGCTCGTAGGAGTTTTTGCAGGCTTACTCTACGGCAAGATTAAGAATCGCAAGTAATTAAACGCTTTGCGTTATGCGCATTTTCATCTCATTAGACCACGCGAAAGTATGCAAGTCGGACTTGCATACAAAAAGTAGGTAAATTTATTAATTAATTATAAAATAAGTGTGTGGGTATATATATATATACTGGTTGAGCATGTGATCAAAACTGGAGGGGCGATAAAATAAATTTATGAAAACAAAAAGATACTGGCTAAGAGGATTAATTATTGGATTTATTGCGGGTATTATACATGCAATAAATTTAATCGGCAAAACTCAGTGCTACGAAAATTGTGAAATCATAAATAGGATAAAAATAGGGGTAATCTTTTTTCCATTCTATATACTCTCGGTTATTGTTTCCATCTTACTTCTAATTATTATAGGCACTATCTGCGGAGTAATTTACGGAAAAATTAAAAATAGAAATAAAGATAAAATTGTGTTATCATGACATCATGAATCTGGAAGAAATAAAGTTACCAATAAAAGCTGTGGCCGAAAAGCACAATCTTGAGTTTGCAGCTCTTTTTGGTTCGCAAGCAACCAGAAATACTCATGCTAAAAGTGATATTGATATTGCGGTTATCAGCCACAATAAAGTCAATGTTCCGCGTCTGATGGGTGAGCTTTCGGAGATATTCAAGAGGGATGATGTGGAGGTCGTTGACCTCGGACTCGCCTCACCGACGCTTATGTATTCCGTGGTGAAAGATGGCAAGGTTTTGTATGAAAACAGTCCAGACGCCTTCTTTAGTTGGAAGCTATATGCCATCAAAATTTGGATGGAGACATCTTGGCTCCGCGCCCTGCGCGATCGGAAGATCAGGGAATGGACACCGAAGGTCACTTAATATTTTATGCAAAACCAACCTATTTTCAAAAAAAAGGTAGACCGTCTTCAGGAATATATTTCAAAACTCGCTCCGTATGTGGCGCTTGATACCGATGAGCTGTTGAAGAATGAGGAAAAACGCGCCGCCATGGAGCGCTGGTTTCAACTTATGGTGGATGAGGCTGTGGACATCAATGCGTTTTTAGCATATCAGATTGGTGGCAAAGTTGCAGATTCATACAAGTCAAGTTTTCATGAGTTGGTTTCCTTGTCAGTCTTTGATGGGTCGTTTGCGGAAAAAATAGGCGATTCGGCGAAAGTCCGTAATCAGATGACGCATGATTATGAAAAGATGCAGTATGCAGAACTCATTGAATCAATGAAAAAGTATTTTGAGCTTTATACAGAGTATGTGAGAATCATTGTGTCGAAGTTTTTGTCGACTGAGTTGAGTGATAGTTGAATGGATTATACACATACTTTAGTTGGGCATGTGATAAAGGCGGGTAGACTTGTATAATTAATGATATGAAAAAAATTATCGCAATAATCATCATAATTATTCTAGTTGTATTGGGCTATATTTGGTTGAAGGGAACTTTCTATGGTTGTCCCGGATGTGCTCCAGAACGACCAATACCAGAGGAATATCGCTAGTGTCACATGGTATGACAACGAAATGGGGTATACGCATACATTGGTGGAGCATGTGATTAAAGCAGGTAGGCTAATCTAAAATTATGAAAATAATATTAATTATCTTAGCGTTAATTGTTGCAGGTACACTGTTTTATTATTATGTGCCAATAATGAAGTCACCATCTCGACCTCCTCCTCAAGAAGATCCTTCAGATAGTTATCCAAAATGGATGTCTATTCATCAATACCGCAAAATGAAAAATATTGTTTTCTAGGTTGCAATGAGGGATGATTTGTGTGCTACGATAACGAAATGGGGTATACCGAAACTTTAGTGAGGCATGTAATAGTCGCTGGTCAATTAATCTAGTCAATCGTATGAAAAAATTTGTAATTACAATCATTGTAGTTGTCGCACTAACAATTCTTTGGCTTGTATATCGTTTTGTTCAGCCTTGGTTAGTTAACCTTAACTAACCTGGTTTGGTACAGTAACGAAATGGGGTACATTACCATGATCCAATTCATATTGCAGTAATTGCTATAGAATGGCCGGTGAGCGGCTTGTTCGATAATAAATAGGTGTTACCGAAATCAGTATTCATAGGATATCACTTCTAGTAAATTTTGCACCGGTGAACAACTTTTTTCTCAA
>MHSK01000035.1 GCA_001821295.1 Candidatus Taylorbacteria bacterium RIFCSPLOWO2_12_FULL_43_20
ATGATTGGTTTGTAAATATCACTGACGAGGTGATATCCAAATTTTAGCAGAGTGGGTCTAGAAGGTCAGTGTGAAGTTCATCCAATTTCTTATATAGATCAGCCAACTCATTGTTTGAGAGTTTTTTTAGAAACCCCGAACTAATCTGCTCGGAAAACTTCTTGAACTTCTTCGAAAGCCGTCTTATCTCGCTGTTAATTTTTTCGCCAAACTTCGGATCATCCAAAATTAATTTCAAAATATGTTTAGCCAGTTCATCCGAATCTTTTTCGCCGTAATAAAACTTGAGGTTGTAGCCTTTGTAAACGCAAAGAATTTTTTTGTAACTTACCCCGATGCTCCTTTCAATGTCATTTACGAAAGAAGACAGCCAGATTTGAGAAAACTGAAAATCAATATCGGGAATTTCTTCCGCAAGCATCCACTTATCTCCATCATTAAGATATTTTGCTTTCTTTACAGTGTCCATATTTATGACTTTTTTAACATTCTCACTAATCCATTGTCCGCATCCACCTCTATTTCATCCCCGTCTTTCAGAACCTGGGTTATTGTTTTTATTCCAGTAACACAAGGAGTTTTAAGCTCTCGCGCAACAATTGCCGCATGACAAGTGATACCTCCGTCTTCCGTAATGATAGCTACTGCTTTTTTCATGGCCGGAACGAGCGAAGGAAAAGTAGTATGCGCAACCATGATGTCGCCTTGATTCATCTTACCCATCTCTTCCGGTTTATTGATAATTTTAACGATTCCTTTTGCGTGCCCTGATGAGGCACAGTTCCCCTTGAAAGCATCGGCATCAATATCAATTTCCTCTTTTTTAATTACCTTGTCTTTCAAAAATTCTTCCGCATCCGGACCGACAATAACCTCAAAATCTAATTCATTTTTAGGTAGCATAATGGCCTTACCCTTTCTTTTTTCTGTTTCCTCTGTATTGAATTTCATTTCTCCGCGCAACAATTTATATATTTCAACGTAAGTAAGAAGAGAAAGTTGTTCCTCAGTGACGTTCATCCTGGAAACTATTTCTTTTGCCAAAAAAGAATGCGCGTAAAAGCACATATACGAACAGTCTTTTCTATAACCTTTCAAGAATGTCATATCCGCCGCAATGTCGTAAATTGTTTTATCTTTTTCAGATATTTTCAACTCTTTCACAATCTGATCCTTTTGTTTTAGGATTTCTGATTTTCTATTTTGAAGCTGTAATATCGCGGAAGCCGCATTGAAATTCTCTTTTATTAATCCCGACCAAATACTCAAGTAATAATCCAGATTATAAGCCGGACCGGTATAACCGAACGGAACCCATCTCCACTTTTCAAAATGATCTAAAATTTCTCTTCCAATTTCCTGATTTAATTCTGAAGGAAGAGTTTGAAATGAAGCCAACTCTTCGAAAACTTTCTTTGCCTTTGGATCTTCTGCGATTTTCTTTAAAATTTGCAAAGAAGCTAATTCTTCTTGTATAGCAAAACTTTCTTTTTCCGGTGTAGTCAAAACTGTGAACACTTCTGAAGGATTGAGTTTGGAATTATTGCGATCTACTATATCCTTTGTATTTTCAAGAAGCTTATTTGCAAACAACCCACCAGTACTGTCCACAAACCATGTTGTCGCAAGAGAATATGCATGAGCTTTTTCCTGAAGCTCTGTAAATTCCATATATAGTTGCGCCAACCCATCGTTGCTGTATTTTGAAAAGTCTGTCTTTGATAGTTCTTTTGAGCGATCAAATAGTCTCGCGTTCAAAGAATATGACTCGCTGTGATTATTCCAAACCCTATCAGGCTGTGTATAAATAAATTCAAGGATATCTTCCGCGAAGTCTGAAAGATCGTTCTCTGGGTAATACATCCCTTCAAGTTTTCTACCATTTAAGAGATAGAAACGCCTGCTGAGATAACGGTTTTTTTTCCTTCCATCAAACGCCTCCTCGCCGACCTTCATACCAAATCCTATAACTGGAGACATTACCTGGTAGCTTGCTTTTTCAATTGAGGCATTATTCACCCATACTTCTTTTACATCCTCGACAGCATCGGATCCAGCCAAACTCAAAGTGGTAATCGGGCGGGATTGGGTGATATAAAATTTGCTCTTCTCATAGGCCCACTCTATATCGCACGGAAAGCCGTAGTGGTTTTCTATTTTAAGAATCAGTTCGGTAAGCTCCAAGATCTCGGCATCCGAAAGCTTTTGCGCAGAGCCTGTTTGTGGCTGTATCTCTACCCACTCATTTCCAGACTCTCTTGACTCCTCATCTTTTTCCTTTGCTACTATTCTCTTATTCTCACGAATAAGCCGATAGAGTCCGCGGTCTTGTTCGGAGATATTTTTGTCTATGATCCGACGTGTGGTTCGACCCGGCTCACCATCTGACGAGTTTTTTTCTACTACATAAGAATCCGGCGTAATCTGCCCGGAGACTATCGCCTCTCCAAGACCGAGCCCTGCTTCAATAATTAGCTGGTTTCTGTCTTCTGTCACTGGATGAACGGAAAAAGCGATGCCGGAAATTTCTGACTCCACCATTTTTTGTATCACTACAGCAACGGAAATTTTTGTCCTGTGGAGTTCTTTTTCAAATCGATAAAAAATAGCCCGCGGTGTAAAAAGCGATGCCCAGCATCTTTGAACATTTTCCAGCACTTTATCTTCTGTTGTATTCAAATAACTATCAAGCTGACCCGCCCATGCGGCTTCTGAGGAATCTTCGGCAGTAGCAGATGATCTTACAGCGACAAACTTAGCACCTAATTTTTTGAAATTCTTTTCTATTTCTTCCGCAATATCATTCGGCATTTGGGCTTCCTTGATAAGCGATTGAATTTTTTCTGAAGCTCCTTCCACCGTGTGCATTTCCCTGTGATCCACCGTGTGCAATATTGAATCTATCTCCACATTTAAATCAGTCTCTTCCAAAAATTTCTCAAAAGCTTCAGAAAGCAAAACAAAACCGGGAGGGACGGGTATGCCGGCTTGCGTCATCTCGCCCAAAGAAGCGCCTTTGCCGCCCGCGAGTGCCGCATCACCCTTGGTTATATTTTCGAATTTTCTGATTAGTTCCATAAGAACATCATGCCATAGAAGCACCAAATTACAAGCTAGAGCAAAAACAACACAAATCCACAAATAAGAACGAATGCCACAAATGGAGAAAAACATTTGACATGGACAATTGACAGCTGACGGGATTGTTCGAAATTTTAAATTTGTATTTTAAATTTTAAAATAATTTTTTAATTATAAATGAGCACCCCATCGCCTCGAAGCGAGGTTCTTCCCCTCTAATGAGGGGAAGAGGAAGAGGGGAAAAATCCTCCGGTTCATGAGAATGAACCACCTCCTTTAGGAAAGGAGGAAGAAGAGAAGATAACCCATTGATTAGGAAGTGATTTTTGTTCCGGTGAAATCTCTGTCGGAGAGATAGTTGTCGAGTTCGTTTAGGTTTTTTCCGTTTATTATCGCAACTTCCATTTTTATCTCATCGGCGAGTTTCGAGGCCACGGGATCAAAAGGAGATGATAAACCGGGACTCCATTCACTTGGTATTAATTTCCTGAACTCTTGCCAGGTAATGTTGCGCAAAGGTTTAGCATCATCAAATTTGTTTGGGTCTTTATCGTAAACATAATTGATGTTTGAAAGGTTGACCATTTTTTTTGCATCAAGATTTCTTGCCAACAATATCGCATCATAATCTGTAGAAAAACCGGGCTTCCACCCAGCGGCCACCAAAATGCTTTCTCTGAAGCGCACGTCTTCGTGAGGATTTTTGACAATTTCAGGATGCGCGTGATCGTGGAATATAGTCCTCACCAAATGTCCGTTCAACCGTGTGCTATGAATTCCAAGCCAATCCAAGTCATCCGCGGTCAAAGATTTCACTTCCCTCGCGGCGTCCTGGTAATGTCTCGCTGTCTTGCCGCCTCCGCATATAATCACGAAACGTTTGCCATTCCCTATGTGCTTGAGAATGATATCTTTGAAAGTCCGTAGAAATTCCACGTCTATCGCATTGGGAACGATAAGAGAGCCTCCCACGGAGATAATAATCGGAACAGAATTTTCTTCGGAGTTATTCATGTATATCACTTATTTGTAACAGAATACCACACCTTTGGTAAGCATCAAATAACAAAAAATAATACCAATATACGGATTAATACGAATATACGACTCCGACGCTTCGGTCGGAGCCCCGACCAAAGCGTCGGGGATGGATATACGAATAGGAAGAAGAAATAAAGACACCCCATCGCTCCGCAGAATTTATCCGATAAATTCTGCGGAGCACTTCCCCTCTAAAGAGGGGAAGGGGAGGAAAGGACTAGCGTGGAGCAAATTCTCCAAGTTTTACACTTGTGGTAAACTGCCGACCGTCTCTCAGAACAACAAGGGTGATCACATCACCGGCATTCTTGTCTCGCACCAATGAACTCAAACTTTTACCTGAGGTGATTTCTACCCCGTCAATTTCTAAAATAATATCTCCCTCTTTTATGCCTGATTTATCCGCCGGCCCGCCCGGCACCACCGCGCGCTCTACGGGCCCAACTCCACTTACCACCCAAGCTCCTCGCGATGAAGATAAAGAATTTTCTTCCGCAATTTCCGGCGTTATCTGGACATATCTTATACCCATGTATGGCCTGATTATTTTTCCTTGCCTTCGGACAGAGTCCACCGCGCTCTTTATGTTGTTGGAGGGAATGGCAAAACCGACATTTTGCGATCCAGACGCAACAGCCACATTCATACCGACGACCCGACCACTGAGATCCAGTAATGGGCCACCCGAGTTGCCAAAATTTATGGCCGCGTCTGTCTGAATCGCCTGATCCACCACTTCCGACTGACCTCCCAAACTTCCCGCTATAATAGTTCTACCCAAGCCGGATATCACTCCGGTAGATACTGTATTCCTGAATTCGCCCAAAGCATTACCTATTGCTATGACGCTCTGACCCACTTCAAGATTATTGGAATCAGCAAAGGAAAGATAAGGATGGTTTCCGCCACTGATTTTTATTATGGCGATATCCAGAGCGGGGTCTTTGTCAATTATTTCCGCGTCATGTTTCTTTCCATCGTTCGTAAATACGGTATAAGTGGCATTGGGATCCTCAACCACGTGCCGATTGGTCACTATGTAGCCATCCGTTGAGATTAGAAAACCCGAACCACCGCCTATCTCTCTTTCTTCAAAATTTCTCTCCTCATATCTTTCCGAGGGGACGCCGAATATTCCACCAAACAAATCCTCATCTTCATAATACCGCTCTATGAGCGGAACATTTTTTCTGACAGTAATGGAGATAACCGCGGGATTCGCATGCTTCACCGTATCTACGACCACGGACTCAGTTTCTCCAAGATAGGCCTGTTCCGCTCTGCGCGTTTCTTCCGCTATAGGCGACAGCGCGCTTCCACCGACAGATATGCTCGCAAACACGGAAATAACGATCAGCGTGGTGACTAAACTGGTAGCCAAAGATATGAAAAACGGCGATTTATGAAAAATATTGTTCATATTGATTTATATATGCGGTGCACAATTCTCCTTCGCCCAAATTCTTCTTCGCCCAAATTAATGAATCGTTACTATCTATTATGCAACATGCAAGGTGTCTAACAGATGAACACCAAAATCACCTCTCCTTTGTCCTCCCCTCTTATTAACACGGAAGAGGAGAGGAGGTAGAGATGTTTTTTGTAATATTAACCACGCGCCAATTCTGCTATTGTCCGGCGGAGCCGGGTAGACAGTCATTAGCGAGCGATCCAAGGAACACGATGCACCTATTAGATGATACTTTAGCGAACATTAAGAATGGATTAAGATTAATGGGATTCGGAGATGGAAGATGGGGAATATTTAAAAAAAAGTCAAACGAATGTGATTTCTACAATTTCAGATACTGTTCCTACGCGAAAAGGAGGGCCCCATGTACCAACTCCGCTTGACGTATAGACGTGCGTTCTGCCGAATTTTTTTAAGCCATAGCCATACCCTCTATAGATGATGTCCGGTAAAAATTGAAACGGAAATATCTGCGCGTTGTGAGTATGGCCGAAAAGCATCAAATCTATATCGTTAGTGGCCGCCACTTCAATATGCTCCGGTACATGCTTAATCACAACGGTCGTCTTGTTTCCGGCAAGCGCCAGTTTTGAAATAAAATTAAAAAATCGATTTTTGTCATCGCTCTCAATATAACCGGCCCCGACAATATCAATTCCATTTACGTCTATTTTTTTCCCGTCCAGACACACTAAATTATTTGCCGCGAGTAGGTCAATAACCGACAGTCGGCATCTTGTCTCGGTATAAACCTCGTGGTTGCCTGTAATAAAATAAACTCCATGTACCGCTTTCAAGCGACCAAGCCGTTTCGCCATGTCTTCAAAATTCACTACGGATCCGTCAAAAATGTCACCGCCGATGAGAATAATGTCCGGATTCATACTATTAATCTTGTCCACAATTTTATTCGCTTGTAGTCCACCTATGATTTGTCCGAAATGCGTATCGCTAAAAAAAATCATCTTTTTTTTCTTCCAGTCATCTGGCACGTTGTCAATTTTTAATTGGAGTTTTTTTATTTTTAGAGTAGCCGCGTTAAAGTATCCATAAAGGCAAACAGCCAAAGCTGAGGCGATAAAGACCATCGCTACGATTGACATATTTATGGACAAACCTACAAAATCAAAGATAAGCTGAAAAGCGGATGCCAGAGAGATGAAAAAAAACACATATATAATCACGCCCGACCAAACAGCCGCTGTACGATATACAAGCCGAGAAAAAAATGTATTACGGTCAAAAGTCGCAAAAAACGCCGGGACAAAAGAAAAACAAAGGATCAAAAAACAAAGCCCCAAGAGCCATTTGAAATATCCTGAAATTGCGGGGATAAAAGTGGCGACAAACAAGAAAACTAGAACGTGAATGATAATGTAAACCAGCTGGAAGAATCCCAACGCTGAATAAAATACGATTTTTTCATCTTTCATTCCGACATAATATACCAACAGCTTGCATTCTTCCACCCCAAGAATGTCAACGCTTAGCGTTGACATTCTTGGGGTGGAAGAATAAAAAACACCTCGTTTGTTTAACGAGGCGTCAATGGTTTCTTACGACCTTTCATCGGCGCAAGAAAATAATCAAAGTCGTTCGGATTGTATGGCGGAATGAACGGAGCGCGGCAATACGGGCAGATTGGGTACGTACCGTTAACGCGCACCCTCAGAACCTTAGAGCACGAACGGCACCAAAGTGATTTTATTCTGATCATTTCGGCCTCCCTGCTAAACCCCAACACTGTGGAGATAGACTGCTAGAACATCGGAGCACATCGGTACACTCCAAGATAAAGATTTCCCTTTCGCAGAGGCAACATTTGTAAACAAACACCGGATCTTGCCCTCCGATAGTAAGGGAAAGCTTTAGCTCACCTTCGCAACTACACTTTATTGCATTTTTTTTCATAATTTTAAACTTTGATTTTGCAAAGAACTTTTTAAACGAAAAATCCCGTCCTCTTCACACAATTAAAAATTGCGTGATAAGGACGGGATTTTGGTCAGTATCTCTCACCATAAAACCGTGGTGCCACCTTAATTTAGAACGCGAAAATCGCATTAACTCTCATTGACTCTGACTCCTCACGGACGACATCAATTATCTCTATTACGGGAGATCCCGGATTCCCACGCCTCATGAAAATGAATTGCAGGAATCGTCCAGCCCCTAAAAAGCTTCGGCGGAGCAAGCAAGACCCAACCCTCCGGAATACCGGAGGATCTTGCGGACTTTATGGATTTGAAATTCAACTGGTTATTATAATACACGCACTAAACACAATGTCAATCTTTCGATTCATGATTTTTTGCGGAGAAGATTTTTACGCTTGGTTTTTGCCACATCCCTCAACTAGTTTTCCGACATAAACTTATACATTCCTCTTGACGCGCCCTTCAGGGATTTGCCACTTCGTTTTCCCCTTTTTGAGGATAAGGCAGCTCCAGCCGCCATTTGTTGTTTTTTTGATTTTGCTGGCATAGTACCTTTAAAATATTAAATTTATAATGGCTAAGAGAATGATTGCGCCGACAACCGCCCACATAAAACTCATAAGCCCGGTCGGCCTGTCTGGTCCGACTCCGCCAGAACCTATTTGTACTTTATCAGCAATCCATCCTCCTATAAAAGCACCCACGATACCAACCGTGATATTTCCAATAATACCTAAACTCGGATCATTGCCCGTGATCAAGCTGGCTATCCACCCGGCAAGACCTCCAAATATGAGCCAAAGTAAAATATTCATATGTTAAATATTTTATAGTGATAATTTATAACTGTATTCGAGTTAGATTAAAGTTTCGTTAAACAAAGTTAAAAAAACGCGCTTTCGCGCTGACGAAACTGAAAAATCACACTACCGCTATTTGTCGCTATAGCGACAAATAGCGGTATGTGAACATTCGACAAAAAACAGTAGGTGCCGCTTAACAAAAAGAGGTGTCTACTGTCAAAAATGTAATGAGTAAGTAATGGTTATTATGGATTTATTACTCCCCTCAAGAAATACCCGACACTATAAGCAATAACAGCGGCGGCACCTCCAACAAGCAATGTCTCCAGAGCGGATGAAAAATGATTTTTTTCTACCACTATTCCTTTGGTCCAGCCGATGCCAAAAAACGCCAGGGCTGTAAGTATTATTGAAATAATAAATTTATGAGAGTCCACAAAGCTTGAAAATGGCGCAACGACGAAAGAAAACAGAGGAATGAAGCCGATCACGACAAACGAAACAAATGTCGCCCAAGCGGTTTTCACCGGAAACTTTTCAGAATTAATAACCAATAAGTCATTATTGGATTTAGTGGACAGATAATTTGAAACGGCCATTGAGAAACCGTCTGCGAAGAGATTGGCGAAGCCCAGAATCAATATAACAGCGGGGCTCAAGGACGCACCGAGAGCGCCAGCGATAACCGCGAAAGTAGTAACAGTTCCGTCTATTGCTCCGTACACAAATTCCGCAAGATATTTTCTAAGATAGCTCATAAATACTAATATAAGAATATACAACTCCGACGCTTCGGTCGGAGCTCCGACCGAAGCGTCGGGGATGAATACGAATAATTAGAAGTCGACTCTTGCGGTATATCTTCTTAATTCTTACCGTTCTTTTTAAGAGCCCATCCACTATCTCCTTCGAGTTCCTCAGGATGGTGAAGCAATTGAACCATAATGGCAGGCAAGCCATGTCTTGCTTTATATCTGGTGGTTAGATCGTGGATGGGCTCTAAGATCGAGACAGACAGAGTTCATGCAATAGCGCTTCCCTGTATTCGTCGGACCATCATTAAAAACATGGCCAAGGTGGGAACCGCATTTCGCGCAAACAATCTCTGTGCGCGCCATACCGAGCGATCGATCTTCACGCTCAGTAATGGATCCCGGTAAAGCTTCATCAAAAGACGGCCAGCCGGTACCGGAATCAAATTTGGCTTTGGAGGAAAATAAATGATTACCACAAGCGGCGCAGGCGTACGTGCCGTCTTTGTTCTCATGCACGTACTTGCCGCTATAAGGCGCTTCCGTACCCTTCTCGCGCATTACGCGATATTCTTCTTCGGTCATCTTTTCCTTCCATTCCGTATCACTTTTTGGCAAATTTTTTTCTTCCATAACATCATCTTACCACAATAATTACGTCAGTAAGAAGTACCCGGGTAAGCACACTAAAAATAAATTCCTAATTCCTAATATCTAATTCCTAATGGAGAATTATTTTTGTAACAGTTTAGAGAATTCCTTTTGGACTTTCTCCAGCTTGGGGTTTATGACAAGCTCGCAATATGGCTCTGATTTGTTTTTTTCGTAATAATTCTTGTGGTAATCTTCAGCTTCATAAAATTTATCAAGAGGTTCAACTTCAGTGGCAATCGGTTTGCCTTCTTCGCTTGATTTATTAAGCTCCTTTATAAAATTATCGGCTTCCTCTTTTTGACTGCCTGCTCGGCCTTCCCGCGAAATGCCTTTTCATCGTAATTATATTACGTCTCAGGCCATTTCACGCTCCAGACCGTCGCATCCAATTCAAAAATCCTCTATTTATGCTAACTAACCTATGTGAGAAAGGTCAGTATATTCAATCTTAACGGATTTATATTCATAATCAAATTGTTATCAACAGTTCATAAGAAAAGGGAGGTGTACAGAAATATTTATCAATGATAGGATGAAAACGTCGAACCCATTAACAGATTTTAATTTGCATTTATCATGGACGAGACAACAAACCCAAATGGCGGTAATGATAACGGCGCTCCTTCTACAGAAGAAAATACTCCAGAAACTGAAACTGAGCAAGCGATGTAGTATTTATAAAAAAAAGACCCGCACGGGTCTTTTTTTTATCAGTTTAAGCGACGATGCTTAAAATGACACATACATATACACGCCGAGAATTATTGCAACTATTGCCCAAACAATAAGCCATGGTCTTAATTTTTTTACAGAAAGTTTTGAAAACGCGTCGGGGATAAATGTGTACGTAAGACCTTTCGCGAGGACTATCCAACCAATTACCGTGAGCCACCCCTGTTCCACTGTCTCAAAAGTATTTGTCCCGACAATAATTAGAGAACCGAACAATACAAGAGCCATCGCCGCCAAATATATAATTGCCGGATGGTCAAAAAAATCTTTTAATATAAGTGGCAAGGTCTTGCCTTTAACGAGCAAGAACAAGCCGCTTACAGCTAAATAAATACCGAACGCTTTTACAAGTATAGATAGATCCATATTATTAAAGTACTAAATTATAATATCTAATTTCTAATGATAATATTATAGCTCCACATTAATAAATCTAGTAGGTATAGTGTGGCTGACTTCTGAGCTCTTCTCTTATTTCCATCCAAATTTTTCCCATTTGATTCTCCCCTTCTCCATTTTCGCCATCGTCCCAAAAACCGTCTCCCGGAGGATAGGTAGTTATGTGTTTTACAATTGGAGCATCTCCGGAATCCAGAAGCGCCTTCCTCACCTCCTCATGCTGAAGCGCCCTGGCTCTCATGAGATTTTTCATAATTTCTCTTTTTCTTGGCCTAAAGTCCGGTTTTTGCAAATGTTTATATTTGCATGAGGTTTGCCACGCTTTAACAGGACTCCGCGCGTTTATTATCTCTTTGGTGATTTTTTCATCAGTGTAGCGCATGCACTGATAGGCGTGCTCAACTGTCGGATATATGACTCCGTCCACATCAACTGCGTGCGCGGTATAGGGCGAAAAATATATGGCAAAAATATGAAGCGGGAGAGCGTTCATTATAGTGTTTAATTTATTCAAACTTTAGTTTATACCTGCTGGAAAAATAACACAAATCAACGAATGGGGAACAAATGCTAAAAAAGAAGAAAAACATTTGACACAAACAATTGACAAAGAAACTTCTTTGCAGCTTGCTCGAAGTTTTAAATTTATAATTTTAAATTTTTAAATAATTTTAAAGTCTGTAATTATAAATGAAAGAAAAAAGAACGGCATTCTTATGACTTTGCCAAAAGACCATGTACAACGTGGTCATAACCCGGGACTAGATTGTAATCTTTGAGCTCGCTGGGTTTTATCCATTTAAAATTTTCTGCTTCCCAGTCCAACATGATCTCGTCCGTATCAACATCAACCAAAACAGGATAAATGATCCATGTTTTGCTGTATTTTTCGTCTTCTTTTTCAAAAATTTCGCCCCGCCTTAACGCACTAATTTGGGAAGGTCTTATACCAATTTCTTCTACAAGCTCCTCTTTGGCTTTATCTTCAACTTTTTTTTCATCATCGAGAAATCCAGATATACCATTCCACAGATCAGGATAAAGTCTCATCTTAGAAGTTCTCTGCACAATTAATATTTTTTCTTTGTACCTGACGACACAGTTCAGCACCGGCGCATACCTGGCGTTGGTATAATCCACTTGTCCTTTTTTCGGCATAAATGAGTGATGCTCCATATTTAATAGTATATACCGCTTAACGAAAAGCGCACACGAATGGGGGAGAGGCTTTTAGCCCTCAGACATTAGCTATTAGCGAATTCCATGCTCCTCAAAATTTTTTTCGCCTCTTCCCAATCTCTCTCGTCAATTGTGCCAGACCATAGGATTTGATGGTCGTCGGTAAGGGGATCGCACCGCTCTTCCGGTATCGTCTCGCCAGATTCATCCACGCATTTCGTCTCTAGGTTACTGATGCGCGCTCTCACCCAGATAAAACCCGCCTCGCCCCAATTATCCGGAGGATTAGCCGGGCGAATATATGCTGCAAACGGCACACCATCATCCTTCAAGAAAAGCATGGAGTCCGCGGTATAAGCAAAACCCGGATCAAAATCTACCTCTCTTGCGGGCGCGAACAACCCTTCCGTCGGAATACCATTGGGAAAAACGGATACGTTGGTCTCGTTATCATGATGCGTCAAAGGAATCGTCGTGCTTCCCGTTTTAATTTTATATACGTTCACCGCCGGTGTCATGGCTAATATCGCTTGGTCCGAGACCCCCCAATCGGAAGGATAGCGGAGAGAAAAATTGAATTCCTGGCTCTTGTAACTTTCTGAAATTGAAGCTGGCTCGTTTTCCATTCCATTGTTTTTTTCCGGAACGGTTTCGCTGGTTTTCAGTCCATACGACAGCAGTAGGGTTAAAATAAGGATGGCGATAATTATTAAAGTTCTGGTAGTGTGTTTCATAATCTCTATTATCGGCAATGCATATTAACTCCCGATGAACTTCCCCAAAACCCCACCCATTGTCTAATTCGTACGAATTAGCCGATAGGGAGTAAACAACTTTTTGGCCGAACAGGAAAATGCCTCATTTGTCTTTATTGAAGAGGAGACGCGCGAGGCGGAGCGTGTCGTATGAATACAGACCTTCATGATGTTCATACACGGGCTTTAGTTTGTCGGCCCCCAATTTTTCGAAAGTCTCGTGTATTGAAAACATGTCCGCTCTCCCCTTCTCGTCGCGCGGAGCCAAGTGAGCGATACGGCTTTCATCAATTTTCTTAGCAAAGAGCAGATCGTATATATGGTCAATTATTGTGCTTGCCTTCAAATTTCTGGAGGCGGCAATCTCTGAAACAGACTTGCCATCATTCAGCATATCAAGAGTAATTTCTCGAGTGTTTTTCGCGGGATCGGACGAACGCCTAGACTTGCCGGCCGCTCGCGGCATCTTTTTTCTATCTTCGTCGGAAACATATTTTCCGCCGAGCGCGCGAATAAAGTTTCTGTGCAAAAGGTCAAGCTCGTCCCCTTCCATTGGCTCAAACTTCGCGCGAGCCGCCGCTGACTGTTTTTTGTACTCAATATCCTTGCCGAGTATTTCGGGATGTACTTGAAGCGACTTCGCATTGTACCCCGATAGATAAAGGCCGGAAAATCGCCGCACACGGGAAAGAGCCACATATCCCTGTCCATATTCAAAGACATCCGAGAGATCCATTACCGCGGCGTCCATGGACATGCCCTGGCTTTTGTGAATCGTTATCGCCCACGCCAAGCGAAGAGGTATTTGTACCACGCGAGCCAAAATTTTGCCGCCCTCTTCCACCGCCCACTCCGCCGGTTCCATTTCAATAAGACGTCCACCTCTAGTCTTTATAATCGGATAGCCGGTCTCTCCGGCAAATTTTACCACTTGCCCCAACGTGCCGTTCACGTATCCGACAGCAGGATTATTCTTGGTACACATCACTGCCGCGCCCACCTTGAGTTTCAAAATCTCCGGCGAAAGACAGCCCCGCTTCAATGTGTCCGCGATCTGCGCCCGGCCGGAAGTTTCCATTTCAAAAATTTCCTCTTTTGCTTCAATCTCGGCCAAGCGCTTGGTGTTGAGACCGTCCACGTCAACATTGTGCGAGAAAAGGCGCGGCATATCGGCGTTGCCTTCGTGTCTGCCCACCCTGCTTCTCATAAGCGATTCGTGGTCTTCGCCGCACTTGTTCTTCCTTATCGCAGAGAGCACGGAAAGATATTCTGCGTCATCTTGCCTATGCTGTTCGCTCAAATAACAAACTATCGGTTTCGCGTCCCTCCAAGTTTTAGAATGGAATGAAAAAGATGATTCCGGCTCGCCGTATTTTGAGATGGGAGGAAGCTGAAAAAAATCCCCGACAAATACTACCTGCATTCCGCCAAACGCTTCCATGGGGTTCCGCCGCGCTTCGCGGCACACGACATCGGCAGACTCCAAAGTATCCGCGTCCAACATTGAAACTTCGTCAATAATAAGCACCGACGTGCGGGAAATTCTCTTATATACATGATTTTTTCCCGCTATAGCTTCTATGTCATAGCTCGACAGATTTTTCTTTATACCTATACCAGACCATGAGTGCAGTGTCATGCCGTGTATGTGCGTGGCGGCAATTCCCGTAGAAGCTGTTATTGCCGGCTCAATGCCCGAGTCGCGCAGATAACTGACGTACTCGCGTATTGTGTGCGATTTACCGCTACCGGGTTCGCCCGTCAAAAAAACATTCGCTCCTGTTTTTAAGATTTTTAAAGCGGTATCTTGAGTCATAAAAAAATAATACAAATCTACTAATGGGGACAAATGCTACAAATGGAGAAGAACATTTAACATGGACAATTGACAGCTGACGGGATTGCGCGAAATTTTAAATTTGTAATTTTAAATTTTAAAATAATGATTAATATTAAATTTTGAATTTGGGGATAAGAAGAAATCCTCCGGCCAAGGGCCACCTCCTTTATGAAAGGAGGAAGAAAAGAGAAGACACCCCAACACCTCGCTGACTCGGCACTTCCCCTCTAAAGAGGGGAAGAAGAAATTTCTCCTTCGCGTTCCTCAGGATGGTGAAGCAACTGAACCATAATTTCTATGATTACGGTTTTCTGCTGAAAAGGTCAATAATCGCCTTAACGCCTTTAAGATTTCTTTCCCATTCAATAGTCTCGTGAGTTTTAAGTTCTACGGTTATAGCCGGGATGCCGATTGAGGCAAGCCAGCCTTCAGCGTCACCGTTGATCTCATAATGATCAAAAGATTCTACAGGTTTGTAACCTGTAGCTTTTGCGTAAAGATTCATAATATCCAAAGTCTCCGCAAGAATTCCCTCTTTGCATTCCGAAGCGTAAACAGCATCTGCCTGACTGTGCCAGAAGATTACAGCTTTAGGGTTGGACTGTAAAACAAAATCTCTAACAGCTTTAGCCTCCGGCTCGGAAAAAGGCTCAGAACCCGCGCTTACAGTCTTGCCTCGCCAGGTACTTTCAGGTTTCCATTCGCAATCAAAATTTCTGTTCAGATCAACATTATTGGCGTTGAAACGCCCGGGCGCAGTATCAACATCAGCAGGAACATCTTCCGCGGAAAACCGACCTTCTTTGCCGATGATTTTATAGACGCCGTCAGGATTGGCAGACGGGATTACCGTAACAACAAGATTGTCGGCAATCGCGTCGGGATTATTATTGAAATAATCCACAAATTCATAAGCCAGAACTACGCTATTCCATTCATATCCGCCATGCACACCGCCGACGAACAAAAGATGCTTTTTTTCGCCGCTTTCCGCCGCAGCGGCAGAAACATAAGTATAGGATTCAATTTTTCTGCCTTCTACTGATTTGCCTATCACTTTGTATTCCGGCCGGTAGGCTTCTTCCGCGACTTGCTCTATCGGTACAATCGGAGTTTCGTCTTTCTTATCAAAAGCAACAAACGCAACCGCGCTCAAGACGACAATACCCGCGATCAGCAAAGCGGTTTTTTTAAAAAAAGGACTCATAGAGAGATTATTCGCTCGCCTTCTCGGCGTAATATTTCATCAATGCGTCAACGCCCGCTCGGTTCTTGCTCCATTCGGTGTCCGCGTGGGTCGTGAGGAGCACGCTTATCGCGGGGATGTTATTTTTAGCTAGCCAATTTACCATATCTCCGGTGATAGCATAATAGTCAAAATTTTTGTACGCCTTATATCCGGACGCTTTCGAGTAAGTATTAAGGATTGTGTCGGTCTCCGGTAGCACGTCATTGTGACAACTGGAAGCATAAACTCCGCCGGCCGCGCTGTACCACACGACCACGGCATTAGGTTCATTCGTCTCTATGTAATTTTTTATCGCCTGGCTTTCCGGTTCGGAAAACGGCTGGCTTCCGCCGTCTACAGACTGGCTTTGCCACACACCCTCTGACTGCCAATCGCAGTCAAAATTTCTGTTTAAGTCAACATTGTTGGCATTGAAGCGGCCGGGCACTGTGGCTTCGCCGGAGAGCTTGACATCAGCTTTGGCGAAAACGCCGGAAGTACCCACTATTTTGTTCAAACCGTCGGGATTCAACACCGGAACGACTGTGACTTTGATATTATCCGGAACCGCGTTGGGATTTTTTTCCAAATAGTCCATGAGCTCATAGGCAACAAGCGCGGTGTTCCAGCTATAACCGCCATGAATACCTCCAATGAAAAGCAGTTTTCTGTCCCCGTCGCCGTAATTATAAGCGATGATTTCTCTTTCTTGGACAGACTTACCCAAAACAGTTTCCTTTTCGCCGATTTTATCGGCCTCATCGGGCTCTCTCCTCGCGGTATCAATATCCACCTCGCCGTTCGCAGTCGGCGTCAAATTCTCACCCTGATTCACCTCAATGTTACTTGACGAACCGCGCGTGAAAAAGTATATGCCGGCCGCCGCTATAATGACAATAAGAATAACTATGTATTTTTTCATATTTTTGAACTTATAACTCTAATATGGACGCTTTAGTGCAATCTTATCACAGATGTGGGGGAGGAAGAAGCTTTTAGCTGTCAGCTATTAGCTATTAGCTCGCTAGTTAAAAACACAAATCAACGACTCCGACGCTTCGGTCGGGGCTCCGACCGAAGCGTCGGGTATGATGACGAATGCTACAAATGGAGAAGAACATTTAACATGGACAATTGACAGCTGACGGGATTGCTCGAAATTTTAAATTTGTAATTTTAAATTTTAAAATAATGATTAATATTAAATTTTGAATTTGCGGATGAGGAGAAATTCCTACATACCGCTATTTGTCGCTATAGCGTAAAATAACGGTATGTCGCGAAAATGCTGAGGGAATATCAAGGTTAAACCTCGATATTTTCTAAGAGCCCACCCAGATCTACAATCAAGCAAGATCCTTTTTATCTTACCTAAAAACACGCTCTGTCTGTAACGAACATTGAAGGGCGGCGTAAAAATCCGTAGGAGTTAGACTCCTACGGATTTGATTTGCACAAAAAACCGCCAGAGGGCGGTTTTTTGTAATGTCTTATAATTGAATGTCTTCCGCTATCTATTGCCAGAAGCATTCTCGTTTGCAGTAACATAGCTTATACAATCCCCTTGATTTTTGAATTCCGGATTATTGGATGCCTGCCATCCGCCATCCTTACATCCTTCTTTGTCTGCCGGCGGATTAACAACCGGCACAATGTCTTCTTTCGAAGAATTGTCTATCTCAAGCATCGGGAAATCGCTTGTCACAAACCAGCCGTATCTGTTGCCTCCCACAGTAGTTCCTATTACGTCCGATGAATCAGAAAGAGTCCACGAGTCAAGAACCGTTCCGCTTGAGTCTTTGACCTCCATGATAACCTCCAATACTCCGGAGCCATCATCTTGGAATGTATGGCTGAATGTGTACCATCCTGTTGTGTCAATGAAGAGAGGATCCCTCGCCGGATCGGAAGGCCATCCCGGAGCATTGTTGCTCGCGCTCACCGCGAACTGCCCGGTAACCAAAGGATCTGTTCCAACACTGAAGATAAAGTCTCTCCTGTGATTGCCCCCGGGGTCGTTCACTGCTGATGAATAGTCAAAACGATCGTCTGTGCCGAGTACAGAATTGTCCGCCGTATCAAGATAGACATCTACTTCCGTAACATAACCGTTTGAAGGAAAGACACTTTCATATCCTCCCCAGCGGGTAAACACGCCGGTGAAATCCGCCCCTACTTCAACTTCAGCATGGTAAGAACCGTCCGCCGATGGAACTCCGTTTGTTCCGCTCGCCACTCTTGTAATAACTCCCCCGTTGCTAAACCAACCATCCGTATCTGTTTCAAATCCATTAAAAAAAGAGCTTACGGCTCCTACTTGAGTGACTGCTGTCGCCAGCGCTATCGCTCCGACGAATAAAAATGTTGCGATTTTTTTCATTTTTTATTTGAGTTTTTAATTTAATTTATAATTCTTCTTATGCTTATAATTTATCTTAGAGCCCATCTCCAATCTAAGCGTAAAAGTATGAATAAAAATCAATACTTGCCTGCCGAAATGTCCAAAATTCTGCTGCAAATTGCGTCTTTTTCGTCAGCGTATCTTGATATGCTTCCTCAAAATACGCAATTTTCGCAACGAATTTTTAATATTTCGGCTAGCCATTAGATTGGAGATGGGCTCTTATATTTCTATATTTTTTCTATTTTTAAATTAATCTAATAATTGCTCCCCTATGTTAGGAGAGCGTGTGGCTATGATAACTCACGAACATTAAGAATAAATGACGAAAAAAAATCATATGAATAATCATATGATTATTCATATGATTTTTCTCAAAATCCGTTTTCTCACGAAAAAGAAAAAAAGAAGCATTGCTTCTTTTTGTTGATGGTAGATACCGACGCTTCGGTCGGAGTCTCGACCGAAGCGTCGGGGTTAATAACGTCACTCGGTACCGCTTAGCCCAAACCGACCGCGACCGCGAACATTCCGTCCTCTTCCATCTCGCCCTCAAACCATTCTGCTATCTCACGATAGAGAGAAGATTCTTGGACGGGACGTTTGCATTCTTTATATGGGAGCTTACTCAGGAGAATATGATTCTCCGACCGATCGCGTGCCAAAAACGCAATTTTCGCTTTGGAGTTCTTTGTCTCATGACTAACGCTGACAATGATTGGATGATAATTATATCGAGCGATCCACCCCATCACAAGCTCAGAATCGGTCATAATCTGACCGCCGCGTCGTTTGACACCAGCAACGACTTCAGCGACAGAGCGCCAAATCGGATGATATTCAATAACATTGATTGTATGTGTTTTCATGCCATTTGCCGCCATGTCAGAGCACCGAAGCAAACGGCAAGAAAACACTGAAGAACTTTTTTACAACACGTCAATACTGTATTGATTTTTAAGTATTCACCTATGATAAAATTTACATACTATATATATGTTTGTCAAATTTGACTACAAAATAATACGAGTAAGGGGAGAAAAAGGAAATAGGACCCATGGGACTAATTGGTCGTACGGGATACTTTTTTTGATATGAAATTTAAGTAATTTTTTGACTTTGGTTTAAATTCTTTAAAATACAATGTTTCAAAACCGTGCTTTGCTAATAGGGCTTGATTTAAATGATAATTTACTGGCTAGTCTGAACAAATTCCGAGCTTTTGTCGTCACTATTATCTCAAAACTGCATATCTTAAAGTTACAATCCCACTCTCTGCTTTATCAACAGACGTTTTGAAGAGATATTATGAAACGACAGGGATTACTCACACCTACCCCAACTACTTAACTTTTAGAGAAGAAAGAATTTCGGCAAAAATTTTTTCATTTTGATATGGAGTAATTATGCCAGGAAGACGCTGTACGTTAGTATCAGGGGCAGTAGTAAATTCAGGAATAAGAGAACGGCTGATTATCAAGCTTTTATTTTTAGAGACAGGAAAATAATAGACATCTGATCCACATCCCTCTAATCCTTGTGTTACTCTGTATCCGTCCCAAGAGCCGAACTTGAAAATATTTTTCGAGACATAATCCCAACTTGGATATGAACTACTTTGCAAATATGTTTTTAGATTTTGATTAACAATTTTTATCGAAACACCGAAATCAGTGAATCTATCAAGAAGTGGGGCATCACCCTTAAAATCGCAAGCATACGAATGTTTATAGGCAATAGAGTGATTTAATATGACAGCTCCATCGGATTGACCTACTGACAGTAGAGAAGAATATTCAAATAAAATAGAGGTATCAGAATAAGTTTTCAATCCATTTGCGGGGACTATCGTAAAATTTTTACTCTGTCCGATGATGTTTTTATTTTGCGCGTCATTTATAGTTATGTATGCAACATAATCGAGATCAACTGGCGTGCTGTTCAACTCATCAAATGATTTAGGGACTTTCCATGTAAACGATCCGCTATTCGGTACTGTAATATCAGCTCCAGAATCAGGAGCAATAACTTGTTGGATACCAGAAAGGTGAAGCGTGAGCAATACTCGATTAGATACATTAGTGCTATCCCATTTTATCAAAAACGACGATCCGGCTGACACACGTTCGCCAGCGCTTGGCGACACAACTGTTATAGAAGAGGTTGCCTTATTAGTGGCAGGTGGAGTTTGGGTTGTCTGCTGTTGAATTTGATTTGATTGCTGTTTTTCAGTATCAACAACAGCAGGAACTTCTGATCTCTTACTATAATAAACGTAAACACCACCGCCAACAACTAGCAACGAAATGACTACCAATAGCACTGGAACAATAAAACCTTTCTGCGAATTTTTCATGTTTTTATATTACCACATTAATATAAAATAAGAAGTTAAAATTTGGCAAGTTCCAGAATTAATTGCAACACTTGATTTAAGAGCTAAACTATTCAAGTATACACAAGAAAAAAAACAACAAAGGCGGCAAAGCCATTTTCTTTCCGAGAGCGAAGCGTTATTGAGATCAGGTGAGGCAGAGATTCAAAACAATAACCGGCATTGCTATAGAATTAGCGTAGTTTTCATTTCAATAAATCTTTTATGGCTCGTCATTTTTTTCATTTTTTATTCGGGTTGGCTGTCTCGTGCTAGACCCTGAGGAACCAAGCCCCGTAATGCTATTTTAGCACTTTTTCTGGTTTCAAAACGACGCGACTCGAGCACCAAATAAGATTGCTATTTATTAGCTACGGTTAAGGTCAAGAATACTTCCACTCACCATCAGGCAGCCAAGTGTTTAAATTTCTCATTGCCCTTAAGAAAGAGGGATGTACTCTATCTTCCTTCGAGAGACGTTCCGAGTAAGCTGCCAATTCTTGAACGATTGCCCAAGTGCGCGATGCCCGGATATCTAATGTTCTACCTGTAAGCTCTTGATATTTTTCAATAGCTGCAGTTAGCACCCTATCGTTAATGCGATATAACTGACGGAACTCTTGTTCAGGAGACCCAATATTCGTATCTCCAAAATCCAATACTCCAACCAGCTCTTTATTATCGAAAATCATATTCTCGTTATGCAAATCGTCATGCACAACTACCAGATCCGTTTCTGTATGCAATTCCTGCCAAAGACTGTAGTACTTTTTAGCTAATTCTGTTTGATAATCAGTAGGAAACTTATACTCAAATACCATCTTTCTTAGATATCTATCCCAAGGTTCTTCCTCTAGTTTATCTAAACCGAATTGTTTTCTAAGTTTCAAAGTTTCTTCTATTGATAACCTTGCATGCATTTCGTATGCGAATACGGCGACTTTTTTTCCAAAGTTTATTTGCTCCTGCTCTGAAAAATTTCTAATCTCCGCCAATGAGTAATGCTTGCCTTCAAGAAAACCGGTTATCATATAGGGGGGAGAATCACCATCACCAAGTACTTTTGGAATATTCACGGAGGTAATCCCCCCAAGCTCTGCAAGTACCTCTCTTTCATACTTGCTGCGCGCATAGGCATTTTCATTTCTCGGGAATCTTACGGCGTATGTACGGTCAACAAGACCGACCACATTATCATATCCGTGTTCAACCAAATCTATTTTAGCCGCAGTAGGATACAGATCCTTTAAAACTTTTTTTGCAACTGTTACGTCAGCAAAAATTAATATTTCCATGTGATGATTGTATCACCTTAAACAGTTTTGCTAAGCAACGCTCTTCGGGCGGTCAAGACCTATAGGCATCTCGAGCTATCTCAAACTGGCTGACCATCTCGAGCTACTTGTCCTGAATCTGTTGAAGGAGAACCGTGGTCGGTAAGCGACCCAAATTTCTTGAGCGAAGCGATTAGAAATTAGAAGTACTCTTGTGGTGCCCTACTTGACGAATTGAGCATATTTTAACACTCCAAACAATGCGTCTCGTATAGCTTAATCCCATGTAATCCTTTTGCAACGGCGCTCATCCTTTAGCCACGGACGCCCTAGCGGAAATGCCCGATGCGTAAATACATGTGCGCTTGCGTCCGTCCGTAGTCTTGACGAAGGCGGGACCCATCCTCCCGTTCGCGTACAAGCCAAACGCTCCCTAGTGTTCCATTAGAGAAAGTAGAGTATTCAGCTCAGAAATATTTGCTCGTTGGGCATCAAGTGTAGTTTTAGAAAATATTTTTCCATATTCACCAATTTCTGTCCGCTTTTTCTTATCAAGATAGTTTGATTCAAATTCACTCTTACACCAAGCAGATGTTTTGTTTGAAAAAGATTGTCCGTTTCTTAAAATTGACAAGAGGGTTGCCTCCAAGCATGGAGAATTTTCCAAAAGCTCAACTCCTCTTTGTTTTGCCTCCGTACGCGCTTGATTCATTTCTTGCTCATTTTTATCATTATCCAAGATAACAATTCTCCGATCAAATGCACCGGGTTCATTTACTGCATTTGTAATAATGTTTGTTGCAGTGCCACCCTTGCCATTGCGTATTGTTACTGCTACTCCGCTATCGCGAGAGTAGAGTCCGCGGAGATATTTCAAAAACATTTCTTCACCAAGACCCTCTCCATACATTAACAAAGTTCGGCTGGCACTGCGACGTTTTTTCTTGTAAGGATTTGTTCGAGACATAAAGTTTATATCTTTGGAACAGCCCCGTAAGCCCCAGCAATATATTTCGAATAATAATTTTCATCAGAACGAACATCGGAGACCTCATCTAAACGCCAAGCTTCGCTTCTGCCGTTTTCTTCTTTTTCGACTAAGACAATTTGGTATTTATCAAGTTTACTCAAAAGCATGTGACTATGAGTACTCAATAGTAGTTGAGCATTGTTTGGGTTTGTTTCCGGTTGTATAAATAAATCAAAAAGTGCCATAACCATTTCGGGGTGGAGATTGACATCGAATTCGTCAACAACAGCCACACTTCCATTTTGTAAAGCTAACAGTATTGTTTTCAAAAGCACGAAAAGTTGTTTAGTTCCAGATGATTCATATTGAACAGCCAGATACTGCTTCTCTCCATTGAACATGTGAGCCGCACGGACATTAAGAGAAAAACCATTTTCCTTTTTCTCCTTTTTTATCTCAAAACCACTTAGACCCAAATCAAATCGACAAAGAAGTTTTTCCGCCTCCTGTTTTAGCGCGCTATTATCGCTAAAGAAATCAAAAGCTTCTCCTAATTGAGCAATTGAATTAGGGAGTAAGTGATCACCAATCCAACCAGCTTCAATAACATTTGTTTCAATTCGTTGCCAAAATTTTGCAATTTCCTGACTCTCATTGTGGTTTAATCGAGCGGCTGTACCAATAACGCTTGCGTTTGAACGCAGGAGATTTTCAAAACCTTTTGGTAACTCAAAATTTTCTCCGTTAAAATCATACTTGCTTGTTTCATTATTCCAAGTTCGTACAAAAATCTTTTTACTTGATTTCTTCTCTTTTACAAAACTTGTCAATTTAAGTTCTTCATTAAGGATACGCTGTTTGGTAAGTGTGAACGCGTACGAATAAACTTTTCCATCAATCTCAAACACAACAGATAATTCCGTTGGTTTATCTTTTGATTCACCAAACGCAAAAGACTGAACCACAATTGGGTCTTCCGGCTTTGTATTAAATGAATCAATAATCAACCACTTCAAAAATGGCAAAACTTTGAGTACATTTGTTTTACCAGACGCATTTGGTCCAATGACAGTTTCGACTTTTGAAAGACGGCTTCCCGATTTAGCTTTAAAATACCCATTGTTTTCTGGAGCATTGTCGTTCACCACAAAATCGAGGGTTGTGAGTTCCTCAAATGAGTAGAAATTCTTACATGAAAATGAATGGATCATATGTTTGTATAATTTTGACCTTTAATCTCGACACCCCCATTTTAGCAGGTAATAGATAAAATTGCAAGAACTTTTACAATAATTTGTGGATAACTGCTCAAAATAGCCATTTTAAGCCCATTTTTACTATATATTCTCCAGAACCATATATTTTTTCAGTTGCAAATAAATTTTTTCATCAGTTGCAGGTAATCTGTAAACTGTCATTGAGGCAAAAAGTCATTTCAGTTTTCCGACAAGCAATATCTTGTTGTAAGTAAACTCATTGGGATGTTGTGCTGACCTGCGCTTGAAATCCACAATTTCGAAGCCATGGCGCGCAACAATTTTTTTCAGTTCATCTTCGGCATATAAATGAATGTATATATTTCTGCCAGGTAAGAATGGTTCGGGCACATCGACTTTCCCTTCTCCTTCCTGCATAACAAGTCCTAAAATTCCGCCTGATTTTAACCATATCTTTATATTTTCGATAGTTTGCTCAAAGTCTATTTGGTCGAAATGGAACATTGAGTAGCCAGCCCATACCGCATCTGCATCCTGAAGAGGTTTGAAAATTCGCATGTCCGCTATTGAAAACCGAATGGCAGGATAGTTCTTCTTGGCAATTCCGATCATTCGAGAGGAAAGATCGCAACCCTCGACCTTCATCCCTTTCTGAACCAACCACTCTGCGGAAAAGCCGGTGCCGCAACCAATATCAACTAGGTATGATCCACGTGGGACATGGGAGAGGAAAGTATTGAGAAATATCAAATCTTCCTCACCATCTATGGAATCATAGTTTTTAGCATAGTCTTCTGCTATTTCGTCGTAAATCTCAACAGCATTTTTATTCTTTTCATCCATATTCCCAATTATATAACTTTCAGCGACTTTGCTAAGCGACACGTTTCGCGCGCGATGACCGATCAAAAATTCGCTGGCCGTCTCGAGCTACTTGTCCTGAATCTGTTGAAGGAGAACCGTGGTCGGTCAAAATGGTTAAATTATTTGTTTGTATTAAAAGACAGCAATGTCCATTTTTTTTGATTTTCATATAAATTTTAAGAGCTGCACCGCAGGTGTTACTCATTCGTATTATTTTTTGGAATTTGGTATTTGGTGCTTGGTGCTTATTTTTGTGTGCTTCTCTTTAAGCGGTATCTACTATTAATCTTTAAGTGAAATTACCTGAATCCCTTTTTCGTCTATATCTTCCCGCGGCCAAAACATCGTTAAATCCTCAACTTTCCACTTACCAACAAATCCAACTTCTTTCTCAAGTTCTCGACCTGTATAGTCTTCAGTTTTAGGATCCCATTCTTTCAAAACGAGAGTATCGCCCTCGTTTATCTCAAAGTCGTTAAGGCGTACCTCAAAAGTCTTCTTGTGATCAAGAATTTGTTGAAAGTATTCAGGCCAGACTTTTTTCTCAATTCTGTTCATGCTCACATATTAACAGAAAATCTGGGCATTTGCTTTTTTGTGAAGCTTCACGATCTTACAGTAGTGGCTTTCTGGGGCCACGGTAAATCAGAGCTAGCTATATAAGAAAGAAGCTGAAAATCATCTCAGGAATTCTAGGTCCAAATCTTTGAATACCCGAACCTTTTCAATTCATTGCTGATATCCTCGTAATTTTTACCACAAAGCATTCCCCCTGCCACAAAATTTTCCTGGGTGACTTCCGCGAGGACCCACGGAGGCGGAGTAAAATTGTTTTTTTCCTTGTGCGATTTAAATTCTATATCAACCAGAACTAAACCCCTTAGACTGCCATGGAACACATCAACCTCGTACATGTAGTTCCCCTCTTTATAAAAATACCTGATCTTAGAAACTCTTTTGCCTTTTAGTAGATTCAGTTCGGAAAACTCTTCCTGTGTAAGGGGGATCGTGGTCTCAAGTTGATGAGAAGCGTCTTCGTCTCTAATCGGTGCCTTTTTTGTGATTTCGCACCTGTCGCCGGATTTTCTAATTCTTAACGTAGGGTGTACTGATGATGCGGGAATATATATGTCCAGCATCTCCTTGAAAGGACTGTCTTTCAGTCTTGGTATGATGCTTTCCTTTGCAAGATATGTGAGCTCAAATTCTTCCATGTAAGGATTATATAGAAATCAGTGTGGAGTACAAAGAAAACAAAGCGCTTATTTCTTTTGATGCGATGTGTGCCAGTTCGATATATTATTCCAAAGATCCTTTATATTTCTATCCTTCTTCCAATATTCCAGGATCTATCTTCGATCTATCCATTCTTCATGAACAGATGTCAGAGTTTGATCGATTTCATTAATTTTTTCATAACTATCTTTTATTGATTGCTTTTCTTCATCGGTCAAACGACCATGCTTCATTTTTTCGTATATTTCCATATACTTCCTTCCCTCATACACAAACTTCTTTCTAAAGCCCTCTTTCAATAGATGCTTCTTATCTTTCTCCCATCTAAATACGGCCAAGGGCTTTTCGATATATCCGAAATTATACTTCTCGCTTATCCTGTTCCACAGCTCGGTATCTTCATGAATTTTCAAATCTTCATTGAAATAACCAATCTCCTCAAAGATACTCTCTCTGATCATTACCGAGGAAATGTGAATGGGCATATGTTGCACAAAGCCTGGCAAATTAAACTTAGTCTTCTGTTCTTCAGAAACAACTTCTCTATTGAACCTCGTCTTCTCCAAGTTTTTTCCATCAACTTCAATGTATTGGTCCGTATAAACTAAAGGGATTTCAGGATGAGACTGAAGATATGCCAGTTGATTTTCCAAAATTCCCGGTAGCCATAAATCATCGGAATCTAGAAAGGCAACATATTCACCTTGAGCAATCTTGATTCCAGCATTGCGGGCACTGGAAACTCCGCCATTTTCTTTTCTTAAAAGTATGATGGGAAGATTGAGAGATTTGAGATAATCTTCAGTCCCATCGGTAGAACCATCGTCTACTACAATAACCTCAAAAGTTTTAGACTCTTGTTCCAGAGCGCTTTTTATCGCTTCAATAACAATATTTTTTCGATTATAACTCGGAATGATAACACTGATGAGCGGTGTAAGCATGGCGATAGTTTAGAGCATTTGACGATTGACTTTTCGAGAACCTCTATGCTAAGATATAGATATTACGACGAAAGAGGTTCCGAACGGCTCGCTGCCTAAGGAGCCTTTTTCTTTACCTCAATCTTGGCTCGTACGTCGGGAGCATCCAAAGTAGCAAAGTACTGTGCTCCTATTTTCTTATAAAGTGACGATGCTCTTTTACCATCGGGGAACAATATCTTTTCAAATCTCTTTTCTTCTATCAAAAAATCAACCATTCGTTTGTAATCACCGTCGCCGGATACGAGTACCACTTTTTCAAAATCCTCCTTCTTATAAAGCTTCTTCATTACATTGAAAATAATGTCTGAGTCTACATTACCTTTCTTGGTCCCAAGCATGGCGGGATTATGTTCTCGGAAAAGAAGTAGGAACCCAGCCTTTTGGATTTCTTCATATAGATCATTGTTTTCAGCTTGAACAAAACCGAGAAAGTAATATGCTTTTGTTGCATGATATTTTTGTTCAAGATAAATACGAAACCGAGCAAGGTCTACATCCCAGGGACTAACCTTTCGTTTTGAAATGGCCATGTAGAGATTCTGGCCGTCTATGAAAGCGATATTTTTATCTTTTGTATTTTCCATGCGCGTTCTTTTATTACCCCTTTCGGGGAGGGCCGAAGCTGGAGTGTTGCTAGTATACCAGAACAATTTAAGTCAACAAAAACTTCCAGTTATGCTCTCTGCCAGCTTTTCAAATTCTACTCGGTCAATCTTACAACCTTCCAATGCGCTTGAGTAATACGCATGCTCAACATCCAAGGCTATTTCAATCTCTCGTTTCTCCTGTAGACTCATGCGGGCAATCATCTTGTGAGCCTCTCGGCCAGAGAGTATTACTTTATTGATGAGAATGTTTTTCATAAACTTTTGTCATAAAAGGTCGTCCATTCAGTCTCTGGTTTTGATAAGCCAATCGATAATGCCCATTCTTTTACTGCACGATCAGTTTCCTCGTCAAAAATAAGAAATGTTCTATTGGGGAATATAAGAACATTTGATTTCTTATCAGGGAATTTTATATTAACATAATTATATGGAGCACTTAGATATTTTGTGATTATTTTCTGGAAGGTCTCTATATCAGTGTGTAGAACGCTTACCTTTAAAGTATCTCCTTCTAATTGATACTCAAGATTATAAGCTCCTAATTCTTTTTGAAGCTCATGCGGTTCGGTTAGGGTTCTTAATAAAATTTTGGTATTCATGACCTTTGTAAATGGATTGGGATCTAGTCAAAACTGAAATAAGAAATCCTTAAAGTAAATTTTTTCATCCTTATCTGGAGCCCAAGTCTCATCATTGCCACCAAAGAAGACTGCAAATTTGAACATGTCGATCCCAAAGGAGTCATCTTTCCTGAACCTTAACGTCAACGGTAACCTATTTATTATCGAACCGTGGCATCCTTGGTAACAGTTTCAACTATCTAAAGGGCTAACAGTCGCTACTCGACCAGCCCGCCCGAACGTAACGTTTCGGTACGGGCGGGTGCCCCTTTCCGATTTGTTCGGATTGAGAAATCCTCACAAATAACGGAGAAGGGCTTCGAGTCCCTGACGCGAATAAAATTATTCCTATCCCTCGCCGAGACGGCTCGGGACGCTGAAATTTTATGGTCGCTTCGCTCGTTAAAATTTCGCGGCTGCGGGACTTGGATTCGAACCAAGGTGACGACTTTCAGAGAGTCGCATCCTACCACTAGATGATCCCGCATTTTAGTTGTCAGCTATTAGCTATTAGCTCGCTAGTAAAAAACACAAATCAACGACTCCAACGCTTCGGTCGGAGCCCCGACCGAAGCGTCGGGGATGAATACGAATGGGAAAGAAAAGAAGACACCCCATCCCTCGTACCCCTTCGCTCGAAGCGAGCTTCGGCGGAGCAAGAGAGGGGAAGAGGGGGCGGGGAGAAGAAATTATTCGATCTGCAACAAAATATTGCTTCGTACAGCTTTAAAATACCTTAAAATTTGATCATGTTCAAGTGTCTTCTGGCGCTGCTTGAAATAAATCGGTATTTATAGCACAATCTGGCAAGAAATGTTCAAATCGTGAATTGAGTTATGAAAAAAATTAAAGAATCGCCAATACAGAGGTCGGTGTACATAATCAAACCGGAGGCACAGATACACTCACCAAATGAAGTGTCGGAAATCCTTGAAAGCCACGGTTTGGCTATCATAGAAAGAAAGTGGCCAAAAATGACTCCGAAATTGGTCGAGGAGATCTATCGTGGAATGGACGATCAAATCTTACAGGTTATGGTCACATACTTGGATGATAAGGTCTGCGAGGTCGGGTGCGTTGAAGGGCCAAAAGCGATTCAAGCATTGGCTGAAGCCATCGGCACAGAAGAAGACCCGAGTAAATGCTTTTCACTGTCTTTAAGATTCTTGCACGGGGCCAATCGTCCTACCATGATAGGGAAGAAAAAATTCTGGCTAAACGCGTTTGATTACGCAAAGAATGAACGAGAAGCCAGTCGCCTCATGGGAATCTTCTGTTTTGAGCACGCCGCCGTTCACACGTCCATCGCAAGTTAGCGGTGGATTTTTTAATTCGCAAACTGGTGAAATAGGACCCATAGGACTAATTGGTTGGATAGGACCAATGGGAGGGAAAAGAAAAGAGAAGACACCCCATCGCCTCGGAAACCGAGGCACTTCCCCTCTAACTTCCCTTCGCTCGAAGCGAGCTAAGGCGGAGCAAGGGAGGGAAAGGGAGGGTTATTTTTTGAGCGTGGAGATTATGAACGCGGTGAAAAGAGGATGGGGATTCAGTGGACGAGCCAGGAACTCAGGGTGGAACTGGGTACCGAGGAAAAAAGGATGGTCTTTCGTATTCAACTCCGCGATTTCCATGAGAGCGCCGTCGGGCGATACGCCGGAAAAGACAAGGCCTGCTTTGATAAGCTCATTTATATATTTTGGATTCACTTCATAACGGTGCCTGTGGCGTTCATTAATTAGCTTATGGCTTTTGGCTTCTAGCTTATAGCTTGGGGATTGAGAATCCGCGTATGCATCAAAAGCAATTGTTCCGGGGTTTAATTGACAAGGGTAACCACCAAGCCGCATGCTCGCTCCGTAATTTGCTTTTTTCAGTTTTTCTTTCTGGTCAGGCATGATATCAATGACGAGATGTTTTGACGCGGGATCAATCTCAAACGTGTTCGCGTCTTTCCAGCCCAGCACGTTTCTTGCGTATTCTATAACCATAAGCTGCATGCCGTAACAAATGCCGAGGTAAGGAATTTTTTTCTCACGGGCGAATCGTATAACCTCCAATTTACCCGCAACACCAGTCTTGCCGAAACCTCCGGGCACCAAAATACCGTCATATTTGGCAAGATCGCCGACTTTGTATTTACCGCTTTCAACGTCTTTTGAATTTACGTATTCTATGATCGCCTTTCTTCCCTCTTTGTACGCCGAATATTTGATGGCCTCAATCACGGATATGTAAACGTCTCCCAAGACAAAATCCCCGGAGTCAAAATATTTGCCGACTATGGCGATCTTGATCTCCCCTTTCGTGTTTCTGGATGACGAAACAAATTTTTTCCACGAATCAAGATTGGTTTTAATGTGGTTTTTCAACCCCAGTTTTTTGCTTATTATCACACCCAGATTATCCCTCTCAAAATTGACTGGCACGTCGTAAATACTCTCCACATCGGGCGCGGATATTACATTTTCCGGCTTAATATTGCAGAAAAGAGCGATTTTATCTTTTCTTTTTTGATCCAAAGGCAGCTCGCTTCGCGCGATTATTATGTCTGCCTGCAAACCCACGCCGTTTAATGTTCGGGAAGCGTATTGCGTCGGCTTTGTTTTCATCTCGCCGATCTTTGAGGGCATGGGGAGATAAGAGAGCATGATTATGATTACATCATCCGCAAGTTTTGTCTTCATCATTCTCGCCGCTTCCAGAAAGATTATATTTTGGTATTCGCCTATAGTGCCTCCGATCTCCACGATCGCCACGTCAGCTTCGGCCAAGTCGGCCGCGCGCTCAATCCTACTTATGACCTCAAGGGGAATGTCCGGAACGACTTCCACGTTCTTGCCTTTGTATTCCAAGTTTCGCTCTTTTTCAATGACGGTCTGATAAACCCTGCCGGTCGTCATGTAGTTCATCCGAGACAAATCAACATCCATAAACCTCTCGTAATTGCCCATATCCTGATCGGTCTCATCTCCGTCATTCAGCACGAAAACTTCTCCGTGCTCTGTCGGATTCATCGTTCCAGCGTCAACATTGATATAAGGGTCAATTTTAAGCGCAGTGACCTTCAGTCCGCGCGCCTTTAAAATCGTGCCTATGGAAGACGAGGCAATACCTTTTCCCACTCCGGACATCACGCCGCCGGTTACAAATATATATTTGCGCTTGGACATATGTTTGGATAGCTTTTAGAGTAAAAAACACCTGACATGAACAATTGACGGGGAAGAGAGAGAAATCCTCCGGTCTACGACCACCTCCTTTGCCCCTTCGCTCGAAGCGAGCTTCGGCGGCACAAAGTATGAAAGGAGGAAGAAGAGGAGACATCTCATCCTTCGGTCTTACCGACGTTCGAGCGAAGACGAAATAAAGATTCAATACCGCGAGGGGCTTCGTCCCGAGAAAGCTTTATATTTTCAAGTATCTTCTGACGGCAAGAAAGCTGGAAACCGCTCCCATAAGAATTCCCGAACATACTATAAGCAGGAAAATTTGAGCAAAATTCGCAATATAGTACTCAAATAAATTTATGCCCGTGAAAAAATTTTCCGTAACTCCCTTAAGAGAAAGAGTGACAGGATAAAAAATTAAAAGCGTTAAAACGGCAGAGATGATGCCATAGATGATTCCCGACACCACGAACGGCCCCCTTATGTACATATTGTTGGCCCCCACGAGGCGCATTACCGATATCTCTTCGCGAGATGTAAAGATCGTCAGGCGTATAGTATTGAATGTGATGATTACTGAAAGGACCACGAGAAGAATCGTCAGTCCGAATGACACCTTCTCCGCGGATTGAATGATTTTCGTCAGCTTGTCTATGGCGTTTTTGTTCTGGTAATAATTAATCTTGTCTATTATAGATGATCCGTTGCGAGACAAAGCGTCATCACTTTTGAAAAAAGCCGCTATTGCCTCATACTGCGAAGGGTCTTTGGCTTTGATATTCAATGCCGCCCCCAAAGGATTGTCATCCAACTCTTCCAACGCCTGCAGAGTCAATTGATCATTCTTGTGCCGTTCTTCAAATTTAGCCAAGGCATCCTCGCGCGAAACATACTCTACATTAGCCACTTCGGCCAACCCCTCCACAGATTTTTTGACGGCCAAAACATCGCCCTCCACGGCTGTGGTGACGAAATACACATTTATATCAACCTTGTTTTTGAGCTGTGCCAGCGAAGACTGCAAAACAGCTCCTAGAAATATGGCGGAACCGATCACAAAAAGCGTGATCACCATTATTAGAACTGACGAAAGAGAGATGAAACCGTTCCTCCAAAAATTGGTAAATCCCGATCTTATAATTCTTTTTGTGTTTGTCCAAAACATATCTTATGGTGAAATTTCTAATATCTAATTTCTAATTCCCAATTTACCTCTATAAGACTTACGTAATTCGGTTTATTTTTTATTTAAAGACTGTATTTTCCCTCTTTGTCATCCCTTACGATCTTGCCCTGATCCAAGGTCACCACCCTTTTACCTATGGAATCAATCACTCCTTTGTTGTGAGTGGTCAAAATCACAGTAGTGCCAAGCGAATGTACTTTCTTCAAAATCTGGACGATCTCATACGTATTGATAGGGTCCAGATTGCCTGTCGGCTCATCGGCAATAATTATATCGGGGTGATTGACAATAGCCCTGGCTATAGCCACTCTCTGTTTCTCACCTCCGCTTAATTGATGCGGAAAATTATGCATTTTGGGAGTGAGATCCACAAGCTCAAATACATACGGCACATCGGCTTCTATCTCTTCATCGCTTCTGCCGGCAACTTCCATGGCAAAAGCGATGTTCTCGTAAGCGGTTTTGTTTGGTAACAGTCTGAAATCCTGGAATATTGTGCCAATCTTGCGTCTGAAATGATTGATCTCGGATTTGCGCAAGCTGTTTATGTTGACTGACTCGTAAAAAACTCCTCCCTTGGTCGGTTTTTCCTCCGCCAATATCATTTTAAGCAAAGTCGTCTTTCCCGCGCCGGAATGGCCGACTATGGAAATAAACTCCTGCGGCTCCACGCTGAACGTTATGTCCTCCAGCGCGACGCAGTTGCTTCCGTAAAATTTTGATACTTTATCAAAGTATATCATAAAAAATAGCTTCCATAGCTTTGTGTAGCTTCAGAATCAATAGAACACCAGATGATTATATCAATATGCTGAGAAATTTCCAGTCGCGTGTAGCGGTTAGGAAGCTAAGGGCCCTAAGTCTTTTTCTGCTTCTATAAACTCATCAATTTTACCTTCCAAAACATCATCTATTCGGGCGGTCTCCACGCCGGTCCTATGGTCTTTAACCATTTTATACGGATGTTCAACATAGGATCGGATCTGATTGCCCCATTCCACGCTGGTAGTCTTTGAAATCTGCATGCCTTTTTCCTTTGCCAGACGTTCTTCTTCCATTATTTTGTAAAGTTTTCCGCGCAATAGCTCCATCGCTTTTTCTTTATTTTGCGCTTGCGAGCGTTCGGTCTCCACGTGTATGGCGATCTTGGTAGGCATGTGAACAAGCCGAACGGCTGTTTCCCTTTTGTTGACATTCTGCCCGCCCGGTCCGCTCGATCTCGCGTACGTGATCTCTATGTCGTTCGGCGAAATTTCTATTTCGTTGGACTTTTCCAACTGAGGAATAACCTCAACCATGGAGAAAGACGTGTGGCGAAGTTTTTTGGCGTTAAACGGAGAAATGCGCACCAGCCGATGAACGCCGGACTCATTCTTGAGGATGCCATACGCGTTCCTGCCATTAACCTCAAAAGTGAGATTCCTAAAGCCCCCGTGATTATTCTCATTCGCGTGCAAAATATTGATAGACCATCCTTTTTGCTCCGTGTATTTTCGGTACATTCTGAAAAGCATAGCGGAAAAATCTTCGGCATCATCCCCTCCCGCCCCGGAAAATATGGTCAATACCGCTCCGCTTTTATCATATCTGTTTTGTTTTCCTCCGCTTTCCACCTCCTCTTTGAGATCACCGAGCTCCTTTACGAAGCTCCGCGCTCTTTGCTTATCATCCCAAAAATCCTGCTCCATCATCGCCTTCTCTATTTCTTCTATTCTTTTTTTGGCTTCTTCCATGTATGTAGATTAGCATAAAATGGAAAATACAAATATACGAATGGGAATAAAACTTATAGCTGTTAGCTATTGGCTGTTAGCTTGCTGGTAAAAAACACCTGACATGAACAATTGACAATTGACGGGGAAGGGAGTTCAAGAATGTCAACGCTTAGCGTTGACATTCTTGACCACGAAGGAATTAAAAAATCGCTGTCTATCAAAGATAAAGACAGCGATTGTCGTGAGCCGAAGCCCAAAAATAGCTCCTAAGGGGCCGAAGAACACAGGTGGCGGCTGCGGATATTGCCGAACATTGCAAATCCAACGCGTTTGCTACCGCGACAGCAAACAGCCAGCCCTGGCTGCTCATTAGATGAGCCGCTACAGCCGCCACCTCCTCATACTCACGAACGCCCGGCAAAAAAGGCATCCGTGTAGCATATAAAGATTAACAAAGTTTTAACCTTGTGTCAAATTGTTGAGAATGCTTAACGAAAAACGCACACGAATAGAGGGTCTTAAATAGACTTCTTTCAAAACTCAATCAGTAATGGATCAAAACAAGGTTTTCTAGAAGATAATGGTTATTTTTGAAAGAGGTCTAATTGATAATGTGGAGCCGAAGGCGAGAGTCGAACTCGCGACCTACCGCTTACGAAGCGGTTGCTCTACCAACTGAGCTACTTCGGCATTTTTTAAATACAAATATACGAATTAATACGAATATCCATCTCCGACGCTTCGGTCGGAGCCCCGACCGAAGCGTCGGAGATGTATACGAATAAGAGGAAAGAAGAAGGAACACCCCATCGCCTCGCAGACTCCCCCTTCGCTAGGAAGCTAAGGCGGGACACGGTCGGCACTTCCCCCCTAACTCCCCTTCGCTCGAAGCGAGCTTCGGCGGAGTAAAAGAGGGGAAGAGGAAGACAAACAGAATGTTCGAGTACTGTCCGTGTGAAGTTTATCAGAAATTATTGTTTTTTAGGAGATACTGATGACTTGGGAAGAACAAAACTGAAAGTTGAGCCGGACCCCGGCGAGCTTGAAACATAGAGCTTGCCTTGGTGTTTTGCTATTATCTCCTTGGACAAGAAGAGGCCTATGCCTGCGCCTGAATACTCTTCACTGACTCTATATAGACGCTTGAAAATTTTTTTGTGATCTTTTTTATTAATACCGATGCCAAAATCACGTATATCCACGCGAGCTTGGCGAACGCTCTCGCTAAGCTCCACCTCCACGTTTCTTGACCGCGGAGAATATTTTATGGCATTGGAAAGCAAATTTATCACTACTTGATATAGGCGGCCTTCGTCTCCGCACATGTAGCCGGATATGTTTCCTTTCACACTGACCGTGTACCCCTTGCCGTTGATGTCTTTGATGTGTTCCGCGGCGGTTCTAACCATCTCCCTCATGTCAAACCAATCCTTGTTGAGATTTATCTTGCCCGTCCTGATCTGCGTCAAGTTCAGCAAATCGTCTATAAGTTTACCCTGCCTATCCACTTGATCCATCATATTTTTCAACACTGACTGCACTCTTCCGTTATACCTTGTTTTTTTCATCTCCAACTCAAGCTGTTCGGTATAAAGCCGCATAAGAGACAAAGGCGTTCGCAATTCGTGCCCGGCAATTGTGACAAATGTATCTCTGCGTTTTTCAAACTCATGCTCTCTGGTGATATCTCTCCAAATAGATATTTGATGCCTGTCCGGCAGAAGTTTATTATGCCTCTCAATAACGGCGTATGAGCCGTCTTTGCGCTTCAAACGTCTGACTGTAGTCATGCTCTTCTTCCGCTTCAAAAGCGCAGCATACATTCTGACATTTTTCCTATCGGCAGGATGAACACTGTCAAACAATCGCTTACTTAAGAGCTCAGACTTCGTGTATCCCAATATTTTGGCCGCGGCTTTATTGGAATAGAGCACCCTCGTCTCACTGTCTGACTCCACCACCCCTTCAGACACCTCCTCCAAAAGAGCCGTGTATCTCTTCGCTGTTTCTTCCTCAACTTCTTGCCAAGCGTAAACCCTTTTCAAAGCGGCGGCCATCAGACGCACAAGATGCGCCATATACCGGACAGGGACCATGTCTTCCCTGCCCTTCTGCAAAATAATCGCGGCGCGGCGAGAATCGGAACATAAGATTAAAATTGAAATGATACGTTTTGTTAACAAACGGTCATACCAATCGCTACGGCCAATATGTTTAAGCTGTACACAATTTTCGTCCTTCAATCCATATTTAAAAATTGATTGCCGGCTTCTGTTTTCCAAGAAACCTTTCACATTGTCCGGAACATACTTGCCTCCCGTTTTTTTATACAGCGCCACGGCACACGAACCATTGCCTACAAAAAAAGACAATTTTTTCAACACGCTGGCAATTTTATCTTCCGTATATAGCCACGAGAGCTCCTGTTCCATAGAAAACAATCTCTTCTGAAAGCTTTCATTTTGTAAATTGTCACTATTCATAAACACTCAACAGAATACCATATTTTTCGAGTGTTGAACAGCAAGTGGAGAAGTTGTTAGTTGATAGTCATTAGTTGTTAGTAATAACAGATACCAATACCCATGAAAGTACGAAGCATGAAATCCTGGTTCGACAAGCTCACCATCCTGAAGAATTTGAAGGAGAAATTCGAAAAAATTGTAAATTCAAAAAAGACGGGGTAAAAAAAAGACACCCCATCGCCTCGCAGACTCCCCCTTCGCTAGGAAGCTACGGCGGGACACGGTCGGCACTTCCCCTCTAGCTCCCCTTCGCTCTAGGAAGAGCTTCGGCGGAGTAAAAGAGGGGAAGAGGAAGAGGGAAGAAATCCTCCATGCTCCGACTATGCCGACTACGTGGATCATAAAGTAATAGAGCCGCGATTGCTGGCTAGCCAATAAGAAGGAAATGTGTACAATCAGCGTAGAAGGAGATCATTGATTATGAGTACAGCTGAAAATAAACCGTTGGCTTTTTTGGAAATCGGGGGTGTGGCTATTAGGATTTCCAACCATGAGGAAAGAAGGGTTTTCAAGAAATGGTTCAGAGATCCTCGCGTCGCCTGGTCGATGAAGGTTGATGAGCCATATGTAAATCCCGAGATGGAAAAACGACTCTATCAAGAAATTGATATGCTACCACCCCTTGTAGATGACGAGTTGCAAAGCCCTAAAACAGAGCTTGCTTTGCAGACGCCTGAGAAAAAAAAGAGGAGGAGGGACAGGGTAATGGATATTACCTTCGCAATCCTAGAATTGCCGGGATTTGCCTTAAAAGGTGCAATCCAGTTGAGCCAAGTCAGCTGGATACACGCCCTGGCGCATGTCAGAACAATAATTCCACCAGGGTATCAAAGCGGGGGGCTATGCGCCAAAGCCAAGACGCTTGTCCTAAGATACGGCTTTGAGAGTTTAAAATTGGATAAAATTAGTTCCTATGTATTGGCAAACAATATCCCGAGCTTTCTGTGCAATAAAGCTTGCGGTTTCAATGTAGAAGCCAGACTTCAAAGGGAATTTCAGCAGGAAAATAATAGGATTGACTTGCTGTGTATGTCAATATTTGCTGAAGATTGGCCGGATGCCAAACGTCTTTTCAAAGAGCGTCTAAACAGAAAGACGGTTCGTCGATCGCCACACTCATAGAGTGTGGTTTTTTTATAGTGAATACCGCTTAACGAAAAGCGCACACGAATGAGAAGCACCCCATCGCCTCGAAGCGAGGCACTTCCCCTCTAAAGAGGGGAAGAGGGGGGCACCCTGCGGTGCCACTCATAAAACTTATGCTTTAATCACAGGCCATGAATGCTGGAGCCAATGGCCGGGACATCACTCGTTCGCAAGCATCACTCTTTAGAAACCCACGGTTTCTAATCCCTCGAAGACTCGGTTTTCCTCCACGGGAAACTCCCGTTTCCCGACCCCTTCCCCGGTTCAATCACCGGCCATGAATGCTGGAGTGTCTTTACGACTTCGCTCGAACCTATTTTATCAAAAATTCGTAATGAACGAAAGCCCCGCCACTGCCTCGCTCCGCTCGGCAACCCCAAAGAAAAATGTTCCTTGCTTTTCGGATTTGCACGCGACTGATTTTTTCTGAAAATGGAAAGGACATTTTTCTTTTTAGGGTTCTGCCCGAAAAGATATTCGGGCAGTGTGGCGGGGCTTCAATTCGGACTCGGCAAAGCGGAAAGCATATTTTCTGGGGAAAAGGATTTCCGCTTTGCCTCGGCTCTTTTCAGAACGGCTGGGATTTTGGTATCCGCCATGCAGGAGGGTGCGGGAGGAATGTGTGGCGGATTTGCGGGTTTGGAAAAAGA
>MHSK01000036.1 GCA_001821295.1 Candidatus Taylorbacteria bacterium RIFCSPLOWO2_12_FULL_43_20
ATAAGTCAGTAGCCCTACCGCAGTCGGTCTCCCTCCAAGGCACAGCCACAGATGACGCTCTGCCTCTAAACTCCACTCTCTCTGTCTCCTGGAGCAAGGTAAGCGGGCCCACCACAGGCGGGCAAGCAGGCACTGTAACCTTCGCCAACCCATCATCAGCCATCACTACTGCCACCTTCAGTCGGCAGGGAACATATGTCCTCCGCCTCACCGCCACAGACGGCTCACTTTCTGCCACAGACGATGTCACTATCACCGTTACCAGAGCCAACCCCACAGTATCCATCACCTCTCCCCAGGCAGGCACAGCACTTACTCTAAACACCCCAGTTCCTGTCACAGTCTCTGCCTCTCCCCCCACCGGCTTCACCCTCTCCTCCGTCAAGCTCTACGACAGAAACACCCTCATCTCCACCAAGACCTCCTCTCCCTGGACATTCTCCTTCACCCCCACTACTCCAGGCATACACACTCTGAAAGCCATAGCAGAAGACAGTGGAGGAGCATCGACTGACTCTTCTCCCATCTCCCTTACAGTCACCTCAACCCCCCCTACCTCTGACGACGACCAAGACGGAGTACCAAACTCCCTAGACCTCTGCCCCAAAACCATCCCGCCAGCCAGAGCCCACGTAGACACCAAAGGATGTCCCACACCCAAAGCAGACAACTTCAGCATCAAACCCAACTGGAACACCATATCCTCCCTCATCTCCGCTCCCTCTCTAGAGCTAGGCATTCTAAACCTCGGTAAAGTAACCCTACAGAGACAACAAGGCATACTCCTCGTAAAGTCCACTCAAGACTCCGACGACCGTCTAGACTTCGACTCCCACCTCTCATTCTCCCAAAACAAGGTAACCGCCAACCCCACCGAACTTCCTCTCTTCTCCGAACCAACAACCATCACCCTCTACAACATAGATGAAATACAGCCCAAGATACTCAAAGACGGCACAGAATGCTCCGACTGCACCATCACCTCATACCAAGACAACACCCTCATCTTCACCGTGCCTCACTTCTCTACATATGAGATCACCGAAGGATACATAAACCCTCCCAATGCTCCAGAACCTGCAAGAACCACGGGAGGAGGAGGTGGAGGAGGAGGAAGAAGGTTAAGTACCACAAGCTCTGCCACTCCCGCCACACCAACCCTCTGTCTCCCGGGTTATCTCTTCCACCCCGCCACAGGCCAAAGATGCTCCACCCAAGCTCAATCCATCCCCGGCTGTCTGCCCAACTACCTCTTCAGTCCCATAACAGGCCAACTATGCTCTCTTCCCGCTTCGCCTCGCCAAAGCTCCACAGGAGCGACGGCGGGCTTCCCAACTGCCAACTTCACCAGAGACCTAGCTCTCGGTAGCAGGGGAGAAGATGTCAGAAACCTTCAGATCTTCCTTAATACACAAGGATTCACTGTCTCAAACCAAGGAGTCGGTTCAAAAGGAAATGAGACTGATTACTTCGGCCCGGCCACCCACTCCGCCGTCATCAGATTCCAGAACTATTACCGAGACGATATTCTTACTCCCGTCGGCCTAAGGAGCGGCACGGGGTACTTCGGTCCTTCTACTATGAGGAAAGTTAATGTGCTTCTTGTACAGTAACGCGGTAACGGCGTCTGAATTGAACGGTCGCATATTTCGTGATATTCTGTGGTCATGATAATCACCGATGATATAAAACAGAGAATAGCCGACCTTGCCCAAAAATATGGCTTTGATCTGGTCGTGCTTTTCGGCTCGCAGGCAACGGGCAGGACGCATAAGGAGAGTGACGTGGATGTGGCGTATTATTCCGATATCAAATTGGATTTCAATCAGGAAGTATTGATCAACACTGATCTCACGGTCATTTTTAAGAATGACCAAGTATCATTGGTAAACATTAAAAGGGCTTCCCCACTTCTGGCTAGAGAAGTCGTTGTTAAGGGCGTAGTCCTGTATGCAAAGGACAGTTCTCTTTTCAGTCAATTGTATGCGCGAACGCTCCGGATGTATGAAGAAGCTCGGCCGCTTTTCGAATTGAGACGGCATTATCTGGATTACAAGATAGAACAATATCGCCATGCCTAATCAGAATTTTATAGACAAGAAGAAGGAAATATTATCCAAGTATATTGATGAATTGGAGCCTTTAGTCACTGGCTACAGTATTGCAGAGTTGAGAGGAGATAACACCAAATACCACACTATCGAACGATTATTCCAATTGATTGTTGATACGATGATAGATATAAATGTTTATATATTACGCGAGGGTCATTTTGGCGCCGCTGATGATCTGCAGAGCACTTTTAAATTACTTGGCGATTTCAAAGTTCTTGATAATGTTTTCGCGAATAAGATCGCCCCAATCGTCGGAGCCAGAAATATGATTGTCCATAGATATGAGAAGCTGGACATGGATCTTTTTCTCCATAATCTCAAAAATAACTTCTCTGATTTCAAGACTTACATTATCCAAATCGACTCTTTCGTCAAGAATAATTGAGGTGGTCTCTCATACCAAAAATGACGGGGAGAAAGGGAATCTTAACGAAGAACCAATTTTCTTGTAAAATGTAGGCATGAATAATATTTGCCGGGCTATTGCTTTGATTTATTTTGGAATAGTGTTTTTGTTGCCGGCCGGCAACACCCATGCGGCCAGAATCACTTCACCTTCTCAAAACTATTTAGGACTAGTCGGCTATTGGACCATGGACGGGGCGGACACCGTCTGGACCTCTGCCACCGCCGCCACCACTTTGGACAAAAGCGGCAATGGCAATACGGGCACGCTTACCAACATGAGCCGCTCTTCTTCCCCCGTGTCCGGCAAAATCGGGCAGGGACTGGAGTTTGATGGGGGAGAGGATTATGTGAGTGTGGGAACAACAAATACCTATAATTTTTCCTCAGATTTTAGCATTTCAGCTTGGGTTAAAATTCCTTCTGATTTTTCAAGTATTGACACGATTTTGAATAGAGCAAACGGCAATTATTTATTAGGTTCTCCTGATTTAGGATATACTTTGGTATCTAGGAATATTTCTGGAAATATGTGGATAGCTTTTGATATCGGAGGGAGTTTGGCTGAAAGTACAGCAACTTGGAACAGTTCTTCACCGCCTGATGATCAATGGCACCACTTGATTGCAGTCAGGAATGGAAATACAAGCACAATTTATTGGGATACTGTTAGTAAGGCAAGTAATACTACGGATGTTGGTGATTTTTCTGTGTTAGGTCAAAGTCTCTATATAGGGGCCACTTTTACTACAACGTTAGAAACTTTCCAGGGGTCTATGGACGACGTCCGCATCTACAACCGCGCGCTGTCAGCGACCGAAATCAAACAGCTCTATAACCTAGGAAGGTAATATCGCGGATTAAAACCACGGGGTACTTTGGGCCTTCTACTATGAGGAAGGTGAAAGAGCTTTTGGAGATGTAGGGTGCGACTACGAGATATGGGCGCCATTATCATGACTTCTCACTGTTTTTGTTATCCACATAAGTTAGTTGACTAATTCACCGATTTAGACATAATATAGTGAATTAAATCACTGAAATTACTATAAAATGGTGAAATAGTTGAATAAAGATGAAAATATTTAGATATCTACAAGACAAAATCAAAGCGAATCTGGGAAAGAGAAAAATTCTCATAATCTATGGGCCCAGACAAGTCGGCAAAACCACTCTTGTCAAAGAGTTTCTTTCCGCGCCAAATAGCGTGTATTACAATTGCGATCAAGATGAAACGCGCATCTTATTCGAAGAAGCAAATCTTGAAAAGCTGGGGGCTTTGGTAAGAAAATATGATACGGTAGTTATCGATGAAGCGCAAAAAGTCACGGGAGTCGGACTATCTCTAAAGATTATTTTTGATAATTTCCCTGAAAAGAATTATATAGTTACCGGCTCATCTTCATTTGACTTGGCAAATTCCGTTAGTGAACCGCTCACTGGCAGATTTTTTTCATATACAATGTTTCCGATTGCGGAACTTGAATTGACCGGTAGTGGCAAGAACCCTATTGAACTTCGGGAGTCGCTGGAGAGCCGTCTTATCTACGGTTCATATCCCGAAGTTATTACCGCTTCAGATTTTGAGACAAAAAAAGAAATTATAAAAAACATTGCTTCAAATTATCTGTTCAAAGATATTTTAGTTTTAGGAGTAGTGCGAAATCCGGATGATTTGAGAAGACTTTTGCAAGCGCTCGCTTTGCAGAGCGGACAGGAAGTTTCTCATACAGAACTCGCTCAAACGCTCCGCATTGATAAAAATACCGTTAAACGCTATTTGGAAATATGTGAAAAACTGTATATATTGTTTTCTCTGCCGCCATTTGTTTCCAACAAGAGAAAGTCCATCTCAATGATGAAAAAATATTATTTCTATGATCTCGGTATCAGAAATGCTCTAATCAATAATTTCAATCCTCTGACATCTAGAAATGACGTCGGCGCGCTTTGGGAAAATTATATGATAGCCGAGCGAATGAAGTGGAACGCCGCTAGAGGTTTTGATCCAACATACTATTTCTTTCGTTCGTATGATAAACAAGAAATTGATTTATTTGAAGATGAAGGGGGAGTGATCAACGGATATGAATTCAAATTCACAAAGGATACGATAAGTCGTACCACCATGAAAGTGTTTGATCAGGATATTAAAGGGAAGAGGTTGGAATTGATCAATAAAGATAATTATCCTCAGTTTATCCAAAATATCTAAAAAAGTAACTGCTCACAAGACCGAGTGGTGTCATTCCCGCGAAGGCGGGAATCTAGGCCATATTTTGATCTGGATTCCCGTTTTCACGGGAATGACAGAAGAAAAGAAGGCTGTGGTGTGGCCATTACTCGGTCTTGTGAGGAGTTACCTAAAAAAAGTTATTCAGATAGATGAAAATGTTCCATAATGTACTAATGATTTAGTATTACTTTTAGATAGGCATACTTATCATTTAGTATATTTTGTTATGATATGGCTAATAATAAAGCTAAATTAGAAAACCAAAAACGTTAAATTAACACAAAATATGTTTTTACCACGAAAAATCTACAAAGAAGTTAAAGATCATTTACAACAAAAGCAGGTGACGGTTATTACCGGCATGCGACGTTCCGGTAAAACGAGCATAGAAATTTAGATGACAAGATGGCTTTGGAGGTCAAAGAGACACCGACTGATTTTGATTTAAATAATCTTAGAAAATTGGCTGAAAATTTGAACATTACCAAGCATTTTCTTATAGGAAAGAATAATTCACCGAAATTCGATCAATATATTTGGGGCGGCAGTATTAGGTTAATGGCTATACGGTAACCGTGCCTTCTTCCCGTCGGCCTAAGGAGCGGCACGGGGTACTTTGGGCCTTCTACTATGGGGAAAGTGAGGGAGCTTACTTGCATAAACTTTATATTTTTGTTAAAGTATAGTTGCATACTTTATAATTCGGTAATTATAGTCAATGTTTAAGCCGTATAATTTGTATGTTTTAACAGTTCTATGGATCAAAAAACCGATAAATTAATAAAAATCATTGATTTTTGGAAAAGGGAGGCACTCAACGACTCTCTTTTTCCTCGCGATCTAACCAATCGCATAGACATCAAGAGCATTGAGGTTGTTGATATTATCGGACCGCGCAGATCAGGCAAATCATCAGTCCTCAAATTGCTTATGAGGAAATTGCCTCCGCAATCGTGTCTCTATATAAATTTCGAGGATCCATTCTTCTTTGAGAATAATTCCCCAAGTATTCTAGAGGAAATTGTCTCCGTTTATGAAAACTACTTTTCTCCGGATTTGAAGTACTTGTTTTTTGATGAAATTCAAAATATCCAGGCATGGGAAAAATCTGTCAGGAAAATGAGGGATGCTCAAAAATACAAAATATTTGTAACCGGATCTTCCTCTAAACTTCTTAGCAGTGAAATATCCAGCGTTCTCTCCGGCCGCCATCTGTCATACAAATTATTGCCACTGTCATTTAGAGAGTATATGTCCTTCAAGGGAGTAATTGTGCCGGATGAAAAAAGTTTTTCCATTCAGAGCGATCTTATTGCCAAAATGCTCAAGGATTATCTCGTAACCGGCGGTTTTCCGCAGATAGTTCTGACCGAAAATTTTGAATTGCTCAAGCAGTATTACAGCGATATCGTTCAGAAGGATATATTTGTCAGATACAACGTAAGGGACAGGGAAACCTTGCAGAATATCGGAGTTTTTCTGATGACCAATTCTTCAAAGATAGTCTCCGCCGCATCGCTAAGGAGAGCGTATGGCAAATCTCATCAGCTCGTTGCCAATTATGTTAAATACTTTCTGGAAACTTTACTATGCTTTGAGATCAGGCAATATTACCCATCGCTTAAATCGAGGCAAAAGTCCTTGCCTAAATTCTTTTCAGTAGATCCTGGTATGGCCAGGAGTGTTTCCGCCAGTTTTTCCGATGACAGAGGACGGATACTTGAAACAGCGGTCTTTCTCGAGCTCTTGCGCCGGGAAGCGGAGATATACTACTGGAAGCAGCAGAGCTTCGATATTGATTTTATTGTTATAGATAGGGACGGTCAGCATCAAGTAATCCAAGTTTGTACCGATTTATCGTCGCCGGAAACCATGAAGAGAGAGTTGTCGTCGATCTCAAAAGTTGCCGATAGGATGGGCATATCGTCTGCTACGATCGTAACCATGGATAGGAAGGAGGTCATCGATCATCATGGCGTCAAAGTATTTATCATTCCGGCATACGAATGGTTTACCGACCTTGGAACGCAGGGTGCGGCTGGGGCGTGAACGGAATTTGTAGATACAGAGAAATATTGGAGCGGGACGGGGTACTTCGGGTCTTATACAATACGGAAGGTGAATGGAATGTGATACTCCTCTCTTCGTTCGGATCTTGATTTATCATACACTCGTATTATATATCAGTATACAATGAATAAGATTATAACTTTTCAAATTTCAAAGGGAGAAGACGGTTATTATGTGGCATCTGCAGATGATGTTTCTATATTCACGCAAGGCAAAACTTTTGAAGCGCTTCTTCGCAACATTCGCGAAGCCGTCGAAGTAAGTTTTGACGGATTTTCTGGTAAACGTTCAAAACATGTTTTTCCTCCGGTGATGATGAACATGGATTTTTCCGAAGTAATTCATGCCTAAACTCTGCAGATTTCCGGGAAAAAACTTATCAAAATACTTCTTAGTGAAGGTTTCGTAAAGGTGCGTCAGAAAGGGAGTCATGCTCGTTTGGCTATTAAAAAGAGCGATGTCTTTTATTACATAACTATTCCGTTGCATGAAGAGCTTGATAGAGGAACTCCGAAGTCAATTATTCGTTCTCTCGAACGCTGTTTTGATGCAGACAAACTGAAACAGCTTTTTTATACTCACTGACTTTCTTTGCTGGATGGCCCGCATGCGCGGCATTTTATCTCAATCTTTATGCATGCTATTATAAAAGCATGAATATGGGGAATGTTAAATTAAAATCGGCCGCAATCTTTCTCCTTCTCC
>MHSK01000037.1 GCA_001821295.1 Candidatus Taylorbacteria bacterium RIFCSPLOWO2_12_FULL_43_20
AACCTCTTTCTTGGCGAAAAAACAGTTCGTCCCGCCGAAGGCGGGACTCCGAATTCGTTTGGAAAAATGGGGGGAAATCAGTGGGACGCGCTTCGCGCGTCCCACGCTTTGGGTGCTTCTGTATCTTTTTCTACAAAACTGGAGCCAATGGCCGGGATTGAACCGGCGACCCCGTCCTTACCATGGACGTGCTCTACCAACTGAGCTACATTGGCTTAGGGCCCATCCACGATCTAACCGCCAGATATGAAGCAAGACATGGCTTGCCCCCACACCAATATTCATTGGTGTGATCTCGCAAAGCGAAATGTTCAAAATTCTGCTGCAAATTGCGTATTTATCGTCAGCGTACCTCGGTATGCTTCCTCAAAATCCGCAATTTTCGCAAAAGAATTTTGAACATTTCGGCTAGCCATTAGATAGTGGATGGGCTCTTAAAGGAACTATTGCATCATAGTATATTAGCTTAGCTCAAAAATACAAATGAACAGATGGGGATTAGCTTTTAGCTGTTAGCTATTGGCTATTAGCTTGCTAGTAAAAAACACCTGACATGAACAATTAACATTTGACGGGGAAGAGAAAAAAAGAAGAAATCCTCCGGTCTACGACCACCTCCTTTATGAAAGGAGGAAGAAGGTGGTGACATCTGCAAAATTAAGTCTTTTCTCCATCTTGCTTTACAAATTGACTGATCCGATCCTTGAATTTGTAATAAGCAAAACCGGAAATCAAAAGTATGACGCCTAATGAAATAAAGGAAACGAAGCGGGAAATATCATTAAGATTAGCGGTGTCATAAAGGAATATTTTGAAGATGGTTATGGCAAAAAGGATAATGGAAAAATATCTAACGAACGAGGACCGTTTGAATATTCCCACACCTAAACCAATAAACGCGTATATCAGCCAGAATATAGATAAAGTGACTCTCTTTGTATTTTCTATTGAAAGCCATTCTCGAGATTCGGCAAAAAGAAGCCGCGCGTTGTAAAACTGCACTATTTCACGCGTTACAGCCCAGAGGAAAAGTATGTTCGCGGAGCCGATGAGAAAGCTAACCACTCCCCCTTCCTCATCAGTCATTTCATCTCGGCGCAATTTGTACAGCCAGAAAACATACATCACCGCCGCGGCAAAGACGACCGATGTCAGCGTTCGTATATTGAAAAAAGACGGGAATCTGGAGAGATCTATGGAAAAGTGAGCAATTAAAGACCAAAATCCGGCAATAAAAAGAGTAAAGTAAGAGAGATAGCGGATTGTCTTTTCTTTCGCGGCAAAAGCCACACCGAACGCGAATCCTGAACCGATAATCCAAATAAGTGGAAGATACAAGTCATAGTCAACCAAGAAATCAATCGCCTCAACGGTTATCCACGCAAAGAACACAATGAAAGCGCCGACGGATCCGATGTTTCTACCGGCCGTCCTCTCGTCCTCTGTTGTATCCGGAAATTCGCGGGGAATGACACTGTAGATTTTCCAAAAGACCGCGTACATTGCCAAAACAAACAAAATTACAGCCGATCTTTTGTTGAAAATAAGATCAGACATATTCAAATCAAGATCTGACGCGAAAAAATGAAGTCCGGTAATCAAGGAAAGAATGATGCCCAAAATCCTATTGCCTGAAGTATTCAATAGATAACCTACGAGAAGCATGGCGACCGCCTCAACAGCCCACACGATAGTCAGCGTAAATCCATCAAAGTGGAGCGCTGTCGCTCCAGCTATGAAAGGCATCGCGATCATAAGCATGGCGTTAGAAAATGTCCTGAGCTCTCCCAAATCCCTAAATCCAGCTCTGATCACCGTTGATATCAAAATATAAAATATTCCGATAGCCAGCGCAAAAAGAGCAATGCCTTCGTTGTCATTCATTAGGTCAATATTCAGAAGAAAATAAATAATAGGCACTGAATACAATAGAAAACCGTCAATGCCTTTGTAATCCCTGTCTCTGAATATAAAATTCAACAAGCTGGTCGTGAAGTAAATGCCGAATATGACAGTGCAATACGCCAAAGTAACAACAAATAAACCGCTGTGATAAGGACCGAATAACCATTGAATGTAGAGCGAACCGGTACCGACGATGCTCATAACGGCAAGCTCCGGCCAGATTTTGAAGCGAGCTACCACTAGAATTCCAGCATTTAAAACAATCAGAAAAGAGAAAAGAACGTGGGGAGAAGCGCTGAGAGGAAGGATCAAAGGAATGATGAAACCGCCGACCAGCGAATATACCATAAGCGGTTTTGAATTATAAATGACGGCAAGACCTGAACCCACGGCTGTTATAATGGCAAAAAGGATAAAAGCGGGAAAAGAACCTATCAAAGAATAGAAACTGTAGGCAGCGTAAGCGGATAGATATGTTATACCAAGGCCGGCGCCAAGCAGTGAATGGCCGTATGACGGATATTTTTTTGAAAGAAAATGGCCTATACCCGCGGAGACAATACCAGCCAGCCCGCCCAATATTACTCTCATTGACTCGGATATAAGATCGTTACTGAAGGCGTATCTCAAGAAGAATCCTACGCCGAGCAGGACCGCAAGCAAGCCGACGGCTGTAAGCACTTTACTTCCGACCACAAACTCAGTATCTTTGCTTTCACCTTGACTCTTCGTCTGTCTCGCGTCCAGCGGTATTTCAGGCGCCGCAGAACCGTTCAACCATGGGGCAGGGTTAATAAGATCCTCCGTTTTTTTTAAATTTATGGGCGAAAAATCAACCGCTTCATCCTTAGGTGTTTGTGTTTGATCCGACGAAATACGCGAAACATCAAGTGAAGCAAGTTTTCTCTCCAAGTTATTTATCCTATAGACGAGGTAAATGAAAGCAACGAGAGCGATGATAAAAGAAAGCATAAAATAATTATCTTATGTATTTTTTCTCAACTTGATAAAGGACATGATTGATGACAAAAACAAGGACAGTAAGTCCGGTAGCGAAATAAAACTGATGAAGAGCTACGGCAATTCCTATTCCAGCTGTTACCAATATGGATGCGGCGGTGGTGAGATTGCGAACGTGGTCATTGTCTTTGTCTCGAAAGATAATTCCTCCGCCAATAAAACCGACACCAACTACTATGGCTTCAAATAATTTGACGGGATCACCTCTTACCGCGTCGCCTAGAAGCGTTTCGTATTGACCTATGAGTACGAAACCGAGAGAAACGATAGTAGCCGCTGACGCTGCTATAAGCATGTGCGTGCGCAATCCCGCTGAAATATGACTTGCTTCTCTTTCCCAGCCGATAATACCTCCCAAAAACGCCGCTGTCATGACATTTACCAATATTTCAAGTTGAAAAAATGAATCCATGATATTTCGTTAACATAAATTAGATATAAAGTACTAAAATTATAGCAGAGTTGAAAAAAAAAGTACACGCGACCTTCTATCGCAGAAACAAAGGGTTGCTAAGCTTTGTTGCCAACATGTTGAAATCCTTGACTTTTTCTTGACTATCTGATATACTTGTTATGTAGTTAGCTCTTTGATATTTCAGGACTTGAGACTAGCGTTTTGGACGTTTTTTGAAGCTTCCAGAACGCTAGTCTCAACAACGAGACAAGTCGCCAGTCCGAGCGGTTCGGATAGTTAAACGAAAGGATGATGACGATGCAAACGCAAACCGCATTGATCACGTCTCGCGATCCCAAAGGCATGCAGGCCGTGAACATCTTCGAGGCCGCCTACAACAAGGCGAAGCTCGACGATTCACGTGCCCAGCGTCTGAACGAACGCGGCGACGAACTGAAGACCGGAATCTCGAAGCTCATCGCTGAGCTCTCGGTTTCCGACCGCTACGCCGACGAGGAGGTGCAGTCCAACTACACCTACCCGCGCGAGTACGACGGCCCGAAGCCGATCGAGGAACAGGTCAAGGCACTCGCCGAGATCCTGAACCTCGATTCCAGCAACGCGCTCGAGTACGCCAAGAATCTGCCGGAGCTTCCGGCCGGAGCCGAGGGATGGTTCGCCATTCCTTCAAGCAACGGTCTCAAGAAGCTCTTCCCGCAGATCGAGAACGACGCCGATCGTTACTGCGCCGGTGTCAGGCTCGTCCACGAGAAGATCGCCGCTTCGCGCAAGTTCTACAACTGGAGCGACCGTCAGATCACGCCGAATCGCCTGCGGGTTCACGCTCGCACGGCGCACGCGCTCGACCTCGTCGCTGAGAACCAGCATGGTGACATCCTCATCGTGGCCGAACAGCTCGGCATGCGTCACCGCGGTCGTTCGGTCCGTCGAGCACGCGAGTGCTTCGACTCGAACGAATTCGGTCTCGGCTCGCTCGCTGTCGGTTCCATCGTTCTGACCCATCCCAATCGGCTCGTCCGTTGGAAGGAACTGGACATGGACTGCTCGGGCGACGAGTTCGACGATCCGGATGCCGATGTTCGCTTCGATCACGCCCCGTTCTTTATCTTCAACGACGGCGAGGTCGGGTTCGGCACGCACTGGTACGACGACGCCTACGAGAGCTATGGGTCGGTGTCGGCCTTCGTTCCGCAGTCCTGAACCTCGAGGACTTGATCGCTTGACGCTTTTGAGTCCTTGAATCTTTGTCCCGCCGTAGGCGGGGCTCGCCGGGTTATCCACACTTCGACTATGCTCAGTGCAAGTCAGTGTGGGTAGCCCAGCTTTTTCTTTTCATAAACAAAAGATTTTTTGATACAATAGACAATGAGATTAGGCTCGTGAACAGTAGTTTACGGATTGCTGTCGCCGAACTCTCTCTTCAAAAAAGAGAAAAGCAACCAGCGTCTTAGAGATCATGGTTTCTAAGAGAGTGTTGTATTGAGGAGACACTGCTTGTTTCCGTCTGGTGAAGGTGTCGAGTTTTCTCGACTACTTCCATATAAAATACAGGGGTGAGAGCATACCCTATTTCCAGTAGGGACCATGTTCAAGCTCTGGTGGCACGGATGGATGGAGACAACTATCCGGATGCCGATGATCGCTTCGATCACGCCCCGATCTTTAACTTCAACGACGGCAAGGTCAAGTTCGACACGAACTGGTACGACAACGCCAACGAGAACTATGGGTCGGTGTCGGCCTTCGTTCCGAAGTTTCTCCCCAAAGCAAAAAGCACCCGATCGGTGCTTTTTGTATTAGTCGGTCTTGAGAGAGCGTATCCAACCACCAAGCATTCTACCGATTTCATCAATCTCTCCTTGGAGGACCGTGTACCGCTTATTATCGAGTGCTTTAACATCTTTCATGAGCCGAACTAGTACACGCAACAAATTGAGGTCGACGCTGACCTTTTCAAGTGTCGGCACCTTTTCTTTCTTCGACTGTCCACTTGCTTTGAAAATACCCGACATCACATCAAGCAATACACCTTCTGCACGTTCGTACGTGGTAAAGCGATCCTGCTTGGGGATGAGCCGATGATACTCATGAAAAGTCTTATGGAGATCGTATGATTTTTTAAATATTGGAATATCGAATTCATTCATGATTGCTTACAAGGATTTATATGAGCAAATAATTTCGCCAGAGAATCTCTTTTTGTCGTGGGAGAAATTTAAGAAAGGCAAAAGAGGTAAGCGTGATGTGGCAAAATTTGAGTTTGATCTGGAGCGTAATATTTTTAAACTGCATCGGGATCTGAAAGAAAAGAAATACCGACATGGACGGTACTTTGGTTTCTACATTAGAGATCCAAAAGTTAGGCATATTCATAAAGCGACCGTTCGAGATAGAGTCGTCCATCATGCTGTGTTTAGAATCTTGAATTTTTTGTTTGAACCTACTTTTATTCCAACTTCTTTTTCGTGTCGAATTGGTAAGGGAAATCACAAAGGAGTGTACGCACTTGAAGATATGGGCCGGAAAGCGAGTAAAAACTACACCAGGCCGTGCTATGCCTTGAAGTGCGACATCAAGAAATTTTTCGACAGTGTGGATCACGAAATTTTGTTGGATTTGCTTGCAAAGCGAATTAAGGATAAAGACACTATGTGGTTGCTCCGAGAAATCGTCGGAAGTTTCTCTACTTCCGGAACTTTATTCGAGAAAAGAGGTCTTCCGATTGGTAATCTGACTTCTCAGCTCTTTGCCAACGTGTACATGAATGAGTTTGACCAGTTCGTGAAGCATGAGCTGAAAATCAAATACTACGCTCGGTATACGGATGATTTTGTAATTCTCTCTGGAACTGATAACGAGTTTAACGATCTACTTGAGAAAATCACACACTTCCTGAGTGACGAACTTCGTCTTTCCTTACATCCTCATAAGGTGAGTGTTCGCAAACTGCACCACGGTATAGATTTTCTCGGATATATAGTCTTCCCATATCACAAGTTGCCGAGAGCTAAGACACGTCGACGGGTAGTGCGAAAGTTACGACAACGAGCTGAAGAATATCAGGAAGAGAAAATTGGTGAAGTGACTTTAAACTCGGCACTTCAGTCGTACCTTGGCTTACTCTCACACGCCAATACCTATAACTTCTCAGAAGATTTAAAAAACGGATTGTGGTTTTGGTTGCATGACAAATAAAAAATCCCGCATTAACTCGGCCAAAACGGCTCCTTAATGGGGAGTGTTCAACCGGGTTTTCGCACCATATCTCTCAGGAATCTGAGAGGGTTAGGCACTGAGAATTATTCAGTTGTCAATTTACATAATACCAAATACTGCACGGTTTAGCATTACGAATATAGCTTTTAGCTGTCAGCTGTTAGCTTGCAAGTAAAAAACACAAATCAACGACTCCGACGCTTCGGTCGGAGCCCCGACCGAAGCGTCGGGGATGAAGACGAATGCCACGAATAGGAATGCAAGCTTCGTTAGCTTGCACACAAATTTTACATATGTAATCTTAAATTTTAAAATAATTTTAAAATTATAATTATAAATGAAAGAAGAGAGAAAAGTGAACCGCACCCCATCGCTCCCCGTAATTTGCCCCGAAATTTCGGGGAACTCTTCCCCTCTAACTCCCCTTCGCTCGAAGCGAGCTTCGGCGGAGCAAGAGAGGGGAAGAGGAAGGTGGGAAAAAATTTCTAATATCTAATATCTAATTTCTAATGGAAGAGGGGGATGAGGAAGATGGGAGTTGCTTTAAAAAAGGATTCCCCTTCTCAAGAAAAGCAAAGGCGCCGAAGATGGCTCCGGAGTAAATAACATCACCAATGAGCATATTCTGAAAAAAAGGCAGAGCCATTACATAACTTTGTGCGAGCCCGACCAGGCCGGGCGAATACATTGTTCCGAATTGCCATACCGCCCAGTTGGTAACCAAAAAAAACAATAAAGACGATGAGACCGCCCCGAGAATGACTGAAGGTGCTCGCTCGCGTTTTTTTATGCAAAGACCTATTAGAGCCACCATCCCAAAACTGGCGTATACAGACAACATTATCTGCCAATCGTAAAATCCAATAAAGGCATCAGTAATCAACATAACGGCAAAAACGAGCATCAAAGAGTATTTGAAACCGAAACGCGCTGAACCGAACAAAGCGATCGCTGTTATGGGGGTCATGTTCCAAGGATGCGGAATAAGCCGACCGAGCAGGCCTACAGCAAGCAGAAGTATCGTCGTGATTAAAAAATTTTTTTTGGACATAGATTTGGTGGCTTATAGTAGCTTTTAGCTGTTAACTTGGTAGTAAAAAACACAAATCAACGACTCCGACGCTTCGGTCGGAGCCCCGACCGAAGCGTCGGGGATGAAGACGAATGCCACGAATAGGAATGTAAGCTCGGCACTTCCCCTCTAACTCCCCTTCGCTCTAGGAAGAGCTACGGCGGAGCAAGGGAGGGGAAGAGGGGACCTTAGTTGCGGGAAAGACGAAATGATATGAAGAGCCCTATTATGCCCGCCAAAATCATTACGATCCCGAATGGCAATGCCGAACCCGATCCGGCGGCTGACGCCAATGCCGCGCGCCCATTTAAGCTCTCACCGGTAGAGCTCGCGTTCAGAACCGGCTCAGGGGAAAATGGGGATTCAACAAGTTCAACTTCCGCGGCATGCTGATCATCTTCCCCGCTTTCCTCTGCCGTGGACTGATGCGCAATCGGTAAAATGGCGACAGGCCGACTCTCCTCTTCATTGCCTTCCTGTGTCTCTCTACCCTTTGCCGATCGGCCGCTTCCCCCCTCTGTCTCCGTATCCTGATCGCTTGGAGTATCAGCCGATTGTTCCCCGTTTTCAGATAATTCTCCGGAAGAATCTTCTTCCATATTGCCGCCCAAACCCGGCTTTGAAAACTTTTTTAGCGCGTCGTGCCAAGTCAATCCCTTGCCAGCCAGAACAGCGTATGAAGTGGCCCAAATTCTCGTATCGTCGTCAAAATCTTCTGATTCAAATGCACCGTCTTCCTCCTGCAAATCCGCCAAATAATCCAGAGGCGTTTTCTCGTTTTTTTTCCAGTCTCTAGGATGTTCGCCAAGAGCGTAAATGGCTTGGATGGCCCAACTTGTTGAAAAACCGGAAAAAAATCCGCCATCATCCTGAAGCATTGATTTCAGGTATGACTTCGCCTTACTCAATGACTGGCTCACACCCGGCTCGTTCCGGGCCAGAGAAAGCGCCTGGACCGCGGCGGATGTCATGTCAACACTGTTCACCCAAGATCCATTTGGGCTTTGCTTGGAGACAATAAACGCGACTGTTTTCCGTATTATATCATCATCACTGCCATACCCCGCGGAAACAAGAGGAAAAATGGCAAAAATATCGTCGTTCACCAGTGAATCATACCCGATCTGCCGCCCGTCAAAATAATTGACAATTTTTTCAATATAGTCCACCTCCGTGCCATCGTAGGGATTGACCCCGAGAGACATCAGAGCCATGGCATGCCTCTCATAATCGGTAGCCGATCTTCCTTCAAAATTCAAACTCACTAAATACTGCCTAATTTTTTCTTTCGGCTGTCCATTTTTAACAGACAAAGCCAGCGCGGCCCAATCCGTATACATATCAGCTGAGAAAGATCCGTCGTCCGCTTGTCTTTCGGCCAAGTAAGAGAGCGCCAAATCAATATTCAGAAGAAGAGTGCCGCTATCACCCGCTCCCCCTAAGCCATTCTGACCGGGCGTATTTCCGCCATTATCGGATGGTACGCCATCATCGCCTACGCGCAGCAAATTTTCATTGATGACAGGATAAATTGTCCGGGCTTTGCTGTCTATAAAACCTTCTTTGAGGGCATAGACGGAAAAAGGATCAGTGCCGGTAGCGGCAATAACGAACACGCCTTCATTTCCAAAATAAGAAACATTCTCTCCCACTCTTATGCTGGAGGAAGCGGACGGGAGCCATACGGCGTTCCAATCAGCGTCAAAACCAAACTCCAAAACCGTAACCGTCGTGGTGCCACTCACGTAAGGTGTGGTCGTTGACAATAAAATCTTGAGCGGCATCTTGCCCAAAGTTACGAGCAGGTCTTCTCCCTCTTCCAAGATATGCTTGTTCAAAGCCGTGCTTCCGTACTCAAGATCGGCGAACCACGACCAGAAAATATTGGCGGAGAAATCGTTTGATTGCCCGCCCATGCTTTCTAAAAAAAGATCATCGCCGTATGCCGACCAAAGTGAATCAACGCCTGACGCTTTGATGGCGCAATAAGCGCTTGTTGTGGCCAAGGTACCCGAACCGGAAGAGCACGGGGAAACAGACATCTCGCCCGCATATAGGGTTGAGGTGGCAGATTGAATGTTTAGGTTTATCACCACGGAGTCCGTGGTGGTCGCGACTTCCGGCTCCGAGTCAGCCGCTTCCTCGGGGTCAGTCTGGGCTGATAAGAGTCCAGTATCAAAATCTTCTTCTTCTGAACCGGCAAGAGCGCGTGTGTTATCCGGTCGCTCAGACTCTTTTTTGGATTTGCTTTTGCCGGAAGAACTTGCTGAACTATTTGAAGCAGGCGAGGGAGATGCGGATGGCGACGGAGTCGGCTCGGGAGAGGGTTCCAGTGACTGACTCGGCTCCGGACTTGGCGTCACTATCGCTTCCGGCAAGGGCGAAGAGGTGGCATAAGAAGAGGGTGTTGGGGATGCCGTGGCTAGTATTGAAACAGATTCCGCGCCGGCATAACTCGGCAAGTTCAAACAAAAAAACAAGGCTGCTACCGCTGTTAAAAAAAATTTATCTCTTTTCATAATTCCATTTGATTAAATCCCCTTCTTTAATAATATATTGCGACGCGCCCACGACGGACTCCTTGCTATTAATATACAAAGTCCAGTAACCGCCTCCTTCTGACTTTTTTCCGTTTATCTCCTCAATAAAATAACCCATGCCGGGAAAGTACTTCGCCTTAAAAGAGAAATTCGCGCTTTCTGACTGATATTTCTTCATCGCCTCGTATAACGAAGAACCTAGTAAAGATGAAATATCGTATGAAAGGTCACCTACTTCCATTTGCCAGCTTACCGTTGACACTTCGGGCTCATTCCCCTCCTCGCTTTCCGACAATCTGTACTCCTCTGGAGCTCTAACAGGCCGAGGAGGCGAAATCGGCTGAGGGGGCAAAGCGCTCTCGGAAACCGGGTTTACTTTCTCATCATGTTCAACGGACGCGGTATCAGAAATTCTTGACTCCGATGTCGCAGTCAAAGGTAAAATGTCCGGATCGTCGGGCTGGTCGGACTGACCGGCGATAAAAAATACGGTCGCTACGAGAGCGAAGGCGGCAATGGCTGAGAAATAAAGTTTTTTGTGGGACATAAAATTTATACATTTTAAGAACGGCACCGCAGGGCATTATTCATTAGTATTCATACCCGACGCTTCGGTTGGGGCTCCGACCGAAGCGTCGGAGTCGTATATTAGTATTTTTTTGTAATTTCGGATTTCTCCTTCGAGTTCCTCAGGATGGTGAGTT
>MHSK01000038.1 GCA_001821295.1 Candidatus Taylorbacteria bacterium RIFCSPLOWO2_12_FULL_43_20
TCACTACTAGAAATCCTCAACGCTTTAGCAACCTTTTCCAATGTCGAAAGAGTAGGGTTCATTCGACCATTCTCAATATTGCTGATATACGCTCGATCAACACCCAAAACAGTCGCAAGGTCTCCTTGCGACATATTCTTTTTCAAGCGTAGCTTTCTTAGGTTCCCCCCAAGTTTTTTACCTGTTGTCATGACTATATAATACCAAGACTTGCATTATCTTGCAAAGGTGCAGTATAATGCATACATGTCCGCCCCGAATTCCCCAAAAACAAATCGGCCGAAGTTTTGCGGAATCCTTTCCCCAGAAAATTGTTTCCGCAAAACTTCGTCCGCATTGTTTCGCCACTTGCCCGAATACTTGGAGGGCATAACCCCGAAAGAAAAATGTCCTTTCCATTTTAGAAAAAATCACACCCGCGAAAATCCGAAAAGCATTGACGTCAACGTGGCAGGTTGATGAATTGATTTTGGGGTTTGGGTCTTAAGATTAGTGAATATATTTGTCAATCTTGACAATCTGACTGTAGATGAATACTCTTTTGCTAGCAATGCCTGATGTAAATTCATTAAGGAAAATGATTGCAGTGGTAAAAGACCAAAACAGTAGATAAATGATAAATGAACAAGTCAAGCAATAGTACACAGTTCCTCGACAAATCGTTTCCAGTCGAGGATGGCGACTTCAAAAAGGCTACCGGCACAAAAAATCTGTGTGCAAGTAGCAATCAAGAGGCAGGGGGTCGCTGTTCGAGATTCAAAAGACAACGACGAAAAGACCCTGTTCTTTAATCGTCGCGAATGGGGTATCTTCGTCAGGGGAATCAAAAATGGCGAATTCGATATCTGAACGTCTCGCCATTCAGAAAGTGCCGAGTTCATGACTCGGCATATTTTAATAAATCCCGCGTTCATCTTGTTAGAGCAGTATCTCTAACGGAATTTATCCCCGCGAGCTTTCTCGGGGTATTCTTTATTTATAGTAGTATGAAATAATAAAATTTATTGTATGACATGGTTTTTAATTGCTTTCTTGGCCACCTTTATATTCAGTGTTAGTAATTATGTAGATAAATATTTACTATCTAAGCATTTTCCTGAAAAAGGAGAAGGTGCGCTAATTTTATACTCTACTTTGTTTACGTTAGTAATTCTGCCTTTTATATTTATCATTGAGCCAAATGTGCTATCAGTTTCTGTGTCAAGTATTGCCGTTCTGCTTTCTGGCGGCATAATTGCTTCAATCTCAATACTTCTATATCTTAAAGCGTTGTCTGTGAACGATACGTCAACGGTAGTTCCTTTCCTCCAGCTTATCCCCGTGTTTGGTTATTCCTTGGGTTATTTCATTCTGCATGAATCATTATCGGTCAATCAGATATTAGCCGGAATATTCATAATATTCGGTTCAGTATTGTTGTCATTGAATTTCGGAGCCAGTGAGAAAATCAAATTTAAGACAAAACTATTTTATTTAATGTTTATCGCGCCACTATTAACGGCTCTTGCTCAAGTAATGTACAAACAAGCTGCTATTGGCGAGTCATTCGTTGCATCAATCTTTTGGAGTTTTAGTGGATTTGCAATTTTCGGCATATTTTTATATATAATTTCACGTAATTACAGAGCCCAATTTATTAACACATTTCGTGCAGGCAAAACCGTGCTTGTTATGAATTGTCTTAATGAATTTATGACTATAGTAGGCGACATCGGAATACTTTACGCGCTTCTCCTAGCGCCAGCCGCGCTGGTTATGATCGTGGGCAGTTATCAACCCCTCATCGTGCTTATTCTTGGCATTATGCTGACATTGTTTTTTCCAAAGATTATTAAGGAAAAACTATCAGTTCAGCATTTAGGCCAAAAGTTCATTGCCATTGTCATCATTATCGTTGGCAGTTATTTATTGATCGTTTGAGAACAATTGAAAAACATAATCCCAGATAGGGACTAAAGCCCTATCCATCTCACACCATGATGGCTGCCATTCTACGAAGGCGTTAATCTAGGCCGTATTTTGATCTGGATTCCTGCCTTTGTGGAAATGGCAGAAAAGAAAAGACGTTGCGATTAAAAGGTTATTTGGTCATATGAGCGGTTACCTTGAAGACTTGGGCTTGCGTAGAGATCAAAGTTGTGGTATGAATTAGGGCAAAAGAAATCTAGAGTAGGTTTCTCGAAATAGTTCATTCACAAACAAAAGGAGATAAATATGGAGACACCAACGGAAAAAATAACAACAAAACTACGAAATCAGGGATTCTCGGTGAAGGTGCTAGAACATGAGCCGGTCATCACCATAAATGATGTGGTTCGTGTGCTACAAATCCCTACCGACCAAATGGCAAAAACGATTCTTCTTTTCAACAAGGAGATCGGCTTAATTGCTATCGTCCTTGCTGGAATGAGCCGAGTTGACTACGCAAAAGTTGTCAAAATTCTTCATGTGTCACGCAAGTCGGTTACATTGGCCGATCAAGAGATACTGAAGAATCTTGGCCTGAGTCCCGGGGATATGTGCCCCTTCTACGAGTTTTTCTCGAAGGTGATCGTCGACACGACACTTCTCGACCAACAAACTGTTTTTTGTGGATCTGGTGATCCTCAAAAAACAATCGTGATCGATCCTAAGGACATGGTGAAAGCTACCCATGCCACGATCGCGGACATCTCTCAAAACAAAGGAGGATCAGATGAGTAAGTCAGGAGAAGATGGTTGGCGTAAGCCAAACCTTACAGTCGAAGGTCAACGATCCTTCTGGGACGCTCAGTCCAGTACATACGAGACTGAGGAAATGACAACAGATAACCAAGGAGAGATCAATGAGACTCTTGCGGCGTGTCGAGAAATCGACTGCGAAGATATCATAACTCTCGGCGGTGCCGTCGGTTGCCGTGACCCCAAGATTATTCTGGAGGATATGTTCTCCAGGAAAATCACTCGTATTCCCAAAGTTGTTTTCAACGACCTTGCACCCCAACAGGTGGAACGGGCAAGGACTTCAATCCTAAAGCCGTTTATCGATCAGGGTGTGGAGATGACTTTTCTGCCTGGCGAGATTTCTGGCATTTGCCAGAAAATCACGAACAGGCCTCGTCGTCTTGTACTCGGTGTCTATAACTGCTGGAGTTTCTTCAAAGCGGAACCGGAATCTGGGTATCCTTTCTGTGGGTACGATGAGTATCTCAGAAATAGCCGGATTCTCGGCGAAGAATTCTTGTTTGATTGGGTGGGTCTCTCAAAAGGAGAACTCCAACCAGCAGGTATTCGAGCCAAAGTATCTGCCCATGAAGAAGTGGTGGTGAAAAACTTCGTGAGAGACTCGCTTGCCGCAATGCAGAGAGTCGTAACAGACGGACATATTCCCTCGGTTTCCGCCCTGCAAATTGTCGGGCAGACGAATGGACGAGAAGGGTTCTTCTTGTCTCACTGGTACACACCGAAAGGAATACACGAGCTTGTCCAAAGCGTGTTTGATTCTGACGAGTTCTCAATCAAAGTCAAACATTTCACTAAAGGCATGACGCTCGTTGTGGACACCATCGGAGTTCAGCCCCAAGGTGTCGTGACCGTTCTCAACAACGTGATTGGCAATGTGCTTCCGCAAAGCCAACACGAAACGCTCCATGCAATCAAGAAAATTATCTCTTGATTTGCACAAGCAAAACTCAATGACGCTACATTTTCGGATGTGGCGTCTTTTCTATTGAATGTATTTTTCAGTTAAACCGCTTAAAGCGTCCCCACTGCGGTCTAAAGCGGGTTTGCATATAAATCAGAAATGTGGTATAAGTGTGAACAAGAGGAATCCAACAAGGATTTCTCGAAATAGTTCATTCACAAACAAAAGGAGACAGACATGGAAAAGCTCTTGAATCTTGAAGAACTCGGTAGTCGACTGGCGACTGTTGACACAATGATCATGCAACTCGTAATGCGCCGCATGGAGCTCGCCGAGCAGGTAGGAAAATACAAACGCCGAAAGAGGGAGAGGATTTTCCGGGCAGACATCGAGGATAGGAGAATCGATGCGATTAGGAAATGGGCATCGGTTCACGGCCTCAACCAGCATCTTGCCGAATCGATCTTGTACGCGCTCATCAACGAGTCGTGCAAACTGCAAATGGTCCAGCTCCAGGAAGAAGCACTGGAATCAGATGAGCCTCAGTCTGAAGATCAATGGTATAAGAAACTCAAGCGAAACCTCCTCGTTCTTACCGAGCGATGGTATACCACCTACGACGCAAGTTACGAAAACAGCTACTTCGCGACGAAAGCATACTTGCAGTACGAGCACGAGCTACTTACTCGGGAAATTCAAAAGTTGACCGATACAGAGCTTATGCTCGACCTGGGATGCGCAACAGGCAGAATTGCGTTCCAATTCCACGATACGTTCGCGCGCATTGTGGGATACGACATCAGCCAGCACATGCAAACCCATGCAAATGGACTTGCAATGAATCGTAGCTTGGATTCGAAGATCATCTTCGAATGTGTCGATCTAGAGGATGGTATCCCGATGCCTGATGCTTCCACGTCGTTCGTTGTCATGAACCTTGGAACGGCCAGCGATGTGCGAAGTATCGGTAAGGTGGTGGACGAAACGCTTCGGGTACTTAAACATGGAGGCCGATTTCTCTTCTCCTTCTATAACCGAGATGCTCTCGCTTATCGTTGGGAATTCCTACCATGGGAAACAGGATTGGCTGCATCAATCAACATCCATCGTGATTCGCTCGACGTTCACTCAAGAGACGAGGATTCAAAGGAGGAAATCATCCACGTCTATGCGCGAGCATATACTCGTGATGAAGTAACTTCCTTGTTCACTCTGCGAGGAGTTGATGTGTCGTTAGTCACATATCCAACCGTCAGCGCCATTCTGCCTCACGAGCTATTCATCAACCAGCCGGATGTTCAGGAATCCGTCATAGCGATTGATGAGGCACTCGTCGATTCGTCAATGGGAGCTTACATTATCGTTTCTGGGCAGAAGGTATAATGCGCTCAGGCAGCACACTCAAAGTGTGCAGGACAACCTCCTGTACGCTTTTTCTTTTAGGATAAAGAAAAGGTGTTGGTGCTATATTGCACCAACACCTAGTTTTCAACTCTCAACAGTTTTGACTGGAGAGGACAAGAACATCACTTCATCATTCAGTGGGCCGGTCGCTTCTATTCCGGGTCGTGGTAGTATGATATGGCATACTGTCGCAACTCGGATAGGTTCTCCATCTCCCTCAGCGATTATGCTACCTGCTTCCACAAACTCAAAAGGTGTGAACTTCTTCACTAATCGATATGAGGCGTTTGGGAAGAAAACAGAACCAGAAATATTGTATTCCTTTCGGAGTTCCAGCTCTGGCAGTCCCTCTCCTTGGATCATTCCAAGATTTTGCAATAATGATTTCACCAGTGTAATAGCAATATTGCAAGAACGTGGATCCTCATGAGTGCCAGCTTCTACACCAAGCACCGATACTGTGTTCGGCTGTCCGTAGAAGGCTGATGCTGGTTTCCCAGTTTGCACATTTTCAATATTGCGAATTACGATATCGGCCGGAAATCCTCGATACAGGTCATTTGAAACATTACCAATAGCAATGATCATTGGTTCTGTTATTGATATTGTGGTGTGGATATCTAGACCAATATTGAAACGTTTCCAGACAGGCAATAATTCCCTAGAACGAATAATCTCGTAACGAGAATCGTTTACCCGTTCAGGCATATCTGCAGGTAATCTGTTCATGTTGACATCCAAGAATCTGGCAGATAGTCTTACCCGTGCTCCTTCGGTTTGGCCAACAATGTCCAAAGCTGCAAAATATTTCTCTGCGGCTGCAACATTGTTTAAGACGAATATCACCTTCCCTTTCTGGAGTTTGCGAATCATGTCACTCGCTCTAAAATGCCTCAGTGCAGCTAATCCGGACGGTTCGTTGCCATGTGTCATCATAGTAACACCGACACAGGGACCGGCCACCCCCGAATCAAACGCAACTATGCCCTTAACCCCAAATTCTAGAGAGTTGCAGATGGAGTAATACTCTTCTTTTAATTCTGACAGTGTGTACATGTTTTCTCCTTTTGTTTGTGAATGAACGATCTTGAGAAATTCTTGTGGATTTCTTCTAAAAGAATTATGCCACAACGATCTTTTTAATCCAAATTTCGTGAGGATATGGGTATTTAGTACTATTTCCGTTCTTTAGGTAGGTTTTATTTTTTAACTTTAGTCATAAATTCCTTAACTTTCTTAACATCCAATCTTTGTGTGTGTGATTTTACATTTCTCACGCCCTTTTTGACACCACCTTTCTTGAGAGAAGTGCTAACAATCACACCATCTGCAATTTTGAATAAGTCAGAAATATTATCTTTATCCGCACCACTACCAACCATTATCGAATGATTACCGATAGCTTTTCGGACAATTATTAAATCTTCTTCACTTGGTTTTTTACCAGTCCATGTGCCCGTAACGATTACAGCATCAGCACCTGCTTTTACCGCTTTTTTCGCTGAAACACTTAGGCTATCTTTCGACAAAAGCTTGGCGTGCTTTACGTGAATATCGGCAAAGATTGCAACTGATTCCGCGCCGAGCATTTTCCTAGTTTCTAAAACTTTTTTAGCATCACCAACGATTTTTCCACAATACGGTTTTACCGTATCAACAAATACTGGTACACGAATAAATTGCAGGTCATAGGTTTTCGCAAGAGCAAAAGCAGTTTTGTAATCATTCCATAAAACATCAACTCCTAATGACAGTTTTGTCATTTTCTTTATCTCTCCTATCAAATAGCCCATTGATATCGCAACTGGAGTATCAACAAATTCTGGCGATAGACCATAATTATTTTCCAAAATAATACCATCCACACCACCGTTTTCCAACGCACGTAAATCACTCACTGCGTCTTTAAGTATTTTTTTAAATCCAGCAAATTTAGGATAGCCGAGTAAGTGGGAAAAATGCAATGCCCCGATAACAATTTTATTTTTCTTTTTAAAGATTTTTTGTAGTTTATTTTGCATAGATTTGATTATATCAAACTTTTCTCTCCAAAAAAATTGAAGTTTTTTCTGTGGCATACCGTAGCCCCTCTACGAAGTCGTTGTCCTTGCATAAATATGCTATAAAATGAGCAAAAAAAGTATCTCCTGCTCCGATAGTATTTTTGGGATTCGATATTCTTTTTGGTTTGATAACATACTTTTTTCCAAGAATAAATGCTTCGCACCCTTTGCTTCCTTTTGTTACAATGAGGATTTTCTTTTTTTGAGTTTTTATGAAATCTTTTGGTAAATAGCCAACTTCTTCCTCTGTACCTTTCAGACAGAAAATTGAAGTAGCAATCTCACTACTTGAATGAAATAATATTTTGCCTACAAAATTTTTCCTATCTCTTACGTACCCCTGAATATCAAGAAAAACTTTGCCTTTATATTTAGAGATACCGCTTAAATTAAATTCTTTCAAAATAGTAGAAATCACCATAAATTCACTGTTCATTTTATCAAAATCAACTTTTTTTGTTTTAGGCATTGTTTTCACTTTACCAATTTCTAAATTTTTTTTTAATTTAATTTCTATTTTTACAGTCGGGGTTTTTACAACATCAAAAGCTAATTTTTCATGCTTAAACACATTGGCAATATAAAAAGCTGGCCCACCTTTTTGAGTTTTGGCTATTTTATTTATATCATCAATTACTTTGTCTTCAGTAAATGTAGATAAAACAGTAATTTTTTTATTAAAACTCATTTTCTTGATTATAATATTTTTAGAAAGAAATAAAAAGGAGGGAGTTTTTAATTCCCTCCTAAGATTCACACAAAAGTGGATTAGTTCTCGCTATGAAAGCAAGCTACAGAGAAGTTGAAACCTCTCTTGCGCCATGTACGCAAATCTATTCGCAAGTTCGAACCTCGCCTCGAGGTGACGGTATTTTACGCCTTTGAGTAACTGCAACAAGCGAGCCAAATGGAAAAATGCTTGAGATTGATTATATGACAACTCAAGCAACTGTCCAACTTCGGCGATTGCAAATCCAAAAAGAAGTTCATATCCAGAATCACCCTTCGGCAACTTCTCAACATCGCGAATTATTCCAGCAATAATGCCAATATCAACAACTGGAATACCAATCACCTTATCTTGAGGATCAGCATGCTTTAACACACCATTTTTTAAAAAAAGGTTATCGGGCTGGAAATCCCAACACGAAAAAGCAAATTGCCTCAGCGTGAAATCGAACATGTGAATCAATCTCTCAAGGTCGATTTCTCTAATTGGATAGTTGGCCATCGAATCATGCTTGGATGTTTTTAACAACTCCCGGAAAATATCCAATTGGTTTGCTAAGACCTCATGGTTTATCTTGTGTATCGATTTTTGGTAAACCCTCCTTAGACAATTGATAAGTACCATATAATCTTTTATGCCACCAGCTCGCAACATAAAAGATTTGAAATTCTCACCCAAATATTCCATGAGAATAAAGGTAAATTTTCCCTGTTGACCAGCAAGAAACATTTCTGGCACAAAAAAGTCCAGTCCGAGCTCTTGCGTGGATCGATAGCCGGTAAGATTTCTTTCAATTTCCGCCATTTCTGAAGGAATATCAGAAATCTTCAGGATCATCGGCGTGTGGTCTTTTTTTACCAAGTAGACTCCTTGGCATCGACTTCCTTCAGTGAACTGTTTTTCGATGACTAAACGATTTTCTTCTAAGAAGCGATCCAACATATTATCGATCTCCTTTTCTAGTGGTGTAATTTAAATGTACTAACTTTGACAAAGTATACCATATTTACTTAATTATTTCAAGGTGTTGTTGTACAGAAATTTAAAAATTCTTCAATCGTTTTAAAGTGAAAATCAGAATTACTGGTCTTCGTATTAATTTGTACGGTTTTGATACCAATAGATTGGGCTGGTAATAAATCCGTACTCCATACATCCCCCACCGCCAAAGTTTCCTTTGGACTGCAAGCAAATTGATTCATAATTTTTTTAAATATCAAGGGAGAAGAAGTCCATTTGGTTGGAAAAAATTCTGGCTCTTCCCAGCCGATTATGAGATTAAAATCGTCAATAGAAAATCCCATTTTTTCAATAATACGATGAGCCATTACAAGAGGTGACCCCGTATAAATAACTTTTATAGCATCTATTTTTCTCATTTTTTCTACCAATTCTAGATCAGGGGTTATCATTTCTAAATTTGTTTCCGTTAGTTTTTCTACCCAATCTATAAAAGGAATATTTAGTAAAAACAAAGACAGTTCACCTTTGCCTTCAAGATTTTTTCTGCACTGATTTAATATTTCTACCCCATAATCACCTCTTTTTTCTGCTACCAACATTTCAAGAGATTCAGAATACGCATTTTGATAAAACGCAGGATTATGCAGTATAGTACCATCTAAATCAAAAATAATAAGTTTTGAATTATTAAAATTATTTTTTAACATATGATTTTTTTAACACATTACCAATTATACACTAATTATAAAAAAAGGGAGGTGTTACCACCTCCCATAATTATTATCAAGTAACTTTCAAAAGTTCCCCGAAAGAACTGATGAACAAATGCCTATGTTCCAATTCTGTACTGACGCCGATTGGATTGTACCAAACTGTCTTCCAGCCTCGCTGCTTTGCAACATCAAGGTTTTTAACCAAATCATCAACAAAGATGATCTGATCAAATCCACGATGATGATTCTCAATAATTTCAAAGGAACGAATACTTGGTTTACCAGAAAATTCCAGCTCTTCCATGCCAATAAAGTCACTGAACAGCTCGGTAAGTCCAGTATAAGAAAGGACTTTCTTGGCAAAGGCAGAGGGATTGTTAGTAAATACAACTTTCGGTCCAATGATTTGACTTAATGTTTGATATCGGACAATGTCTGGTGAAACAATACCACATTCACCAAGTGTCACTTGAAGATATGTGTTATTGACCATATCTTCATAATTGATATTGAATTCCCTCATGAGTGCTATCAAGGAAAATTCAGTACCATGCTTAGTTTTAAGAGAATGTATTATCGTCGCTACATTCTCTTGAGATGTTGCAAGCAACCCAGAAGCGTATCTATAGAAAATTTCCATAAATTGCTTTTGAGTGCCCGCATCATCGTAAAGTGTACCATCATTGTCAAATACATAAAGAGTCTTCATTTATGTGACCTCCTTGTGGGTTATATTTTAAATGTGCTGTTTAAGCTCACGATGAGTTTAAATCTAACTTTTATATTACACTATCTGGTACTAAAAGTCAAACCAATGCACTGGGTTAGTGTACAGTTGACAGTAGAAAGGCATGAAAAAGAAAGG